>NZ_JBEYEW010000023.1:0-119138 GCF_040634095.1 Streptomyces sp. NPDC007205
TGGCCCGCCAAGGGCGGCACCCGGCGTCCGCCGCACGGCACCGGCCCCGGCCCGCGCGCCGCCCTCCGGTACGCGTCCCCCGCCCGCGACGTAGTACCCGACCGTCGTCCCGCGACGGCAGCCGCACCTTTCGGAGGAGCCACCCGGTGACCCGCACGCCCTCGTCCCACCCCCCGGTCGTCCTGGTGCTGCGCGCGCTCGGGCTCGGCGATCTGCTGGCCGGTGTGCCCGCGCTGCGCGGCGTCCGGCGGGCCTTTCCCGGCCATCGGACCGTCCTCGCCCTGCCGCCGGGCCTCGCCGAACCGGCGCTCGCCACCGGGGCGGTCGACGCCGTGTTCCCGGCCGAGGCCCCGGGGCGGGCGGTGCCCTCCCTCACGCACTGGACCGGCCCGCCGCCCGACGTGGCGATCGACCTGCACGGCAACGGCCCCGAGAGCCGCGACGCCCTCGCGGCCGTACACCCGCGCAGGCTGCTCGCCCACGCCGGCCCGGACGGTCCGCCCTGGCAGGCCCGCCTCCACGAACGGGACCGCTGGTGTGCCTTCCTGCACGCCTACGGCATCCCCGCCGACCCCCTGGACCTGCGTCTGCCCCGGCCCGCGACGCCGTCCCCGGCGCCGGGCGCGGTGGTCGTCCACCCTGGCGCGGCCTCGGGCTCCCGCCGCTGGCCGGGGGAGCGGTTCGCCGCCGTCGTACGGTGCCTGCGCGCGGCCGGACACCCTGTCGTGCTCACCGGCGGACCCGGTGAGGACGCCCTCGTGCGTTCCGTCGCCGAGCGCAGCGGACAGCGGGCCCGTGACGTGCTCACCGGCGGCCTGCCGTACGCGGAGCTGTCCGCACTGGTGGCCGAGGCGTCCCTGGTGCTCAGCGGCGACACCGGTCTGGCGCATCTCGCGGTCGCCCACGGCACCCGCTCCGTCACCCTCTTCGGCCCCGTCTCCCCCCACCTGTGGGGGCCGCCCGCGAGCCCGGCCCACCTGGCCCTGTGGAAGCCCGGCCCGCCCGGCGACCCGCACGGCCGCACCCCCGACGCCCGCCTGCTGCGCATCGGCTCCGGGGAGGTCGCCGCGGCCTGCCTGACGCTGCTCCGGCCGGCCGGCAGCGGCTCCCGGCCGGCCGGACCGGAGGTGGCGCATGTCCACTGAGCCCGCCGCCGGCCGCACCCGCAGGGCCACCGCCGCGCCGGACCCGCGGATCACCGTCGCCGTCATCACCCGCGACCGGGCCGCCAGCCTGCTGCGTACGCTCGACGCGCTGGCCGAGCTGCCCGAGCGGCCCCCGGTCATCGTCGTCGACAACTCCCGTGACGACACCACCCGCAGGGCCGTGCGCGCTCACCCGGCCCTCACCCGTCTGCTGCGGCCCGCGGCCAACACCGGCGCGCTCGGCCGCAACCTGGCCGTCCGGCACGCCCGCACCCCCTATGTCGCCTTCAGCGACGACGACTCCTGGTGGGAGCCGGGCAGCCTGCGCCGCGCCGCCGACCTCCTCGACCACCATCCTCGCCTCGGTCTGCTCGCCGCCCGCACGCTGGTCGGCGAAGAGGCCGCCGAGGACCCCCTGAACGCCGTCCTCGCCGCCTCGCCCCTGCCCCTCGAACCCGACCTGTGCGGCCGCCCGGTGCTCGGCTTCCTCGGCTGCGCCTGCGTGGTGCGCCGGGAGGCCTTCCTCGCCGTCGGCGGCTTCCACCCGCTGCTCTTCTTCGGCGGCGAGGAGACCCTGCTCGCCTACGACCTGGCCGCCGAGGGCTGGGGCGTCGCCTACGAACCCACGCTGCGCGCCCGCCACCACCCCGAGGACCACGGCCGCACCGGACGCCCCTTCCTCGTCCGCCGCAATCACGTGCTGACCACCTGTCTGCGCCGCCCCTGGCCCGTGGCCCTGCGAGCCGGCACCGACCTCGCCGTGGCCGCCGCGGCCGGCCGCCCCGGTGCGCGCCGCGCCCTGAAGGAGACCCTCGTGCGCTTGCCGGCCGCCCTGGCCCGCCGCCGCACCCTGCCCCCGCACGTCGAACACGCCGCCCGCCTGCTCGACCGGCAGGCGGCCGTACGCCCGCAGGAAGACCCCGCACGATGACCCGGACCGCCCCCGACGACCGCACGACCGTCGTCGTGATCACCCACAACCGCCGCGAGGAACTGCTGCACACCCTCGCCCTGCTGGACCGGCTCCCCGAGCGCCCCCGCGTGATCGTCACCGACAACGCCTCGACCGACGGCACCGCCGAAGCGGTCGCCCACGAGTTCCCCCAGGTGACGCTGCTGCGCCCGGGCCGCAACCTGGGCGCCATCGGCCGCAACCTCGCCGTCCGGCACGTCCGCACGCCCTACGTCGCCTTCTGCGACGACGACACCTGGTGGGAGCCCGGCAGCCTGCGCCGCGCCGCCGACCTGCTCGACGCCCGGCCCCGCCTCGCGGCCGTCACCGCGCGGATCGTCGTGGAACCCGACGGCACCGAGGACCCCGTCGTACGCGAACTCCGCGAGTCCCCGCTGCCCGGACCCGACTGGCTCCCGGGCCCCGCCCTCGGCTCGTTCCTCGCCGCCGCCACCGTGCTGCGGACCGAGGCCTTCCGCGCGGGCGGCGGCTTCCACCCAGGGCTGTGGCTCGGCGGCGAGGAGGAACTCCTCGCCTGCGACCTGCTGCGACAGGGCTGGTGGCTCGCCTACGCCGAGGACCTCACCGTCCACCACCACGCCTCCCGGCTGCGCGACAGCACGGCCCGCCGCGTCCTCGGCCTGCGCAACACGCTGTGGTTCACCTGGCTGCGCCGCCCGCTGCTGCCGGCGCTGCGCCGCACCGGGCACCTGATGCGGACCGTGCCCCGGGACGCCGCCTCCGCCCGCGCCTTCGCCCACGCCACCGCCGGACTGCCCTGGGTGCTGCGCCAGCGCGACCCCGTACCGCCGGACCTGGAACGTCGGCTCGCGGCGCTGGAGCGGGCCCGCCGGAATTCGCCCGCACGGCGGTATGTCGGCTGAACCGCATCCGGCGCGACACGCCCGGCCCGAGTCGTTGCGCCGGGCGCGGGGCGCAGGCACAGTGAACTCCCCGGTCAAGACGCGGCTGGCTGCTCCGATCCTTCCCCGCCCAGGAAGCCCGATCCCCATGGATGACGGTCAGCGCCCCCGTGCCCGGTTCCGCCCCGGCGGCCCGGCCCCGATACTCCTGCAGACCGTGCACGAGCACCGCCCCGAACTCGGCGCGGTCAGCGTCCTGAAGGCCCGGGGCACGGTCGACGCCTCCAACGCCGGGGAGTTCTCCGAGGCGCTCGCCGAGCACATCGCCCAGGCCGACAGAGCCGGCGAACACCCCGTGCTGGACATGACCGAGCTGTACCTCGGCTGCGCTGCCGCGGTGCGCGCCGTCGACCGGGCCACCGGGATCCTCGCCTTCTCCGGCCGCGCCCTGCCCGTCGTACAGCCCCGGCCGCATGTACGCGAGGCGCTGCGCGCCGCCGGGCTGCCGGGCGTGCGGGCCCACGCCACGATGGCGTCCGCACTGAGCTCCCTGCAGGAACCCCTGGAGGCGGCACGACGCGCGAGCCCGCGGCCCGGCGGCGCCGCCTGGTGAGCACACCGGCGGGCGCCCGTCCGGCGCGGTGCATGGCGCGATCGCGGGTCGGACACCTACCGTGCACAGTGGTCAGGAAGAGGCCTCTCGAGTCTTCTGCGACGTCCTGATCCCGGTGATGCCATGAAACCCTCTTCCGACCCGCCCGCCGCCCCGGCCCCGCTCGTCATCGAGTCGTCCGTCGTGGAGGGACTGCCCGCCGAGGGAGCGCTGCTGCTGCGCATGTCGGGCAGCCTCGACGCCGCGGGGGCCGAGGCCTGGTCGGCGGAGCTGCGCGGCCACCTCGAAAAGGCGGACCGCGCGGGCCTGCGCCCCGTCCTCGACATGGCCCATGTGCAGCTCGGCGGTGCCGCCGTGCTGCACACGCTCAGCGAGACCACCCGGTCGCGCCCCGGACGCCCGGACCTGATCATCGTCCGCGCCCGGCCCGGAGTGCGCGAGGCGGTGCACCTGGCCCGGCTGAACGGCGTACGGCTCTACGCCACCCTCGACGAGGCGCTGCGGGAGCTCGCCCGCACCGCCTCCCGCGTGGAGGACCTGCCCGCCTGGCGGTCGCAGATGGCGGATCCGCTGCGGCCCAGTTACGAGGACCTGCGCAAGGAGGTGCGCGCGCTGCGTGCCCGGGTGCGCACCGCGCCGGTCATCGGCATGGCGCAGGGCGTGCTCATGGTCCGCTACGGCCTGCCCGACTCCGGCAGCGCCTTCCGGGTGCTGCGCGAGGCCTCGCAGCGGTTCAACGTGCCGCTGCGCGTCCTGGTCTCCGCGGTGGTCGTGGCCCGGCCCCCGGACGGCGAGGTGTGGTTCCCGGGCCGGCGCTCCCTGCCCGTGCCGCAGCTGCGGATCCTGGCCCGCGACGGCCGGGATCCCCGCTACCGCCGGCAGATGACCGACGCCGTGCTGCACGAGGCGCTGTCCATCGGGCGGGCGCCGGCCGGGTACGTGCGCTTCGTCGACCCGGCCGCGAACACGCTGATGCTGGAGACCCACCACGGCTGCCCGGAGACGTTCGTCGACCACCTCGTGCGCGGCCGGGACGAGGGTACGGCCGATGCGGTGGCGCGACTGCGCGGACGCCCGGTGAGCGTGCCCGAGGTGGCCGCCGACGCGCTGCTCTCCGAGGAGTTCCGGCGCGTCCTGCTGACCACGGGCACCGGCGCCCTGCAGAGCGTGCCGGTGCTGTCCTCGGCCGGCTCCTGCACCGGCGTGATCACCCTGCACTGGCCCGACGCCGGCCACCGGCCGACCGCCCCCCAGGCCGAGGCCCTCGGCCTGCTGGCCTGCGAGACGGCGGCCTGGCTGAGCTGGTACCACCGCTCGGTACTCCTCGACGCCCTCGAACACCTCCACCGGGCGGCGAGCGGTTCCGCCCCCTCGCCCGCCGCATCCGTCGAGGAGGGCGCGGATGATCCGCACGGCTCTGGGAACCCGGCCCGTGCACGCATCCCGCACCACCCGGAGGGAGTCCGGCGCATGTCCAATCCGCAGCAGCCCGAACAGCGGCGCAGTGACAAGGGAGGCGCCACCCCGCAGGACAGCGGCGAGCGGAAGGCCCGCCAGACGGCCGACCGGAGCGGGCGCCCGCACGGCTCGGACAAGGGCCAGAAGGGCGGCGGCGAGGGCGGCGGCGTACCTCCGTCCCAGCGCCCCGACCACCCCTGACCTCCCACGTGCCCTGCTCCCGGGCCCCGGCCGGCGCCTGAGCGCCCGCCGGGGCCCGAGCCGTCCGCCGCGCTCGGCGGCCACCCAGCCGTCACACCCCCCGTCAGCGGCCTGTACAACGCTTCAGGTCAGTACAGCTAGGCACAGCTAGGCTCCCCGATATGCGGATCTCCGTCTCCTCCGACATGGACGAGCCCGTGGCCCGTCTCCTGGTCGCCGAGTTGCAGCGCCGAGGCCACGAGGTGCGGGCGTACGGCGCGCTGCGGCCAGGCGCCGACGCGCAGTGGGCGGTCTGCTCCGAGGCGGCTGCCCGGGACGTGGCCGAGGGCACCGCCGATCAGGCGGTGGTGTGCTGCTGGACCGGCACGGGCGCGTCCATCGCGGCCAACAAGGTGCCCGGGGTACGCGCGGCGCTGTGCACGGACGCCGTCACCTCGGACGGCGCGCGCCGCTGGAACGACGCCAACGTCCTCGCGCTGAGCCTGCGGCTGACCTCGGAACCGCTGCTGAAGGAGATCCTCGACGCCTGGTTCGCGGCGGAGCCCAGCCAGGATCCCGAGGACCGGCAGAACGTGGCCCGCGTCGGCCGCCTGGACGCCGCCCGGAAGGTTTCCTAGGGCCTGGGGGCGTACGGCGGTCCGGCGCGGGCCGGGTCGGGATGTCAGTGGGCGCCCAGTCCGCCGCCACCGAACGAACCGCTGGAACCCTTGCTCCAGCGCGGACGGTCCTTCGACTCGCTCGGCTTGGAGTCCATGTTGCTCAGCTCGTAGGGGGTGAGCGGTCGGCCGCCCTTGGGGGTCTGGGGAACTTCCTGGGACTCTCTGTTCTCCCGTAGTTCGCGCACCGGGCCGTCCGGCGGCAGCTTGGGCTGTTCCTCGGGCCGGGGCCGGGGAGACTCGCGGTACTTGACGCGGGAGTTCATCCAGAAGCCGCCGGCGAGCAGCGCCAGGACGCCCACGGCCACGATGAACAGGACAAGGCTCATCAGGCCGCTCGCTGCGGCCAGCTGCATCGATGCGGTACTCATAGGAGAGAGATACCCCGCCCAGAACCGGACGAACCGGACGCAATGCGTGACGGCGGCGCACATAGGGCGATCTCTGGACACGGGCGCCGCTCCGCCCGTACGGTGGTTTGCCGTCCTGTACCCCGGCTACCCGCATGATGTGACATCGCCCACTTCGCAGCAGCTGTACCGGTTCCTGGAAGACCGCTTCGCCTGTGCGCAGGCGTGCACCGAGTGCGCCAGGGCCTGTGCGGTGCGCGCGAGCCTGGTCGACCCGGACGGCACCGAGCGGCAGGAGCGGGTGCGCAGACTGGGCATCATGTGCGCAGAGGTGTGCGACTCCACGTGCCGCACCCTGTGCGAGGAGAGCCGGCAGGACGAGGACGAGATCCGGGTCCGGCTGGAGTGGTGCCGCTCCGCCTGTCTGGAGTGCGCCCGCGCCTTCGACGACCAGCCGGGCGCCGAGTCCGCCGCAGGCACCTGCAGGGCCTGCGCCGACGCCTGCGCGGAGTTCCTGCGGAGTCTCGTGTGACCGTTCGCGGGGAATCCGGGTCGTGAGGAATCCGGGGATTCCCCCGGGACTCCTCATTCCCTATTTCTGAAACACGTTCTACGGTGTGCGCCGTCAGGACCGCCCTTGGGGAGCCTGGAGGCGCCGTGCATCTCGACCACACGCCCGAGCAGCAGCGACTGCGCGCGGAACTGCGCGCCTACTTCGCGGAACTGGTTCCGGACCACGCCTACGCCCGGTACGCCGACCCGGCCGCGCAGAAGCGGTTCTACCGGGAGACCATCCGCCGGCTCGGCACCGACGGCTGGCTCGGCGTCGGCTGGCCGGAGGAGTACGGCGGGCGCGGCATGACGGCGATGGAGCAGTTCATCTTCTTCGACGAGGCCGCCCAGGCCGGCGTACCGCTGCCGCTGATGGCGCTGAACACGGTGGGCCCGACGCTCATGCGGTTCGGCACCGAGGAGCAGAAGGCGTACTTCCTGCCGCGCGTCCTCTCCGGCGAGATCGACTTCGCCATCGGCTACAGCGAACCGGATGCCGGCACCGACCTCGCCTCCCTGAAGACCAGGGCCGTACGCGAGGGGGACGCGTACGTCGTCAACGGGCAGAAGATCTGGACGACCAACGGCGACACCGCGGACTGGGTCTGGCTCGCCGTGCGCACCGACCCCGCCGCCCCGCCGCACAAGGGCATCACCATGCTGCTGGTGCCGACCTCCGACCCGGGCTACTCCTGCACACTCATCACCACGCTCGCCTCCCACGACACCACCGCCAGCTACTACGAGAACATCCGCGTCCCGGTCTCCCGCCGCGTGGGCGAGGAGAACCAGGGCTGGCGGCTGATCACCAACCAGCTCAACCACGAACGCGTCACCCTCGCCGCGCACGGCACCATGGCCGTCCGTGCCCTGCACGACGTCCAGCGCTGGGCGACGGAGACGAAACTCGCCGACGGCCGACGCGTGGTGGATCTGGGCTGGGTGCGCCGGCTGCTCGCCCGCACGCACACCCGGCTCGACGCGCTGAAGCTCCTGAACTGGCAGATGGTCACGGCCGTCCAGGACGGCACGCTCACCCCGCAGGACGCCTCCGCAGTCAAGGTCTACGGCTCCGAGGCCCGCCGCGACGCCTACGCCTGGCTCATGGAGATCGTCGGGGCCGCGGGACCGCTGAAGGAGGGCTCGGCGGGTGCCGTCCTGCACGGCGAGCTGGAGCGCGGCTACCGCTCGGCGGTCATCTTCACCTTCGGCGGCGGCAACAACGAGATCCAGCGCGAGATCATCTCCTGGATCGGCCTGGGGATGCCGAGGGTACGGCGTTAGCCTGCTGCGACCACCACCTTTAGTTGTCACAAACCGGGGATAGTTGGCACCAAGATCACCGGGTTTCCTCAGGGTGCGCAGCCCGAGGCGCACGCCGCGATCGACGGTGGCGCTACGCCTTGGTGAAAGGCCAGCAGGCAACTGGCTCGGCGGTCACCCGGTGGCGCTCGGAGGCGGTGAGCGCGACGGGCACGGCGGGGGCGAGGGGCACGGAATGAAGGCGGCCGATCGTCGGGGCACGGGCGGGCAGCAAGCCGCACCCGTACCCCCGTCGGGCCGGTCCGTGTTGTCGGCGCGGGGAGAACCCCGCCGATTTCCTCTGGCGCGGCAGGACTCCTTGGCGGCTGACGGAGGGTCCGGGGGTCAGTCGAGGGTGACGACCATCTTGCCGAGGGCTTCTCCGGCCTCCATGGTCCGGTGGGCTTCGACGATCTCGTCGAACCGGAACACCCGGGTGGGGCGGGCCCGGAGGGCACCTACGTTGACCTTGGCGTAGATCTCGTCCAACGGTACGTCGGTGAGCGGGAATGCAGGGGTGCCCAGGACGAAGGCGCTGCCGAAGAAGCTGA
Source organism: Streptomyces sp. NPDC007205 (assembly GCF_040634095.1). Classification (NCBI taxonomy): domain Bacteria; kingdom Bacillati; phylum Actinomycetota; class Actinomycetes; order Kitasatosporales; family Streptomycetaceae; genus Streptomyces; species Streptomyces sp. NPDC007205. The sequence goes on from NZ_JBEYEW010000023.1 coordinate 8,644, forward strand.
GTCGGACTCCGCTGGGGAGATCGGCGATCGGGTCGAAGTCCCGCACCGGCTCGAATCCGCCCAGGAAGCCGAGCTGGCACACCTGGCCGCGTGGCCGGACCAGGGCCAGCGAGTCGCGCAGGGCGCTGTTGCCGACGACGTCGAACACCGCGTCGACGCTGACCTCCCGTTCCGAGACCTGGTCGGCGAGCGCGCCGTCGTCGATGAGCACGTCAGCGGCCCCGAGCTCCTTCAACAGTGGCGCTCGCTGCGGGTCCCGGGTCGTGGCAAGCACGGTCGCGCCGTGGTCGACCGCGAGGTTGACGGCGGCTTGGCCGAGCGAGGAGGTCGCTCCCCTCACCAGGACGGTCTCACCCGGTCGTAGGTCCAGATTGCCGAACAGGCCGCTCCACGCCGTCGCGTACACCTCGGGCACCGCTGCCAGATCGGCCCAGTCCAGCGACGAGCGCACGGCCACCACATTGGTCGCCGGCACGGTCACCAGCTCCGCGTAGCTTCCGTTGCGGGTCCGTCCCATGCCGCCGAGGATCGCCACCACCCTGGTCCCGACGGGGAGTTCACCGGATGGGTCTGCCTCGACCACCCCGGCGCACTCGATCCCGGGGACGGCGGCGACCTTCCCCCAGGCGCCGCTGCGCATGTACGCCTCGGCGTGGTTGAGGCCGAACGCCTTGACCCGGATCAGCACTTCGTCATCGGCGGGCGCCGGGTCGGGCAGTTCGGTGAGGGTGAGAACCTCGGGGCCGCCGTAGGCGGAGATGACGATGGCCTTCATGTCCCAGCTCCATTCTTGAGTACTTATTCAACTATTGATGCAAAGAAAGAGCCACCGCGTACGGTGGCCCGTGTGCCCGGCCGTCAGGCGAGAGCAGCGAAGGCGTTGTCGACGATCGCCCGCAGGAGCGTCTCGTCGGGATTCGCCTTCCCGACGACCATCAGCCCCTGGCATGTCGCGACCAGCAGCTTGGCGCTGCCGGCGCAGTCCAGCGAGGCGCGCACCTGACCCCTGCGAGCCGCGTTCTCCAGCGCGTGGGTCATGCACCGTTCGAGCCGGGCCATGTGGCCACGCACGACGGCCGCTGCCTCGTCGTCCTCGGCGGCCTTCTCGATCGCCGTGTTGACGAGCAGGCAGCCTCGTCGACCCTCGGGGCTGAGCAGGTCGCGCACCAGCCCGTCGAAGTAGCCGCGGATCTCGGCCACCGAGGCGCCCGAAGCCTCCAACTCGCCCAGCTTCTCGGGGACGACCAGCCTCGAGTAACGCTCCAACGACTTCAGGAACAGCGCGTGCTTACCGCCCGGGAAGGCGCTGTAAAGGCTCCCCGGCTTGACCCCGGTCGCCGTCACCAGATCCTCGATGGACGTCGCCCGGTACCCGCGTTCCCAGAACCGCAGCATGGCCGCGTTCAGGACGGTGTCGGGCTCGAACTCTCGAGGTCTGGGCATGGGGCAAACATACATGAGTGACCATTCAAGAACAACTGCCGGCGTCCGGAGTAAGGGTTCTGCGGCCACGCGAGGCGTGACCGCCGCCAGTGGCGCCGGCGTCCGACCCTCGGGTTGGCGAGCTCCGGGGCGTGCCGCACGTCCTGGACAGGGCGCTGCCTCTACCTCGCGAGACAAGAAGGCGTGGTGGGTGTCGAGTCCCGGCTGGGTGAGGAGGGCTCCGGATCGGGCCAACCGAGCGCAGCGAAGTGACGGGCGCCTGCAGGCGCCGGCGGGGCCCTACCGGGAAGCGGCTCCCAGGGAGCCACGTGCACGGTGGCCGTCTACTGGTCGGCCGGAGTGATCCGGCGGCCCGTGAGCCTCGTGGGCCGGATCGACACCCACATGTCGCGCTGCCCGCCGGCCCACGGTGTCGTGTGCGCGTGTCGGCTGAGCCTGCGCACGGCCTCCGGCTCGGTCACCACGCGTGCCGGGCCGACGGCAAGCACGCTCCAGCCCTGGCTCAGGGTCTCGTCCACGTGATCGACCTCGAAGGCGACCTCCTTTTCCGCGGCCGTGGCGGTCACGGAGTCGGGCGTGGTCCGGAAGACGATGGTGTCTTCGACCACCTCGTAATTGACCGGGACGACTACTGGGCGGCCGTCGGGCGCCGACACCGCCACGCGGCCCACGCCGTGTGTGGAGAGCAGGGTGCGGCACTCCTCTGGGCCCAGGTCTCGCAGCTGGGGGTGGAGCAGTGCGTGGCCCTGGCCGGGTGGGAGATCCATGCCTCCGCCTCGCAGTGCGGCGACCGTGGTGCCGAGTGCGTCGGCCAGCCTGACGAGCGTTGCCAGAGTCGGGTCGGCGGGGCTTTCTTCGAGATACGCGAGGTAGTCGTGTGACATGCGGGCGCGGCCCGCTGTTTCCACTCGGCTGAGCCCAAGTCTGCGGCGCTCCGCCTCCACACGTCGACCGATGTCGCCGGGATTGCCTGCCCCGGTCGAACGCGTCGCGGCGGTAGGGACCCCCAACCGCCCCTCCTCCGTCGACACCGGTTGCGCATGCTCCAGATGGCGGATGTGAGCATCGGGCCCGGGGAAGACGAGCGTCACTTCGTCCGTGTCCGACCAGCGCACGTCGTAGGGGGGTGTTCCGTCCTCGTGATGCAGTCCGACAATCTCGCCGTCGCGCCTGGCGCCGCCGGTCGCCGGACGTTCGATGACGAGTTGGTCGCCGAGGTGAGCTCGCATGATCGCCGCCCTCTCCGCAGGATGGTGCTGTATCCAACCTGCCACGTGGGCCACCGGACCGCACGGGGCGACAGCCCTCCCACCTCAATGCGAGATTCAGCTGGACAGCGGTGGTGCCGGAGCACACTCCCCGGCGCCCACGGAGGCAGCGCGGATGACGTCCAAACAGCGCCTGTCTCCTCTCGGCCGGGCTCCACGACTCGCGCCGGGCCCTGCGGCCCGATCGGCATGCGCCGGGGCGAGGACCGGAGGATCCTCGAAGGGAGAGGCTCGGAGCGACCCTGTTGCAGGCGACGTCGGCCTCCGTCACGTAAGAACCTGGAGGGACGGTGAACGCACCCGACCGAGTGGGCGGTCCGGTGAACCGGCCCAGCCTTCGCTCCTCCGGAGCCGACGCGTCCACGGTCCACCCGGGTGCGACACAGCCGTTCCCACGCGCCGGGGTGTGCGAGACCCACACCGCGACACTGTTCTTCGTCGGCGACCGGGCTTACAAGTGCAAGAAGCCGGTCGCACCGGGTTTCCTGGACTACACCACCGTCGCTGCCCGACAGGCCGCGTGCGAGCGCGAGATCACCCTCAACCGCCGGTTCGCACCCGATGTCTACGTGGGCCTGGGCGAGTTCCGCAGCCCCGATGCGGAGGCGCCCGAACCGGTCGTGGTGATGCGCCGCATGCCGGAGGACCGCCGCCTCTCCCGCCTCGTACGGGCAGGGGCCACCGTGGACGACACCCTACGCACGGTCGCGCGGCACCTGGCCGTGTGGCACGCGGCCGCGCCCCGCGGTCGGGACGTGGACGAACAAGGCTCGCGCGACGCACTGTCGGGACGATGGGAGGCGAGCTTCGCGCAGCTGCACGCCTTGTCCGCGGAGGGCACCGTGCCGGACTGCCTGCCCGAGACCGAGCGGCTGGTACGCCGCTATCTCGCCGGTCGCGCCCCGCTGTTCGACGCCCGTATCCAGCAGGGCAGGGTGGTGGACGGCCACGGAGATCTGCTCGCCGAGGACGTCTTCTGCCTGGACGACGGCCCCCGTGTCCTCGACTGCCTGGAGTTCGACGACCATCTCCGCTATGTCGACGGCCTCGACGACGCCGCCTTCCTCGCCATGGATCTGGAGCAGCTCGGCGCCCCGGAAGCCGCGGCCTACTTCCTCGCCCGGTACGGCGAGTACTCCGCGGACCCCGCGCCCGCCTCCCTGTGGCACCACTACGTCGCCTACCGCGCCTTCGTCCGCGCCAAGGTCTCGGTGATCCAGGCCCGCCAGGGCACGCCCGGCGCGGAAGCTGCGGCACGACGGCTCGCCTCCCTGGCGCTGCGCCATCTGCGCACCTCCGCCGTCTGCCTCACCGTCGTCGGTGGCCTCCCCGGAAGCGGGAAGTCCACCCTCTCTGGAGCGCTGGCCGACCGGCTGGGAGTCACCCTGCTCAGCAGCGACCGCATCCGCAAGGAACTCGCCGGCATCCCCGCGGAACAGTCCGCCTCCGCCGGCTACGGCGAGGGTCTCTACACGCCCGAGTGGACGGCCAGGACCTACGCAGCTTTGCTCGACCGCGCGGCCCTGCTGCTGTCCTCCGGCGAGTCCGTCGTCCTCGACGCCACCTGGGCGGATGCCACCCAGCGGGAAGCCGCCGCACACGTGGCCGAACGCACCAGCGCCGACTTGGTGGCGCTGCACTGCCATGTGCCGGACACCGTGTCCGCGGCCCGCTTGAGCACACGAACCGCCGGTCCCTCCGACGCGGGCCCCGACATCGCCGCCGCCATGGCGGCCAGGGAACCGCCGTGGCCGGCGGCCGTCCCCATCGACACCAGCGGTGCGCTGGAGCGCGCGGTCGCACAGGCGCTCACGGTCGTACGTCCGTGGGGCACCGGCCAGGCCCCGGTTTTCCGCCGCCCCTACATGGAGCCGGACTGAGCCGAGCGGGCCGCGTCCCGTGGGAGGGAGCAGCACTGGGATGACCGTGTTTTCAAGGAAGCGAGGGAGTGAGTTCGGTGCGAGCGCTCGTCTACCACGGCCCGGCACACACCTCCTGGGACACCGTCCCCGACCCCGTGATCGAGGAGGCGACCGACGCCGTGGTGCGCGTCGACGCGACCACCGTTTGCGGTACTGACCTGCACATCCGCCGCGGTGACTTCCCCGAGGTGAGCCCGGGGACGGTGCTCGGCCACGAGGCGGTCGGAGAGGTGGTGGAAACTGGTGGACAGGTTCACCACCTGCGCCCCGGCGATCAGGTGATCGTGTCGGCCGTGTCGGCCTGCGGCGGGTGCAGGGAGTGCCACGACGCCAGGTACGGGCAGTGCCGGGGCGGCGGGGGATGGATCCTGGGCAATCTGATCAACGGCACACAGGCCGAGCTGGTGCGCGTGCCGTTCGCCGACCACTCCACCACCCGACGGCCCTCCGACCTCCCTCTCGACAACGCCGTACTGCTCGCCGAACTCCTCCCCACCGCCTATGAGGTCGGGATCCGGAACGGACATGTCGGCCCCGGAGACACCGTCGTCGTGGTGGGCGCCGGTCCCGTCGGCCTCGCCTCGGTCGTCGTCGCGCGGTTGTACTCGCCCCGCAGGATCATCGTCGTCGACCAGGCCGATGCCCGCCTGGAGACCGCCGCCCGACTGGGCGCGGATGCCGCCGAATCGCCGGGAAAGATGATCGCCGACCTGTCCGAGGGGCCGGGCGCGGACGTGGTCATCGAGGCGTCCGGGGATCCGGACGGCTTCGTGCTGTGCACGCGCGCCGTCCGCACGGGAGGGCACATCGCCAACATCGGGACACACGGGAGACCGGCGACCCTGCACCTGGAGTCTCTCTGGCGCAAGAACCTCACCATCAGCACCGGCCAGGTCGACACGTCCTCCACACCCTGGCTGCTGGAGCTGATGCGGTTCGGCCGTCTGCCCGTCTCACCGCTGGTCACCCACACCCTCGCCCTCGACCGGATGGAGGACGCCTACGAGGTGTTCGCGCACGGCACCAGCACGGGCGCCCTCAAAGTCGTGCTGCACCGCGAGTGGCCCCAGGTGCGGACCTAGGGGGGTCGAAGGTCCCTCCGACCCGAGCCGAAAAGCCCTCCCTGCTACGGCCCCCGGGTGCGACGGTGAAGTTCATCCCGCTGTGCCGCGCGCTGTGGGCGGCCCCCATGAAAGGCGGTGGGGACGATGACACTTCCTCTGGTGGTGGGCGTAGACGGTTCGGACTCGTGCCTGTCGGCGGTCGACTGGGCTGTCGACGAGGCCGCCCGTCAGGTGCTTCCGCTCAGAATCGTGTACGCCTCCCTGTGGGAGCGCTATGAGACGGGCATCCCGTCGGTGAGCTCCGGGCGCCCGGATGAGCGGGTGCTGGCCGAGCACATCGTCGCCTCGGCGGCCGACCGCGTCGAACGGCGCGACCCGCACCTGAAGGTCACCACGGACATCATTCCGGAGGACGCTACGGCCGCTCTCGTGCGTGCGGGTGACGAGGCCTTCGCGCTGGTGGTGGGCTCGCGTGGCCGTGGGGGACTCAAGGGGGCGCTGCTCGGGTCCGTCGGGCTGGCCGTCGCCGCTCGCGCACACTGCCCGGTGATCGTGGTCCGCGGCGACCGGGCGGGCCTGGCGGGTACGCACGAGCGGATCCTGCTGGGGCTGGGCGACGCCGGCATGAGCACGGAGGCCGCGCGGTTCGCCTTCCGGGAGGCCGAGGTACGCGGCTGCGTCCTTGACGTGGTGCGCGCATGGCGCAGGCCCGCCTACGACAGGAGCGACGACCGGATACAGGCCGGAGGACCGGACGACACCTACGAGGAGCAGGCGTCCGCCGCGGTCGATGCTCTGCTCAGGGCAGCGACAGCCGAGCATCCACAGGTCCGGACGCGACCGGCGACGCTCGAGGGACCGGCCGGCAAGATCCTGGTGGAGCGGTCGGCGGCCGCGGATCTCGTGATCGTCGGTGCACGGCGCCGAGAGGGACACTTCGGATTCCAGCTCGGCTGCGTGAGTCACACGCTCCTGCACCATGCCCTGTGTCCGGTAGCAGTCGTGCCGCAACGGCAGTGACTGCCGGACAGGCTCCGCACTCGGATGCTCTCGACACGCCGCCACCTGCCGTCGGGCAACAGCGTCCGAACTTTGGCGGACCACCGGGCGGCGGATGCTGACGAACCACCGTCACCCGTCATGCCGCCGGATGCGTATCTCTGGCGGTGCGGCGACGGGTCCCGCAGCGTGGACAGCAGTGGTGGACCGGTCCGCCGGGCACAGACACCGAAGGACAGAGGTGGGACGCATGGACAAGGATGCCTCCGAGCGCCGCGTGGTGGTCGGCGTGGACGGGTCGCGGTCCTCCTACGAGGCCCTGCGCTGGGGCGTGCGCTATGCCGGCCTGGTCGGCGGCAGCGTGGAGGCCGTCGCGGTGTGGGAGCTGCCGGGCCTGTACGGCTGGTCGGCCCCCGCCGTGGACATGGACGTCGACGAGGACGAGACCCGGCAGAAGATGGACCAGGAGCTGGCCGACGTGCTCGGCGCGGACGCCGCCGGCTCGGTCCGCACGCGGGTGGTGCACGGCAACCCCGCGGACGTTCTGCTGCGGGCCGCGGACGGAGCCGAGGTCCTGGTTGTCGGCAGCCGGGGCAGGGGCGGCTTCGCGCGTGCCCTGCTCGGCTCGGTGAGCCAGCACGTGTCGCAGCACGCGAGCTGCCCGGTCGTGATCGTTCGTTCCGACAAGGAGTGAGACATGACCCGGACTCGGCCGGGCCCTGTCACTGGAAGGCCGCGTGGATCTCCTGCTCCGTCGCCTCGTGGGAGACGAGCAGGAGTTCGTCGCCGGGCAGCAGTCGTATCCCGGGGTGGGGGACCGTGGGGCGGCCGTCGCGTACGACGGTGGCGACGACGGTGCCTGTGGGCAGCACGATCTCGTCGAGAGTGCGCCCGGCGGCCCGGGACTCCACGGTGATCGCGGTCTCGATGACCTCGACGCCTGCCTTGCTCAGCCGCAGGAGCGCCACCGTGTCTGTGGCACCGGTGGCCTCCTCGATGAGGGAGATCAGCGGGGTGGCCGCGGGCACGGCCACGTCCACGCCCCACCGCTGGTCGAAGAGCCAGGCGTTCTCCTCCTCGTTGACGCGCGCGGCCACCCGTCCCACGCCGAACTGCCGCTTGGCCAGGAGGCTGATGACGAGGTTGTCCTCGTCGCGGCCGGTGGCGGCGACGACCAGATCGCAGGCATAGGCTCCCGCGTGCTCCAGGAGTGCCGGCTCGCAGGCGTCCCCGGCGACGACCCGTACGTGCGGCAGGTCGCCGAGTTCGGCCACCCGGTCGTCGTCGTGTTCTACGAGGGTGACGTCATTGCGGGCTGCGGACAGGACGTGGGCGACCTGGGTGCCGAGTCGGCCCGCGCCCGCGATCAGGACCTTCACGTTCCCAGCTCCTTGTCGAGGAAGCCGCTCAGCCGTCCCAGGGCCGTCGCCGCCACGCTGAAGGTGACCAGGTCACCGGGCTCGGCGAGGACACCGCGGGCGGGGAGCAGCGAACATCCGGCACGGGTGATCTCCACGACGCGGATCTCGCCGTCGACGTCGAACCCGGTCGTCTGCCGTCCGGTGAGGTAGGGCGGCAGCTGGGAGCGGACGAGAAGGGTTTCGCCGTTCCCGAAGGCGAGTTCGGGGGTGAGGTGGCGGTGCAGGAGCATCTGGTGGATGCGGTTGACGGCCCAGCGGACGCTGGAGATCGTCGGGATGCCCAGTTCCCGGTAGATGTCGGCGCGGCGCGGATCGTGGATGCGGGCGAGGATGATCGGTACCCGATACGTCTCCTTGGCGGTCCGCGCGCTGACGATGTTGCTGTTGTCCCCGGACGTGACGGCGACGAAGGCATCCGCATGGGCGATTCCGGCCGTCTCCAGGACGGGGCGGCTGAAGCCGTTGCCCACGTGGAAGGCGCCGGGGAAGCCGGGTGACAGATTCTTCTGCGCCTTGGGCTGCCGGTCGACGAGCCGTACGTCGTGACCCTCGGCGACGAGCTGCGTGGCCAGGGTGGCCCCGACCCGCCCGCAGCCCGCGATGATCACTCTCATCGCACTCCTCCCAACGGGGGTGTCCTCCGGCGCCGCAGCGTCCACTTCCTGCATTCCTCGGCGATGAGCAGCAGCGCTCCGAACGCTGCCAGGACCGCCCAGTCGGCGGGGACCAGAGGCGCGGTGTGGAATACCGCCTGCAGCGGCGGGGCGTAGCTGATGGCGGCCATCAGCCCGATGCCGAAGCAGCCGGCGGCCAGCAGCCAGGGGTTGGTCAGCAGACCGATCCGGAAGACGCTCTGCCGGTCGGTGCGCACGGCCAGCGCATTGAAGAACTGGCTGACGACGATGCCGGCCTGGACCATGGTGATCGCTTCCCGGTAGACGGGATCGTTCCTGGTGAAGTCCGCGTAGGGGATGCCGGAGGCGTGGATGTGCCAGAAGAAGACGGCGCACACGCCGATGGACTGGATGCCGCCGAGGAAGACGATGCGGCCCATGACGGTGGTCGAGAAGAGCCGCTCCCGGCGGGGCCGTGGCGGGCTGTTCATGACGTCGGGCTCCATCGGTTCCGCGCCGAGCGCCAGAGCGGGCAGTACGTCCGAGCCGAGGTCGATGGCCAGGATCTGCACGGCTGTGATCGGCACGAGTGGGAAACCGGCGAAGGTCGCGGCGAGGATCGGTACGAGCTCGGCGATGTGAGCGAGAAGACGAACGTGTCGACGAACGGCTGCCCGCTGGGCGCGCGCACGGCGAACACGACGGCTCCGCTCACCAGTGCCAGCCCCGCGACCCGGCGGGCCATGACGGCGACCTGCCGTTGCAACGGGGTCTTCCGCCTCGGGGCGGCAGCGGTGAGCCGGAAGATCCGCCCGAACTCGGTGCCCGTACCCGTGGCGAGCACGACGGCCTTGCCCGTGCCCGCGACCAGGTCGGTGCCCATCCACACGCAGTTGCGCGCCTCCAGTGACGGCCCGGGCGGCACGGCTTGTGCGACGCGGGCGACCGGAACGCTCTCACCGGTCAGCGCGGCATTGTTGACGGCGGCTTCCTGGGCCTCGACCAGCCGGCAGTCGGCCGGCACCGCGTCCCCGGCCTCCAGGACCACCACGTCGCCGGGCACCAGTTCCCGGGCGGACAGCTCCCGTCGCTCCCCGTCGCGCAACACGCGGCAGGTGTGCGGCACCATGCTCTGCAGGGACTCCGCCGTGCGCTCGGCGGAGTACTCCTGGTGAAACCGATGCCCGCGTTGAGCAGTACCACCCCGAGAATCGCCAGGGCCAGCTGGAGGGTCGCCGGATCCCGGGGCCGGCCGAGCCAGTAGGCGAGGAACGTGATCGCCGCGGAGACGAGCAGGACGACCGCGAAGAGGTCGGTGAACTGCGCGACGAGCCGACGCCACACCTGGCCGCGTTTTACGCCGGGCAACTCGTTGGAGCCGTATCGGCCCCGCCGTAGGGCTGCCTCGGTCGTCGTGAGGCCGCGTGGGGAGCTGTCGGTGGCGGTGAAGACGGCGGGTACGTCAAGAGTGGTGACGGATGCGGCGACGTCCTGCAGTTCCGGGGCCGGTACCGTCGCCGCGACGGCCTTCGGCGGCCCGACCCCGTGGACGGCTGCCGTCCGCTGCCGAGCCGGGGACGGGCTCATGCTCGCGTCTCCGAGGGAGGACCCGGACGCTCGTGCAGGACGCTCCAGGCGACCGGTCCCAGCAGGTCGGCAAGGTGCCGGAAGACGGTCGAGGAAGAGGTCGTCGACCGTCAGCACGCCCACCACGCGTCCCGCGGCGAGGACCGGAAGCCGACGGACGCCCGTGCGGCGGAACATCAGGTAGGCCTGTTGCAGGTCGTCGGCGGCTCCCACCGAGACGACCTGCGATGACATGACTGACTCCACCCGCGCCTGAACGGACAGGCCGTTCCCCACGCCGCGCACGGCGAGGTCCCGGTCGGTGACGATGCCGCACAGTTCTCCGTCCTCGACCACGAGAACCGAGCCGACGGCGTACTCGGCCATCTGCCGGGCCACCTCGGCCAGGGGAACGCCGGGTGGCACACACACCGGAGGAACGGTCATCTCCTCGGCGACCTTCATACGGCCACTCCTTACTCCCCGGTGGATGCAGGTCAGAGGACGTCGAGCAGGTCGGTCACCGGCCGACGGGGGCTCGCCGGGCCTGCGGGGCCGTAGCCGAGCCGGATCACCATCTGCACATGTGCCATGGCCGAGACGGGGTCGCGGACGGCCCACCGGATCTGCGGCCACTCCAGAGGCTGGGAGGTGACCGAAGCGACGAGTCCGTCGGTGGTGGCCCGCAGGAGAACCCGCTCCAGTGCCTGACCGGCGCACAGCCAGTCCACCGGCTCGTCGCGAGCCGTACCCAGCAGAGCGATGTTCGGACTCTTCTCGAACGGTGCCGCATCGCGCCCTGGCATCGGACGGCCGACGGCGAAGTCACGCACCGGGGTGGAGGCACCGCGTTGCCGGGGACCGAACGCCTCGCCGGAGATACCGTCGGCCGCCCCGGCGACACCTGACGACTCGGTGTGCGTCCACCGCACCGTTTCCGCACGTACTGCCGGGTCGACCGCCTCCCTGCCCTCGGCGTCACGCACCAGGTCCAGGATCGACTGAACGTGCCAGGGACCGGGGAACAACAGCTGAGCACCCTCCACGCCGGCCGCTTCGGACAGCCTCTCCCTCACTGCCGTGGGAACCGCCTCGTCACGGAAGGGCAGACGGCTGGAGTGCCGACGCCGGATGGCGGGGCCGAGCTGGGCGAGCGCCCCGTCGGGCGGTCCTGCGCAGCACAGGTGCACTTCGGCGAGGAGTTCCGGGTACGCGGGCTCGGGCAGCAACCGGACGAGCGGCGCCAGGCCCGCCACCGCGGCGGACACGCGCAGGTTGAGCAGCGCCGCGCCGCAACCGATGTGCAGGCCACGGTGCTCGGGGTCGGTTCGCGGCAGTGCGCGCTCCAGGTCGGCGTACAGGCGCAGGACGCCGATGTCCCGCAGGTAGCGGAAGGTCCAGGGCTGCACGTTGTGCAGCGAGGGAGCGGTGGCGGCGTCCGCCACGAGCGCGGTGACGGTTTCCACGCCGGGAGCTCGTGCAGTCACGATGGTTTCCCTTCGTGCAGGTCCGGCCGCTCACCCGCGAGCCGGTACGGCGATGACCGGGCAGCCGGCGTGGTGCAGCACGCCTTGACTGACCGAGCCCAGGAGCATGCCGGTGAAGCCTCCACGGCCCCGAGTGCCCACCACCAGGCCCAGTGCGTGGGCCGAGGCGTCGGTGAGCACTTTGACGGGGTGCCCGAGGACCACCTCGTGACGCAGGTCCACCTCCGGGTAGCGGGCGTGGCGGCCCGCCACCACCTCTGAGAGCAGGCGCCGGCATTCCTGCTGGGGCTCGTACTCGTCGAAGATCCTGAGCGGTCCGGGCTCCCACACGAGCAGGGCCCGCACCTCGGCGCCACGCAGAGCTGCCTCCTCGAAGGCCACGTCGACCGCCGCCGCGGAGTGTTCGCTGCCGTCGACACCGACGACGTAATGCGCGGGCTCCTGGGTGATGTGTTCCGGCTCGGGGACGACCACGAGGGGACAGCGCGTGTGGGCCATGACCGGCAGGGCGACCGAGGCGGAGCCGAACAGCTCCTGCGACCGGCTCAGGTGCCGCGATCCGAGCACGACGGCGGTGGCGTCGCGACTCTGCTCACGCAGTACCCACACCGGCTCGCCTTCGGCGAGCAGGGCGTCCACTTCGAGCTGTGGGTGCCGCGTTGCGACGAAGGCGTTCGCCTCCTCCAGCACCCGTCGACCGGCCTTGTGCAGCGCGTCGTTCCATCCCTCCCAGGACGGTGGTATCTCCTGCCCACGGTAGCCTCTCGTGGGGCCGCCCTCGGCGTGTACCAGCCGTACCGGCAACCGCCTACGAGCAGCCTCGTCGGCTCCCCAGGCCAGTGCCATCCGTTGGGTCGCGTCGGGACCGACACCCACCACGATCGGCCGGGGGTCACCGGGCCGGGTCATGGTCGTCTCCGTTGACCAGATGCCTCGGCCGGGTCCCGCGTACGACGATCTCGTCGCCGACGCGGTCGCGCATCGAGGCGTTCGTCTCTTCAGGGCCGGTGAGCGTCAGGGCCCGGTCGTTCTTCGTCACTGGCGCGGGAGCGGCCATCGCCCTCGCCTCCTCCCGGCGGTGGCGTGGGGGGCTGCCGCCGCCGACTCCATGGAAGGCTCGTATCCCGTCGGCCTGCCAGGGGCCAATGGTCCCGACGGCGGACCGGCCGACCCTCCGTCGGCAACGGATCGTGATCAGCGCACAGCTGTGCGCGCGGATGCGAGGCCCTGCTCGGGGCGCAGTCGGGCTTCGATGTCGCCGCGTACCGAGGCGGTCAGCCGTTCCAGTTCCGTGGACCGCTCTGGCCGGACCGGCTCGGGGTCGCCAATGCGGCGTGTCGGCTCAGGCAGGTCGGCGAGGTCTTCGCGGAACCGCCCGCGGGCGTCTCGCCAGTGGTCCGGCGGCCAGGTTCGCCGACCGCGCCGCATCACCGTGCGCAGCAGAGGCTGAGCGGAATCCGGAGCTTCTTCCTCCGCCAACGCGAGAAGACTGTTTGCGGCCCGGAGCCGTGATTTTGGCCGAGGACAGTTTCATCACCGGGTGGCCGTCGGACTCGACGAGTTGTACGGGGCGTCCAGGTACGGGGCGTCCGCGGCCACGCCCACGCGCGTGCCCACCGCGTACACGTCGATCGGCGCGCCCGCGCGTACCAGCCGGTCCACGCCGTACTCGTCCAGTCCACCGCTGGTCACGATCCGTACGTCGGCCAGTCCGGCAGCGTCCAGGGTGGCGCCTGCGCGCCGTGAGAGTGTGTCGAGGTCCGCGCTGTCCAGGCGGATCGCGCAGCCTGGGCCGCGCCGGGGAGATCGGCCAGAACCCGGGCGGCAATGCGTACACCCTCCTCCGTGTCGTAGGTGTCGACGAGGAAGGTGACCGGGCCGGGGTGGGCGCGGGCGAAGGCGCGGAACGCTTCCTCCTCGCCGGGGAACGCCTCGATGTAGGAATGGGCCACGGTCCCCGAGGCAGGGATGCCAAGGGTCGCCGCCGCGGAGACGTTGCTCGTGCCCGCGAACCCGACCAGAGCACCCAGCCGGGCGGCCTGCAGCCCCGCCCACGGGCCGTGTGTGCGGCGGAGCGAGAAGTCCACGACCGGCCTTCGGGCCGCGGCCAGGACGCAGCGCGCCGCCTTGGACGCCACGACCGTCTGATGGCAGAGCGGGTTCAGCAGGTACGTCTCCACCAGCTGCGCCTGAGGGAGCGGGGCGGTCACCTCCAGGAGCGGCTCACCGGCGAACACCAGACGGCCCTCCGGTACGGCGCGCACCTCACCCTCGGCCGGGCGGCAGGTCGCGGACGAAGAGACTGAAGGCGGCCGGCGCCCGCATGTCCTCCCGCAGGTAGGACATGGCCATGGTCGCTTCGTAGAGGTCGGTGGTCATGACGTCGGACATGGTGATCACCGCCGGGTGTCGTGATTCTCCGGTTCGAACGGCCGCCGAGGACACGTGACCGCTGCCTGACCGCTTTCAGCGGGGGGCATGGTCGGCGGAGCCGTGCGGATCCAGTTGGGAGGCGAGGACCGCCGCCTGGACCCGGCGCTGCACGCCAAGTTTGGCCAGTAGCCGGGAGATGTGGTTCTTGACGGTCTTCTCCGACAGGTACAGCTTCTTACCGATCTCCCGGTTGGTCAGACCGTCGCCGATCAGCGCGAGGATGTCGGTTTCCCGGGGTGAGAGCGCGGCCAGTTCGGGGGGCAGCGAGGGCACCTCGACCGGGTCGGCCCGCAGGGACCGCATCAGCCGGGCGGTCGTCGCCGGGTCCAGCATCGACTGCCCCGAGGCGACGGTGCGTACGGCCGACACCAGGTCGGAGCCCTTGATCTGCTTCAGCACGTATCCGGACGCCCCGGCCATGATGGCGTCCAGCAGGGCCTCGTCGTCGTCAAAGGAGGTCAGCATGAGACACGCCAGTCCCGGCATGCGGTCGCGCAGTTCACGGCAGACCGTGATGCCGTCGCCGTCGGGCAGGCGGACATCGAGCACGGCGACGTGCGGTCGCAGAGCGGGGCCCCGGGTGAGCGCGTGTTCCGCGGTGTCCGCGTCGCCGACCACCGTGATGTCCGGTTCCGCGTCGAGGAGGTCGGTCAGGCCGCGTCGTACGACCTCATGGTCGTCGAGCAGGAACACGCGGATCGGGTTCTGCTCGCTGAAGACCTGTGTCTCGGTCATGGTGACCTCATTCCGCGGACGGCGCTCCGCCGACTGCCCTAGGGGTCGATCATCAACCGCCCGTGCCCGTCGCGCTAGGGCCGACCGGCCCCCGGTCGGCCGACGGATTCACCGCTCTCGCTATTGCGGTCCTCCGTCATGCGTCAGGTCGAACTCCACGTCCACGACCCCTTCAATGGCTCTGACCAGGCGCGCGGCGGTGGGAACGAGGGCCGTGTCACGGATCCGGCCGGTGAGCGTCACCACGCCGTCCTCCACCTCCACCCGCACAGCCGACGACGGCGGCGGGAAGAGATGGGAGGCGATCTCCCGCCGGACCTCCTCGGCGATCTCCTCGTCCCCGCGCAGGAAGATCTTCAGCAGGTCGGCGCGGCTGACGATGCCCGCCAGCAGGCCCGCGTCGTCCACGACCGGCAGCCTCTTGATCCCCTGGCGCGCCATGGTGCGTGCGGCTTCGGCGAGGGTGGCGTTCGCCCGCACCGTGACGGCCGGGGAGGTCATGAGTTCTTCCGCGGTGAGGGCGCCGGCCTTCGCCACGTCGACGGGCTGACGGAGCTGCAGGTAGCCCGCGTCGGGGTCGTCCCGGAGTTCCTCCTTCGGCAGCAGGTCGGCCTCGGAGACGACGCCGGCCACCCGGCCCTCGCCTTCGATGACGGGCAGGGCGCTGATCTGCCAGTCCTGCATCAGTTGCACGATCTCCTTGAAGGGAGCCCGTCGGCCGACGGCGGCGACCGTCTGGGTCATGACGTCGCTGACGGTGCGCGGGGTGCCGTACATGGTGACTCCGTAAGGGCCTCGCCGGGATGTCGGGCTCCTTCCAGGGTGTGCCGCGCGAGCGGTGGCGTGCCAGGGGCCGTCCGGCCCCTGGGACCGGCTCCTCCGGCATCGGACCCGCAGAGGGTCGGTCGGTCCCCGACCGGGCCGTATGGCCCCTGCTGACGGAGGCGCCGGGCAGCCACCCTGATGTCAGGAACTTCGCACCGGGAGGTGGAGACCGTGTCCCGCACCGTCACCGTGGGCCTCGACGGCTCACCCGAGAGCCGTGCCGCAGCCGAGTGGGCGGCGCGCGAAGCGCTGCTCCGCGGTCTGCCCCTGAAGATCGTGCACGTGCTGGAGCCGACGCCCCGGTATGTGGCCCGGACGCCACTGCTGGACCTGGACAGCTACCGGCAGTGGGGCGAGCAACTGGCGCGCGAGTCCGCGGACGGCCTCCGGCTTCGCCACCCGGGCATCGAGGTGACCACCGAGCAGCTCACGGGCACCGTGGCCGACGTCCTGTGCGAGGCGGCGGGTTTCGCCGAGCTGCTGGTGCTGGGCTCGCGGGGCCTTGGCGGGCTCGGCGGCTTCATGGTCGGTTCGGTGAGCCTGGGCGTGGTGGCCCGCGCCGAGCGCCCGGTGGTGCTGGTACGGGCGGGTGAGCAGGCTGCGGACGAGCACCGGATGGACCCGGCGGGGGTGCCCTCCGCTGCGGCGCCCTTCCGTCCCGTCGTGCTCGGCCTCGACGTCGGTGCGCCGGACGACACGCTGCTGGAGTTCGCCTTCGACGCGGCCGCTCGCCGCAATGCCGCCCTGCGGGCTGTGCACGCCTGGCCGGAGCCGCCGACCTCCTTCTACCGCTTCCCCGGTGACGTCGAGCTCTATGACACTCTCGGGCGCGGGCAGGCCGCGCTCCTCGGCAAGGTGCTGCGTCCTTGGCGGGAGAAGTTTCCGGACGTCGAGGTGATCGAGGGGAGCCGATGCGGGAGCGCCGCCGAGGTCCTCGTCAACGATTCCCGCGACGCCTCCCTCCTGGTCGTCGGCCGTCGCATCCGCACCGGCTCGTTCGGCGCTCACATCGGCCACGTCACCCACTCGGCCCTTCACCACGTCGCCGCGCCCGTCGCGGTGGTCGCGCACAGCTGAGCAGGCATCCCCGAGGAGATACCCCATGAAGGCATCAGCAGCCACACGGGCCTTCGGCGAGCTCGTGGATCTCCCGATCGTCGTCGGCGTCGACGGCTCGGAGCCGAGCCTGAGAGCCGTGGAGTGGGCCGCCGACGAGGCAGCAGTGCGCGGGGCATCGCTCCGACTGGTGTACGCCTCGCTCTGGGAGCGCTACGAGGGCGTGTCCCTTGCCCAGGACCTCGGCAAGCCCTCGGAGGAGGTGATGGCCGAGGACATCGTCGACACCGCCGAGCGGCGCGCCCGTCACCGGCAGCCAGGCGTGAAGGTCACCACTGACGTGCTGCCCGAGGAAGCCGAGTACGCACTGATCCGGGAGAGCCGCAGCGCCCTCGCCATGGTCCTCGGCTGCCGTGGCCGCAGCGGTGTGACCGAGGCACTGGTCGGCTCCGTGAGCCTCACGGTGGCCGGGCACGCGCACTGCCCGGTGATCGTGCTGCGCGGAAGCCATGACAACAGGGTCCGTTCGGAGGCACACGGTCGCATCGTCCTGGGGGTGGTTGGGAAGCCGGCCGATTCGGCCGCCCTGCGGTTCGCGGTCGAGGAGGCCCTGCTGCGCGGAGTCACGCTGGACGCCGTACGGGCCTGGCGCCGGCCGCTGCACGAACCTCGAGCACACCCGCTGATCACCGGAGAGCCGGCCCACTTCGAGGAGGCGCTGGCCGCGGAACTGGTCGAGGAGGCGCTGGCGACCGTTCCGGGCGATCTGCAGGTGCAACGCCGTACGATCGAGGGCTTCGCCCGGGACGTCCTGCTGGCCGTCTCCCGTGAAGCCGACCTGCTCGTCGTCGGCGCCCGGCGCCGCCACGGCCACTTCGGACTCCAACTCGGCCGCGTCGCCCACGGGGTGCTCCATCACGCGGCCTGCCCGGTGGCCGTCGTACCGGAATCCGGCTGAGACACGGCGTCTGGGCCTCCGTTGTTCCCCCTGGCCGAAGCCCTTGCTGGAGGGCCTCGGCCAGTGCCGGTTGTGAACCGCTCCACCATCAGTCCGGACGCCTGCAGCGCGTCCACCCTGCGGCGACGCCGGCGAGCACACCGCCGGCCGGCAGACTGGTGAGCGGACCCACGGCGGCGATGCGCAGTTCCGCTGCGGGGGTCGCGACCTCGGCTGTGCAGCCGGGCGGCGCCACCCAGCATCCACAGGGTGATCCCGTCCACCTGCACGCCGTTGCGGCGGGCCACCACGGCGTGTGCCAATTCGTGTACCAGCAGCGAAGCGAGGAAGACGACCGCGGTCAGCGCGGCCAGCCCAGTGCCATTTTCCAGGTTGCAGCCCTCAGCCGGTTCGGCCAAGATCCGTTCAACCCGTCCTCGGGCCCCACTGCGGTCCCACGAGGTCCCACTCCTGGTCCCAGTGGGCCGGGCGGCGCCGGTCGAGCCATGCCCGTGTGACCGCGCCCGCCCCGAAGACCGGGGCTGCGACGGCGAGGGCGGCTGCGGCACCGAAGAGACCCGCTTCGACGTGCCCTTCGGCTCGGCCCATGGGTGGTGAGAGCAGGAGGCGGCGGCCGTCCGTCGACCAGTCCGCCGTGACGCCGTGCGGCGAGTCGGCGAGGAGGACCGCTCGAACGGCGTGCCGGTGGGCGCGCTGCTCCGCGTACTGATCTTCGGCCGCGCCGGCCGTCACCAGTGCCGCAAGGGCACCGCCGACGAGGGCCGGTGTCCAGACGATCAGGACGATCCACGCCTCGACGACGTCTTCCTGCCGTCGCAGTGGATTGCTCCGCCACCGCCACTTCCGCTGTGTGGTGCCCATAGCGGAACACCTCCTCGTCGTGGTGACTACTACGACGGTGGCCCCGGCCGGCCCGCGTCCACAGGGGTCGAGGGGTCGAGGGACCTCTCCGACGGTCCCCCCGGGCCCGGTTTCCCTGCTGGTGGGGGCCATAGATCCCAACGGAGCGCCTTGTTGGGAGTCGACCGGGACCCTGCCGGCCGTGCACAAGGGTCGGATGGCCCAAGCGCGGCTCCCGCGCACCACGCAGCCTGGGGGTGCGGGGCGTTTCCCGGCACCGTGCCGGAGCCCGGCCCGTGCCCTGTCGTACGCGCCGGATCGCCGGTCCCGCAGCAGACCGAAACTGGGTGAGCAGTGCGATGAAGGGCTTCGTCTTCCACGGTCCCGGTCAGGCCTCCTGGCAGGACGTCGCGGACCCCGGCATCAAGGAACCCACCGACGCGATCGTCAAGGTCGACGCGGTGACGATCTGCGGAACGGACCTGCACATCCTCAAGGGCGACGTGCCCGAGGTCCGTCCCGGGACGGTGCTCGGCCACGAGGCCGTCGGCGAGATCGTCGAGGTGGGCAGCGACGTGCGTACCGTACGTCCCGGCGACCGGGTGCTGGTCTCCTGCATCACCTCCTGCGGGCGATGCCGGTTCTGCCGGGAGAGCTCCTACGGCCAGTGCCGGGGCGGCGGAGGCTGGATCCTCGGCCACCTCGTCGACGGCACCCAGGCCGAGTACGTCCGTGTGCCCTACGCCGACCTCTCCGTCCACCCCCTGCCCGCTGCCGTACGCAGCGAGGACGCCGTCCTGCTCGCGGACATCTTCCCGACCTCCTACGAGGTCGGCGTCCTCAACGGGCACGTGCGTCCGGGCGACACCGTCGCCATCGTCGGCGCCGGTCCCATAGGGCTCGCGGCCATCGCCACGGCCCGGATGTTCTCCCCGGAGCGGATCATCGCCGTCGACCTGGCCCGGGCCAGGCTGGAGGCCGCTCACCGGCTCGGCGCCGACGCGATCGCGGACGTCCACGAGGATCCAGGCCAGCTGGTCGCCGACCTGACGGACGGGCTCGGCGCCGACGTGGCGATCGAGGCGGTCGGTGTGCCGGAGAGCTTCGAGCTGTGCACCCGCATGGTCCGGCCCGGAGGCCGTGTCGCCAACGTCGGCGTGCACGGCAGGCCCGCCACGCTGCACCTGGAAGACCTGTGGATCAAGAACGTGACCATCACGACCGGTCTGGTGGACACCTACTCCACCCCGACCCTGCTGCGAATGGCCGCCGCCGGCCGGCTGCCCACCGGACAACTGGTCACCCACACCTTCCCGCTGGACCACATGGAAGAGGCGTACGACGTCTTCTCCAAGGCCGCCGAGACCGGTGCGCTGAAGGTGGTGCTCGGTGGGGAGCAGCACGCGGAAGTGGCCGTTCCCGCGGCCTGAACGAGAAGGAGCGTGATGGCCATGACCGAACAGACGAGCGCGCGTACGGTGGCGGAGGCGCCGCTGGGTGACCTGGGCCGGCGGCTGGCGGCACAGAGAGCCCGGCTCGGCATGACGCGGCGGCAGGCGGCCACCCGAGCCGGCATGGCCATCGGCTACCTGCGGTACGTGGAGGAGCAACCCGGCGCCGCACCCCGCCCGGCCGTCCTGCACCGGCTGGCCCAGGTGCTGGAAACCACGGTCACCGAACTGACCGGTGGCGCCGCCGACATGCCGCCCGGGCCCGGGCGAGCCGCGTGAGAGCCCCACTTCACAGAGTTGACCGCCCTTGAGTGCCAGGCATTGTTGGGGTCGCACGGAGTCGGGCGGCTGGCCGTGGCCACGAGTACGGGGCCGGAGATCGTGCCGGTCAACTACAGCGTCGTGGACGAGGCGATCGTCTTCCGGACCGCGACCGGCACCACACCGGCGCTTGCCGACGGCCGCCCGGTGGCCTTGGAGGTCGACCGGATCGACGACGCGTTCAGCCAGGGGTGGAGCGTTCTGGTAAGGGGTGTCGCCCGGGCGGTGACGGACCCCGAGCAGCTACGCCGGTACGCCGGGAAGGCACACAGCGGACCATGGGCGGGCGGCGACCGCGAGCTGTGGCTGCGGATCGAACCGGGCATGGTCACCGGACGCCGGATCACTGTGTGAGCCGGCGCCCCGTCATGGTGCGGGCGGTACGAGAATCCCGTTTCTCGTACCGCCCGCACCATGCACCTGGGCTCGCGACGGACGTCAGTCAGTGATTCTCGCCGCGCCACCCGCCTCCGTGCCACCCGCCTCTGTGAGCAGGACACCGGTGACCAGTTCTGGGTGGATGCGCACCGCCTGCTCCCTGCCCTCCATCGGCGCCCACGGCTGCAACAGCGCCCGCACACGCGTCAGTTCCAGCGGATCGCTCACGACGTGGGCGTATCCGGTGACGACGACGCTCCATCCGAGGTGGGTGTCCGGATCGATGACGTCGGCCTCGTACGCGACGACGACACCCGTGCCGTCGGACTGCTGGGCGTGCGAGGCCAGAGCGGTGCCCTCGTGCGTGAGGATGACGATGTCCCCGTTGTCCAGGACGTGGTTGACCGGGCGGACGGCGGGCAGGGCCTGCCGGGTGAAAACGATCCTTCCCAGTGACACACTGCCCAACAACCGCAGCGCCTCGGCGTGGTCGAGGTCGATGCGCCGATGTGCTCGCATCTGACTGCCTGCCATGACGTGCCTTCCTTCCGCTGCCGGCCGGCCCCGTACCGATGGAGCGACCGCGTACTCTCGTCATCTGCTGTCACTCGTATCCATGCGCTCCAGCGCCGCCCGGCCGGCCTCGAGGCGTGCCACCGGAACCCGGTACGGCGAGCAGGAGACGTAGTCCAGGCCGACGTGGTGGAAGAAGTGGATCGACTCAGGATCGCCCCCGTGCTCGCCGCACTCCGCCTCTTCGGCGATCCGCCCCGCCGTGAGCGCGGCCCGGGGCGGTTCGGTCATCGTTCCGACCGGGCACTGGACGGGCACGCCGGTCTCCTCGCCGACCTCGGCCAGGACCCGCGTCCCCTCCTTGCGGGCGAGCCGCAGTTCCTCGACGGCGCCGACGAGCGGCACCATGATCTCCGCCCGCGGAGAGCCACCAGCCCGGGTGCGCTCGACGACAGCTTCGGCGACCGCCTGGACCTGCATTGCTACCAGGCCCGGAACCACCAGGCCGAGCCGCACGCCCCGGAGTCCGAGCATCGGGTTCTCCTCGTGCATCCGGCTCACCGCGTCGAGCAACTCCAGGTCATGGGCAGGCGGTTGTCCACCCGCAGCCTCGGTGGCTGCGATGCGGACGGCCAGGTCGGTGCGGTCGGGAAGGAACTCGTGGAGCGGCGGGTCGAGGAGCCGGATGGTGACCGGGAAGCCGTCCATCGCCTCCAGGATGGCCGTGAAGTCACTTCGCTGGAGCGGCAGGAGGGCCGCCAGCGCCCGAAGGCGCTCGGCATCCGTCCGCGCCAGGATCATCTCCTCGACCAGCTTGCGCCGTTCACCGAGGAACATGTGTTCGGTGCGGCACAGCCCGATTCCCTGGGCTCCGAACCCGCGGGCCCGGGCCGCGTCTTCGGGTGTGTCGGCGTTGGCGCGGATTTCCAACCGCCGGACCGAGTCGGCGTGGTGCAGTGCCTGGGCAACCGCGGAGACGACGTCGTCGGCCTGCTCACCGCTCTCCAAGTAGCGCATCATTGCCGACGCCACCAACGGGATCGTTCCGGAATAGACGGCGCCGGTGGAGCCGTCGATGGAGATGACGGTCCCCTCCTCGACGACGCTGCCGTCCCGGGCGGTGAAGCGACGTGCCTCCGTGCTGACGGTGATGTCCTGCGCTCCGCAGACGCAGACCTTGCCCATACCGCGGGCGACGACGGCCGCGTGGCTGGTCTTGCCGCCGCGGCCGGTCAGCACCGCCTGCGCGGCCACCGTCCCGGGCAGGTCATCCGGTGTGGTCTCCTCCCGGACGAGCACCACCTTCTCGCCGGCCGCCGCGCGCCGCACCGCCTCCGTGGAGTCGAACACCGCCGCGCCCACCGCGGCGCCGGGCGAGGCCGGCACGCCGCGGGCGAGCACCGTACCGGTGGCGGAGGCGTCGAAACGGGGGAACATCAGCCGGGCCAGCCCATCGCCACTCACCCCCGCCAGGTCCTCGTCGTGACTGATGAGACCCTCCTGCACCAGCTCGGTGGCGATGGCGATGGCGGCTTCCGCGGTGCGCTTGCCCACCCTGGTCTGCAGCATCCACAGCGTCCCGCGTTCGATGGTGAACTCGAGGTCGCACAGGTCGCGGTAATGCCGTTCCAGCGTCCGGGCGTGATCGCGCAGCTGCCGGTACGAGTGCGGGTCCAGCCGCTCCAGTTCGGCCAGCGGCACGGTGTCCTGCACACCGGACACCACGTCCTCGCCCTGGGCGTTCGGCAGGTAGTCGCCGTACAGGCCGGGCCGTCCGGTGGCCGGGTCGCGGGTGAAGGCGACACCACTGCCCGAGACAGGGCCGAGGTTGCCGAACACCATGCGCTGGACGGTGACGGCGGTGCCCAGGTCGTCCGGAATGTGCTCGCGCCGCCGGTACAGAGGGGCACGCTCGGCGTTCCAGGACCGGAAGACGGCGCGGATCGCCTCCTCAATCTGCTGGGCCGGAGACTGGGGGAAGTCCCGGCCGGTCTCGTTCCGGATCACCCGCTTGTACGTCTCGACCAGACAGGCCAGGTCAGAGGCATCCAGGCGGAGGTCGTCGGGGGCACCACGTGCCTCCTTCAGCAGGGTCATGGCCTCGTCGAAGAGGGCCTGCTCGACGCCCATCACCGTGGTGCCGTACATCTGCACGAGCCGGCGGTACGAGTCCCAGGCGAAGCGTTCGTCGCCGGACACCTTGGCCAGGCCGCGCACGGATGCGTCGTTCAGGCTGATGTCCAGGACGGTCTCCATCATGCCGGGCATCGAGAAGCGGGCCCCGGAGCGGACGGAGACCAGCAGCGGGTCGTCCGACTGCCCGAGCAGCCGTCCGGCGGCCGACTCCAGCGCGGACAGGTGCCTGGAAACGTCCAGGGAGAGGCCCTCCGGCTCCTCACCCGTGGCCAGGAAGGAGCAACACGCCTCGGTGGTGACGATGAAACCCGGCGGCACCGGCAGGCCCAGCCGGGTCATCTCGGCCAGGTTCGCGCCCTTCCCGCCGAGCAGGTCGACGCGGTCGCGGCCACCGTCCTGAAAGCCGTACACATAGCGGGCCATGGCGCCACTCCTCGGCTGTGCGGACTCCGTACCTCCCAGCCTGGGGCGGACCCGCGTGCCAGGGCAGGTGCACCCGGCCCCCAGGGGGTGGGCCGACCGGCCCTCGCTGCGCCCCGGGGCACACGTCCTGTCGCTGAAAACCGCCGTCACCCATGCGGCTGGGCTGCCCTGCGCGCGCAGAATGACTACCGTGGGCAATGACCGCGACCGTCCGGACTCGCGTACGAGGGGACATGGAGGAGCGTCGTGGCGAACTCGCAAGAGCCCCGGGTACGCCTGCCGGAGCTGAAACTCGACGAGCTGCTGGAGGAGTTGCAGGCCCGGATCGATGCGGCCCGTGGCACCCGGGACCGGGTGCACAGTCTGCTGGAGGCGCTGCTCTCCGTCGGCCGTGAGCTGGAGCTCGAACAGGCCCTGCGCTCCATCGTGGAGGCCGCCGCCGTCCTGGTCGACGCGGAATACGCCGCCTTGGGGGTCATCGGTCCTGGTGGCACGACCCTGTCGGCCTTCCACACGGTCGGGGTTGCGGAGGAGCAGATCGCCGCGATCGGTCACTTCCCGGAGGGGCACGGCATCCTCGGTGAAGTGATCCGGCACCCGGAGCCGCTCCGGCTGGAGAAGATATCCCAGCACCCGGCCTCGTACGGCTTCCCGGCCCACCACCCTCCGATGAACAGCTTCCTCGGCGTCCCGATCAGGGTCCGCGACCAGGTCTTCGGCAACCTCTATCTGACCGAGAAGCGTGGAGGTGTGCAGTTCGACGAGGAGGACGAGTCGGTGCTGTCCACACTGGCCGTGGCAGCCGGTGTGGCCATCGACAACGCTCGCCTGTACGAGGAGTCCCGGCTGCGGGAGCGGTGGCTGCGGGCGAACGCCGAGATCACGCACTGCCTGATGTCCGGCAGCGAACGCGCCGAGGCCCTGAAACTGATCGCGGAACGTGCCCGCGAGATCATGGGATCGGCGCTGGCGGCGGTGGCGCTGCCCGTACGGGACACGAAGTCCCTCACTGTGGAGATCGCCGTCGGTGTGGACGCCGAGGCGCACCAGGGCCTGGTGCTGTCCCTCTCGGAGACGCTGATGGGCCTTGCCTTCTCCACTGCCGCCCCGGTCACCAGCGACGACGTGCACCAGGACCAGCGGATCTCCCAAGAGCCTCCGCGCTTCCACGGGCTCGGCCCCGCTGTCGCCGTCCCCATCGGCACCGCAGGCGGCGGCGTACGAGGCGCGGTGCTGGTGTCCCGCGAAGCCGGCAGACCGGAGTTCTCGGAGCAGGAGGCGGACATGCTGGGCGGATTCGCCGCCCAGGCCGCCATCGCCATGGAACTGGCCGAGCGCCGCAAGGACGCCGAGCAGATCGCGGTGCTCCAGGACCGCGACCGGATCGCCCGGGACCTGCACGACCTGGCCATCCAGCGGCTCTTCGCCACCGGCATGACCCTGCAGAGCGCCGGCCGCTTCATCGAACATCCGGAGGCTGCCGAGCGCGTGCTTCGGGCCGTGGACGACCTGGACGAGACCATCCGCATCATCCGCTCCGCCATCTTCGGGCTGCGAGCGCGTGCGGGCACAGCCGACGCCGGACTGCGAGCCCGGGTCGTGCGCCTGGTCGGCGAGGAGGCAGCGGTGCTGGGATTCGCGCCCAGCGTGCGTATGGAAGGCCTCCTCGACACGGACGTGCCGCACGAGATCGCCGACCAGATCATGGCCGTCCTCTCCGAGGCCCTCACCAACATCGCTCGGCACGCCCACGCCGACCGGGCACAGGTCGTCCTGACCACCGACGCCCGCGACGTCTCCCTGACGGTCTCGGACAACGGTGTGGGCATCCCACCCGGCGGCCGGCGCAGCGGTCTGCGCAACATGGCGGAGCGCGCGGAACAGCTGGGAGGGCAGCTGGAGGTCTCCGGCCCCGACGGGGGCGCCCTCCTGCGCTGGCGAGTGCCCCTCACTCGTTCGCAGTCGACGTAACGGCGTGGCCGGGGACCCCCGCACGGGCCGTTCGGCCCCTGTCCGAACAACGGTCGCCGACGCATTCTGAAGGTGTCCCGCTACCAGCCCCTGGAGGACGCCATGAGCGGCACTCCCAGCGTCGTGAACGACGTGATGACCCGCAAGGTCGTCGCCCTGCGCATGGGGGCCGCTTTCAAGGACATCGTGCGGACCATGCAGGAGTGGGGGGTCAGTGCCCTTCCCGTCCTGGACGACGGCGGACGTGTCGTCGGCGTCGTCTCCGAGGCCGACCTGCTGCTCAAGGAGGAATACGGAGAGGACCTTGTGGGCCACTACGGCCAGGTGCGGCACCCCGCCGACATGGTCAAGGCCGACGCGGTGACCGCCGGTGAGCTGATGACCGCTCCGGCCGTCACCGTGACGCCGGAAGCCCCTCTCGCCCATGCCGCGCGCCTCATGGCCCACAGGACGGTGAAGCGACTGCCGGTCGTCCGCCACGACGGCACCCTGCAGGGCATCGTCAGCCGGTCCGACCTGCTGAAGGTCTTCCTTCGGGACGACACGGACATCGCCGAAGCGGTACGGCGTGAGGTCATCACATGGCTCTTCGGCGCGCACGCCGAAACCGTCCGGATCCAGGTGCAGGACGGTGTCGTCACTCTCACCGGCCGAGTGCGCCAGACGGCCCTGGTCCCGATCGCCGCCCGCCTCGCGCGAGCCGTGCCGGGCGTGGTGGACGTGCGCTGCGCCCTCACCGGCCCGCCACGCCACCCCGATCTCGACCCGGACCTGCCGGACCCGCGGCCGACGGCTCCTGCCTGATGGCTGTACCGGGTGCGTCGGCGGCATCACCCGGCGTCGGAGTCGGCGGCGGTAAGCCGGCAGTCCACACCTACGACCCCTTCAACACCCCGGGCCAGCTGCGCGGCCAGTGGGATGGCTGCGGCGTCTCCGACGCGTCCCGTGAGGGTCGCGACGCCGTCGCTGACGATGACGTGAACGGGTTCGACCGGGGCCGGGAAGAGAACGTCGACGATGTCTCGTCGGATCTCGTTCGCCAGGTCGTTGTCGGGACGTAGGAACACCTTCAGCAGATCCCCGCGACTGACCACCCCTTCGAGGACGCCCTCGGCATTCACCACGGGCAGACGCTTCACATGTCGCAGGGCCATGATCCGTGCCGCCTCGGCGAGGGTGGCGTCCCCGTGGACGGTGACCGCCGGGGTGCTCATCAGCTCCTCGGCGGACACCGCCCCGGCCTTGGCCAGGTCGGACAGCCGGCGCAGCTGGGTGAACCGGTCCGGGTCGCTGTCCCGGAACTCTTCTTTCGGCAGCAGATCGGCCTCGGAGACCACCCCGATCACCCGCCCGTCGCCCTCCAGAACGGGAAGGGCACTGACCTGCCACTCCTCCATCCGTTCGACGATGTCCTTGAAGAGGGCCTCGCGGCCCACCGCGACGACGGCCCGGGTCATCACGTCGCTCACCCGGTGTGGGCTGCTGCCCATGCTTTCCTCCCAAGGGCGTTCGGCAGGACGGAGCGGGCGCGCCGTCACCACTGATCACCGCTGCCGTAGGGGGCGTACAGGTCGAGCAGCCGGACCCGGGTGGCGTGCAGCCGTTGGGCGACCACACGTCCCACCCACACCGCTACGGCCCGTCCGAAGGCAGGGTCCGCGGCGCACATCGCGCGCACCGCCTCGGCGTCGAACTCCCAGGTCCGCACCGGAGTCGTCGCCTCGGCGCCCAGGTGCCAGAGGTAGGGCGGGAAGTGCCAGGACCAGCCGACGAGTTCGCCGTGTCCGAGCGACTCGACGACGGCCGAGCGGCGGCCGGGCACGTGCAGATCGAGGGCGACGGTTCCGGTGCGGACGATCCAGAAGCGGTCGGCGTGCCGGCCCTCCTCGAACAGACGGGTCCCGGCATCGAAGGAGACCTCGCGGGCGAGGCCCATCAGCCGTTCGCGGTGCACGGGTTCGAGCGCCGTGCTCATGGTGGTTGCGGAGGTCATCGCACCGGCTCCCTTCATTGAGCCTGAGCTGTCGATCCCAGCGTGCGCGTCCTCGATAGCCGGCACCACGGGCCGCCCGGACCCGGTCCTGGGCCCTTCGGCTCATACCTCAGGGACTTGCCCTTCGTACTGAGCAAGAGGCGCAACCGATCATCGGCGACGCAGCACAAGTCGCCCCGGACGGCTGTCCGTAGCCGTTCGAAGCGGTAAGTTAAGTAAGATCGCTGCCTCCGTCGCGGCATTCGAGACCCCCATCAGCGCAGTCGGCGCAGGTACGGGTCGTAGGGCCGACGCGGGACCAGTCGTACGCGGGCGTCGAGGGCGGTGGCACCGCGTCGGCCGGCCAGTACGGGGTTCAGGTCGGCCTCCGCCAGTTGCGGGAGGTCCGCGGCCATCCGGGAGAGGCGGTGCAGGAGCTGCCCCAGCCCGTCGAGGTCGACGGCAGGGCTGCCTGCATAGCCGAACAGCAGGGGACTGCAGCGTGGGGGGCGAGCAGGTCGTGCACGTCCAGGTCGGTCAGCGGCGCGAGCCGGGCGGCATGGTCGGCGAGCAGTTCGGTCGCCGTTCCGCCGAGCCCGAAGAGCACGAGCGGACCGAAGACCTCGTCCTGAACGACACCGGCGAACAGTTCGGTGCCGCGTTCGGTGAGCGGCTGCACCACCACCCCGGTCATCCGGTCGCCGAACCGCGTCAGGAGATCGCGGTATGCGGCCCCGACTTGTGACAGCGTCCAGCGGCGTGGCCCGGTGGCGCAGGGGCTGACCGGGCACTCCGGGGGCCGAGTGGCCCTCCGGACGGAGTGCTCCGGCAGCGCAGGCCCACGGGCTGGCCAGGGGGCAGACCACGCTCGGCAAAAGCCGGCTCCAGATGCTGGCGATGCGGCGGGAGAGGCGTCGCTCCTGTCGTTCGGTGACGCGCCGAGCCGGACGCTGTTCACGTCTCCGCAGTCGTTCGGCTGTAACTGCACGGACCACCCCTCATCTGCGACGAGGGCCCATCGGCCCCTCGCATCGGCCCGACCGGCTCATGACGCGTTCCAAGCTCGACAGTGAGAGTGAGGAGCAGACCTTCGAACGTGACAGGCTCCGGTCCCTTGGCTCCCGGGCCCATCAGGAGGTGAGTCACCGTGATGTTCTGGTACGGCCATGGTGTTGGTGGATGGGGCTGGTTCGCCATGTCGGTGGGCGTGGTCCTCTTCTGGGCTTTGATCATCGCCCTCGGTGTTCTCCTGTATCGCTCCCTGGCCAGGCCGGGGGAGGGCAGTAACCGGGCCGGCAGCAGGCAGCAGGGGACCTCCCCCGAGCAGCTCCTCGCCGAACGCTTCGCCCGTGGGGAGATCGACGAGGACGAATACCGGCGACGGCTGACCGTCCTGCGGGAAGGCAACCGTGACGACCTTCGCTCTGGTTGGCGTTGAGCAAGAGGAGACAGCTCTGGTTGAGAGGCCCGACGTCGCAGGCGGACAGGGCGAGTCAAGCGCAGGACCAGCGTGGTGGATGTTCCAGCGACCACGAAGCTCAGATGGCTGTGCACTCGATCGGATGACTCGCTCTGCCGGGTGGCCCGAACGGCCCTGTCGGGTACCCCGTGCCCCGGTGGAAGGTGGGGCGTACAGCGGCCGACACGCACGGCACCGTGAACGCTGCCCCGGCAGGGAAGGAATCTCGATGGCCCTCGACACGCAGCAGGAATCCGCTCAGCTGGACGAGGAGGAGCTGAGGTCGCTGGACGCCCACTGGCGCGCCGCGAACTATCTGGCCGTCGGCCAGATCTACCTCATGGCCAACCCCTTGCTGACCGAGCCCTTGCAGCCCGAGCACGTCAAGCCGCGGCTACTGGGGCACTGGGGCACCTCTCCGGGCCTGAACCTGGTGCACACCCACCTGAACCGCGTCATCAAGGCCCGCGGCCTGGACGCCCTGTGCATCTGGGGCCCCGGCCACGGCGGACCCGCGGTCCTCGCCAACTCCTGGCTGGAGGGCTCGTACACTGAGACGTACCCGGACGTCACCCGGGACGTGGCCGGCATGGCCCGGCTCTTCAAGCAGTTTTCCTTCCCGGGCGGGGTGCCCAGCCACGTCGCTCCCGAGACGCCGGGCTCGATCCACGAGGGCGGCGAACTCGGCTACTCCCTCTCCCACGCCTACGGCGCCGCCTTCGACAACCCCGGCTTGGTCGTCGCCTGCGTGATCGGCGACGGGGAGGCCGAGACCGGCCCGCTGGCCGCCTCCTGGCACTCGAACAAGTTCCTCGACCCGGTCCGCGACGGCGCGGTGCTGCCGATCCTGCACCTGAACGGCTACAAGATCGCCAACCCGACCGTGCTGGCCCGGATCCCGGAGAGCGAACTCGACGAACTGCTGCGCGGTTACGGCCACGACCCGATCCACGTCACCGGCGACGCCCCCCCGGCCGTCCACCGGGCGATGGCGGGGGCGATGGACACCGCGCTGGACCGCATCGCGGCGATCCAGCGCACCGCCCGTGAGGACGGCGCGACCGAGCGGCCGCGCTGGCCGGTGATCGTGCTGCGCACTCCCAAGGGCTGGACCGGACCCGCGGAGGTCGACGGCCTGCCCGTGGAGGGCACCTGGCGCGCCCACCAGGTCCCGCTGGCCGCGGTCCGGGACACCCCCGAGCACCTGCGGCAACTGGAGCAGTGGCTGCGCTCCTACAGGCCCGGGGAACTGTTCGACGAGCACGGCGCCCCGCGTCCGGAGGTGCTGGCCTGCGTCCCGCAGGGCAGCCGCCGGCTCGGCGCAACCCCGCACGCCAACGGAGGCCTGCTGCTGCGTGAACTGCCCCTGCCGCCACTGGACAAGTACGCCGTCGAGGTCGACAAGCCCGGCGCGACCCTGCACGAACCGACCCGGGTCCTCGGCGACATGCTCCAGGACGTCATGGCCGCCACCGCCGCCCGGCGGGACTTCCGCCTCGTCGGGCCCGACGAGACGGCCTCCAACCGGCTCCAGGCCGTCTACGCGGCCAGCGGCAAGGCCTGGCAGGCCGAGACCCTGCCGGTGGACGAACACCTCGACCCGCACGGCCGGGTCATGGAGATCCTCTCCGAGCACACCTGCCAGGGCTGGCTGGAGGGCTACCTGCTCACCGGCCGGCACGGACTGTTCTCCTGCTACGAGGCCTTCGTCCACATCGTCGACTCGATGGTCAACCAGCACATCAAATGGCTGCGCACCACCCGCCGCCTGTCGTGGCGCGCCCCCATCGCCTCCCTCGACTACCTGCTGACCTCGCACGTATGGCGGCAGGATCACAACGGCTTCTCCCACCAGGACCCCGGCTTCGTAGACCACATCCTCAACAAGAGTCCGGAGGCCGTGCGAGTCTACTTCCCGCCGGACGCCAACACCCTGCTGTCCGTGGCCGACCACGTCCTGCGCAGCCGGGACTACGTCAACGTCGTCGTGGCCGGCAAGCAGCCCTGCTTCGACTGGCTGTCGATGGAGGAAGCGAAGGTCCACTGCGCCCGCGGCGCCGGCATCTGGGAGTGGGCCGGCACCGAGGACGGCACCCGCGAACCGGACGTCGTCCTCGCCTGCGCGGGCGACGTACCCACCCAGGAGATCCTCGCCGCGGCCCAGTTGCTCCGCCGCCACCTGCCCGACCTGGCCGTGCGCGTGATCAACGTCGTCGACATCGCCCGGCTGCTGCCGACCGAGGAACACCCGCACGGCATGAGCGACTTCGAGTACGACGGCCTGTTCACCGCGGACAAGCCGGTGATCTTCGCCTACCACGGCTACCCGTGGCTCATCCACCGCCTGGCCTACCGCCGCACCGGACACCCGAACCTGCACGTACGCGGGTACAAGGAGATCGGCACCACGACCACCCCCTTCGACATGGTGGTCCGCAACGACCTCGACCGCTACCGCCTCGTCATGGACGTCATCGACCGCGTCCCGGGCCTCGCGGTCCGCGCGGCGGCCGTACGGCAGCAGATGGAGGACGCCCGGCAGCGCCACCACGTCTGGATCCGAGAGCACGGGATGGATCTACCGGAAGTGGCGGACTGGACGTGGGACGGCTGAAGGGACGTGCGGCGCGTGACTCGCCAAGCGGTGTCCTGACCGATCGCAGCACAGACCCGCCTTGGCGACCGCTTCCTGCACTCGACCCGGCACTCGCAAATTCTGTGCGGGACATCCTTCAGCCTTCGATGTGATACCGGCTTTGAGATATGACCGCTTGGCGGATCTTGGTGGTGTCGATCAGATGGTGATTCTTGTACACCGAACCATGGTCCGTCGTAACGGCCTCGGGCGCGAAGAACGGCAGACCGGCGACTCTACCGCCGGCGAAACCGGCCACAACTGTGCCGGGGACCCCAGGGCACGCCCACTCCATTTCGTCGCCCCAGCCGGGTCGCATGGGCAACGGTATGTCTCTGCCTTGTGCTCAAAGCGGTGAGGTGGAAATTCGATTGATCATCGTGAGACGTGTCCTGATGCTGCAACTCGTCTCATCGGACCGCAATGTCGATCAGAGTGACTGTGCTATGTGGCGGGCGATCTCGTCGCAGGTGGTGAACCGATCTTTCGCTCTGCACGTATGGGCAAGGCACGGCGTGCGAGATAGACGACTACCCTTTCGAGTGAATGATCCACTGACTATCTGGGCAGGTATTGATCGGGCATGGGTGATCCAGGGCTGTTCACGCCGAACTCCGTGACCTGGCAGATGCACGGCGACCCCATGATGTGGGTCGCCGGTGTCCGCGCGCTCTACCTCCAGGCACTGCACCCGCGCGCGGTGCGCGGAGTCATGCAGAACTCCGACTTCCGGCGTGACGCCTGGGGCCGGCTGATGCGCACCGCGAACTTCGTCGGTACGACGACGTACGGCACCACGGAGGCCGCCGAGCGGGCCGGCGCGCGCGTACGGAAGATCCATCGCATGCTGACGGCCACCGACCCGGACACCGGCGAGCGCTACGGCGTCGGCGAGCCCGAGCTGCTGCTGTGGGTGCACTGCGCGGAGATCGACTCCTATCTGCACGTGCTGCGCCGCTCCGGCTTCCCGCTCACCGACACCCAGGCCGACCGGTACATAGCCGAACACCTCGTCAGCGCGCGCCTGGTGGGCCTGGACCCGGAGACCGTACCGGCGAGCCGGGCCGAACTCGCCGCGTACTTCGACAAGGTGCGGCCGCAGCTGGCGGCGGGACGCGAGGCACGCGAGGTGGACGACTTCCTGCTCCGTCCGCCGACGCATCCCCTCCTCGTCCCGGCGCGCGAGGTGCTGTGGCGGCGCGTGGCGCACCTGGCGTACGCCGCTCTGCCACCGTACGCCCACGAGCTGTACGGCAGACCGGCCCCCGCACCCGCCGTCGTCACCCGCCGGCTGCGGACCACGGGCGCGCTGCTGCGCCGCGTTCCGGCACGTGTGCGCTGGCAACTGCCGCCCAAACACATCCTGCGGGCCATGGCGAGGCTCGGCCCGCAGGCGCGTCCGGCACCGTACAAAGTCGGACGATAGGCCGCCATACTGGATGAGCAGGGGGGTGTGGCGCGGATCGGGACGGCGCGGTGGGGCGCGGTTCCGAGCCGGCCCCCCGGGGCGGCGGGGCGGGCGGCGACGGGGGCGGCGGATCCCTATGGGGGAGAACAGGCTGGTTCAGGGCCGGTACCGGCTGCTCGACCTGATCGGGCGGGGCGGCATGGGCGAGGTGTGGCGGGCCCGGGACGAGTCCCTCGGCCGACAGGTCGCGGTGAAGTGCCTCAAGCCGCTCGGCCCTTACCCTGATGCGTCCCTCACTCGCGCCCTGCGGGAGCGCTTCCGCCGCGAGGCCCGGGTGGCCGCCGCCCTCTCGCACCGCGGGGTGACCGTCGTCCACGACTTCGGCGAGTCCGACGGAATCCCCTATTTGGTGATGGAACTGCTGGAGGGCCGCGACCTGAGCCGGCTGCTGGAGGACAACAAAGGCCATCCGCTGCCCGTGGACGACGTGGCGGACATTGCCGCCCAGGTCGCCGCCGCCCTCGCCTACACCCACGAACACGGCGTCGTCCACCGGGACCTGAAGCCGGCCAACATCGTGCGGCTGGCCGACGGCACCGTGAAGATCTGCGACTTCGGCATCGCCCGCCTCGGCCACGACATCGGCTTCACCGCCCGGCTCACCGGCACCGGCGTCGCCCTGGGCACCCCGCACTACATGTCCCCGGAGCAGATCGGCGGCGACGAGGTCGACCAGCGCAGCGACCTGTACTCGCTGGGCTGCGTGCTGTACGAAATCGCCACCGGAGCACCGCCGTTCGACCTGGAGGACGCCTGGGCGATCCTCATCGGCCACCGCGACACCCCACCCCGCCCCCCACGCGAACAACGCCCGGAGCTGCCCGTCCACCTGGAGCGGATCATCCTCGACCTCCTGGCGAAACGCCCCGAGGAACGGCCGCAGGATGCCGGGGAGCTGGCCCACCGCATCCTGGGCGGACGCACAACGGATGCCGCCCTCCTGGCCGTTCGGGTCCCGGACGTGAGAGACGGAACCCGTCTGCCGTCCTGGACCCGGGGCATGACCACCGGCCACAAGGCACTCGGCGCCGGCTTCGGCGCACTGCCGCCGGACTCCGGCGCGGCCCTGTCAGCCCGCTGGGCCGCGGCGCCCCGAAGGGGCGCGGGGAACTCCGCGCCCGGACATGACGGTCCCGCAGACGCCCTTCGACCCCCACCGGCACTTCCCGCGGCGCCCACGGCATATCCCGCGGAGCGCACCGCCGCCCTGGCCCTCCTGCGCGCCGGCCGGGTCGCCGAGGCGCTGGCCGCCTACACGGACCTCGCGGAGGCCGGGGCCCGTGTGCTCGGCGCCGACCATCCCGACACGCTCGCCGCCCGCCAGGAGACGGCCTATGCGCTGGGACGGCTGGGCCGCCACTTCGAGGCCCACCAGGTGTACGCGGAGGTGCTGGCCGCCCGGGTGCGCGTCATGGGCCCCGACCACCCCGACACCCTGCGCTGCCGCCACAACCTCGCCTGCGCCCTGGGCCGGCTCGGCCGCCTGGACGACGCCTGCCGCACGGCCCTGGAGGTGGCCGCCGCCCGGGCCCGGGTCCTCGGTCCCGACCACCCCGACACCCTGGTCTCGCGCTGCGAAGCCGCCTACGCCGAGGGCCAGTCGGGCCGCTGGGAGGAGGCGCTGCGCATCTACCGCGAGGTCGCCGAGGCCAGAGCGCGCGTCCTCGGCGCCGACCACCCCGACACGCTCGCCGCCCGCTACGAGACCGCCCTCAGCCTCGGCCGCCTCGGCCGCAGCGCGGACGCCCTGCGCGTGTACCGCGAGCTGGTCGGGGACCGCGCCCGCGTCCAGGGCTCCACCCACCCCGAGACCCTGCGCGCCCGGCACGGACTCGGGGTCAACCTCGGCCGCCTCGGCTGCTGGGAGGACGCCCTGACCGAGGCCCGGGACGTGTGCCTGCTCCGCGAGCAGACCCTGGGGCCCGCGCACCCCGACACGCTCGTCAGCCGCCGTGAGGTCGCGGTCGCCCTGGGCTGGCTGGGCCGCTGGGCGGAGGCCCTCACGGAGTACCGGCGGATCACCGCGGCCCGCGAGCAGATCCTCGGCCCCGACCACCCCGACACCCTCGCCGGCCGCAACGACGAGGCGCACTGCCTGGAACGCCTGGGCCGCGGCGTCGAAGCGGTGGAGCTGTACCGGAGGGTCGCCGTACTGAGCCGGCAGCGGGCTTCTGACGGGCGGTGACAGCACCGGCCAAGCGGCCACCGTGGAATCACCCCCCACGCAGGCCTTGCGCCGCCGGATCCGCGAGGACCACCGCACGTGCTCTCGCCGACCGGGATCCTTCCGTGCTACCAAGAACCATGTCTGCCAACGAGGGCACCCGCGCGTACGACGCCGTCATCGTCGGCGCCGGCCACAACGGCCTGGTCGCCGCCGCCTACCTGGCCCGCGCCGGCCGTTCGGTGCTGGTGCTGGAACGGCTCGGCCACACCGGCGGCGCCGCCGTCTCCACCCGCCCCTTCGCCGGGGTCGACGCCCGGCTGTCGCGCTACTCGTACCTGGTCAGCCTGCTGCCGCAGAAGATCGTGCGCGACCTCGCACTGGACTTCCGCGTCCGCTCCCGAACGATCTCCTCCTACACCCCGGCGGAGCGGGACGGCCGGCCCACCGGACTCCTCGTCGGCGGCGGCGAGTCCCGCACCAGGGAGGCCTTCGCCCGGCTGACCGGCGACGACCGCGAGTACACGGCATGGCAGCGCTTCTACGGCATGACCGCGCGGGTCGCCGAGCGCGTCTTCCCGACCCTCACCGAGCCCCTGCCCACCCGCGAGGAGCTGTGCCGCCGCATCGACGACGAGACCGCCTGGCGCACCCTGTTCGAGGAGCCGCTCGGCGTCACGGTCGAGGAGGACTTCAAGGACGACCTCGTCCGCGGAGTGGTCCTCACCGACGCCCTCATCGGCACCTTCGCCGACGCCCACGAACCGTCCCTCGCCCAGAACCGCTGCTTCCTCTACCACGTCATCGGCGGCGGCACCGGCGCCTGGGACGTGCCCGTCGGCGGCATGGGCGCCCTCACCGACGCCCTGGCCGCCGCGGCCCGCTCGGCGGGCGCGGTCATCGCCACCGGGCACGAGGCGGTCCGGATCGCCACCGACGGCGAAACCGCCGAGGTCACCTACCGCACGGCCGACGGCGAGGGCGTCGCCGCCGCCCGGCACGTCCTGGTGAACGCCTCCCCGCAGGACCTGGCCACGCTCACCGGCGACACGGCGCCCGAACCCGCCGAGGGCGCCCAGCTCAAGGTCAACATGCTGCTCACCCGGCTGCCCAGGCTGCGCGACCCGGCCGTCGACCCGCGCGAGGCCTTCGCCGGCACCTTCCACATCGCCGAGGGCTACCGGCAGCTGGCCACCGCCCACGCCCAGGCCGCCGCCGGTGAACTCCCCGCCGTCCCGCCGTCGGAGATCTACTGCCACTCCCTGACCGACCCCACCATCCTCGGCCCCGGCCTCGCCGCGCGCGGCTACCAGACACTCACCCTGTTCGGCCTGCACACCCCGGCCCGGCTCTTCGACCGGGACAACGACGCCGTACGCGAGGAACTGCTGAAGTCCACCCTCGCCCAGCTCGACGCCCACCTCGCCGAACCCCTCGCCGACTGCCTGGCCACCGACGCCGACGGCCGCCCCTGCATCGAGGCGAAGACCCCGCTCGACCTCGAACGGGACCTGCGGCTGCCCGGCGGCAACATCTTCCACCGCGCCCTGTCCTGGCCCTACGCCCAGCAGGAAACGGGCCGTTGGGGAGTGGAGACCCGGCACCCGAACGTCCTGCTGTGCGGCGCGGGCGCGGTGCGCGGGGGAGGGGTGAGCGGCGTACCGGGACACAACGCGGCGATGGCGGTACTGGAGGCCATCTCGTAAGGCCCCGCCCCCAACAAATCTGACGGGACGTCAGAAAACCCTTCCGTCGTCCGGCCGGCTGCGGCATCCTGCGCCCATGCAGACGGAGCTGAGCAGGAAACTGGGAGTCGAGCACGCCGTCTTCGGCTTCACGCCGTTCCCCGCCGTCGCCGCGGCCATCAGCCGGGCCGGAGGCTTCGGCGTGCTCGGCGCGGTCCGCTACACCGCCCCCGACGACCTCAAACGCGACCTCGACTGGCTCGACGCACACACCGGCGGCCGGCCCTACGGGCTGGACGTCGTCATGCCCGCCAAGAAGGCCGAGGCCCCGAACAACCACACACTGACCGAGGCGGACGTCGAGGCCATGATCCCTGACGGGCACCGGCAGTACGTGCGCGAGACCCTCGCCAAGTACGGCGTCCAGGAGCTGGCCGAGGGCGAGGCGTCCGGGTGGCGCATCACGGGCTGGATGGAGCAGGTCGCCCGCACCCAGCTCGACGTCGCCTTCGACTACCCGATCAAGCTCCTCGCCAACGCCCTCGGCTCCCCGCCCGCCGATGTCGTCGCCCGCGCCCACGACCGGGACGTGCTGGTCGCCGCGCTCGCGGGCAGCGCCCGGCACGCCCGCAAGCACCGCGAGGCGGGCATCGACATCGTCGTCGCCCAGGGCTACGAGGCCGGCGGTCACACCGGCGAGATCGCCACCATGGTGCTCACCCCCGAGGTCGTGGAAGCCGTCGCCCCCCTGCCCGTGCTGGCCGCGGGAGGCATCGGCTGCGGACAGCAGGTGGCCGCCGCCCTCACCCTCGGCGCCCAAGGAGTATGGCTGGGCTCCCTGTGGCTGACCACCACAGAGGCGGACCTGCACTCCGCCGCACTGACCCGCAAGCTCCTCGCCGCCGGTTCCGGCGACACCGTCCGCTCCCGTGCCCTGACGGGCAAGCCCGCACGTCAGCTCCGTACCGAGTGGACCGACGCCTGGGACGACCCGGCCGGACCCGGCACCCTGCCCATGCCGCTGCAGGGCCTGCTGGTGGCCGAGGCGGTCTCCCGCATCCAGAAGTACGAGGTCGAGCCCCTGCTCGGCACCCCGGTCGGCCAGATCGTCGGCCGGATGAGCAGCGAACGCAGCGTCCAGGCCGTCTTCGACGACCTCACCCGCGGCTTCGAGGAGGCCGTGGACCGCATCAACCGCATCGCCGGAAGGAGCGGCCAGTCGTGAGCACACACCCTGCCGGATTCTGGGCCCAGGCCGCCCAGAACCCCGACCGCACCGTCCTGGTCGCCCCCGACGGCGAGGAGTGGACCGCCGGACGCCTGCACTCCGCCGCCAACCGGCTCGTCCACGGACTGCGCGCGGCCGGCCTGGAGCGCGGCGACGCCTTCGCCGTCGTCCTGCCCAACGGCGTCGAGTTCGTCACCGCCTACCTGGCCGCGACCCAGGCCGGCCTCTACCTGGTGCCGGTCAACCACCACCTCGTCGGCCCCGAGATCGCCTGGATCGTCGCCGACTCCGGCGCCAAGGTGCTCGTCGCCCACGAGCGGTTCGCCGACGCGGCCCGCCGGGCCGCCGACGAGGCAGGGCTGCCGGCCACGCACCGGTACGGGGTCGGCGCGGCCGACGGCTTCCGGCCGTACGCCGAACTCCTCGACGGACAGCCGACGTCGTCCCCTTCCGGCCGCGAACTCGGCTGGGTCATGAACTACACGTCCGGTACGACGGGACGCCCGCGCGGCATCCGCCGCCCACTGCCCGGCAAGCCGCCCGAGGACTCCTACCTGGGCGGCTTCCTCGGGATCTTCGGCATCAAGCCGTTCGACGACAACGTCCACCTGGTCTGCTCGCCGCTCTACCACACGGCCGTCCTGCAGTTCGCGGGCGCGTCCCTGCACCTCGGCCACCGTCTGGTGCTGATGGACAAGTGGACACCCGAGGAGATGCTCCGCCGCATCGACACCCACCGGTGCACGCACACCCATATGGTCCCCACCCAGTTCCACCGTCTGCTGGCCCTCCCGGACGAGGTGAAGGCCCGCTACGACGTCTCGTCCATGCGGCACGCCATCCACGGCGCCGCCCCCTGCCCCGACCACGTCAAGAGGGCCATGATCGACTGGTGGGGCCACTGTGTGGAGGAGTACTACGCGGCCAGCGAGGGCGGCGGCGCCTTCGCCACCGCCGAGGACTGGCTGAAGAAGCCCGGCACCGTCGGCAGGGCCTGGCCCATCAGCGAACTCGCGGTCTTCGACGACGACGGCAACCGCCTCCCGCCGGGACAACTGGGCACCGTCTACATGAAGATGAGCACCGGCGGCTTCTCGTACCACAAGGACGAGGCCAAGACCCACAAGAACCGCATCGGCGACTTCTTCACCGTCGGCGACCTCGGCTACCTGGACGAGGACGGCTGTCTCTTCCTGCGCGACCGCAAGATCGACATGATCATCTCCGGTGGGGTCAACATCTACCCGGCCGAGATCGAGTCCGTGCTGCTCTCCCACCCGGCCGTCGCCGACGCCGCCGCCTTCGGCATCCCGCACGACGACTGGGGGGAGGAGGTCAAGGCCGTGGTCGAGCCGGCCCCCGGACACGACCCCGGCCCGGACCTGGCCGCGTCCCTCCTCGACCACTGCGCCGAGCGGCTCGCCGGCTACAAGCGGCCCAAGAGCGTCGACTTCATCACCGAGATGCCCCGCGATCCCAACGGCAAGCTGTACAAGCGGCGGTTGCGCGACCCGTACTGGAAGGGGCGCACCCGGCCGGTGTGACCACCGCCCGCACGGCGCCGGGACCGACGGCTTCAGGGATGAAGGCGCGGACAGTTCTCCAGGAACCCGGCAAGGCC
This sequence comes from Streptomyces sp. NPDC007205, assembly GCF_040634095.1. Lineage (NCBI taxonomy): Bacteria > Bacillati > Actinomycetota > Actinomycetes > Kitasatosporales > Streptomycetaceae > Streptomyces > Streptomyces sp. NPDC007205. The sequence goes on from NZ_JBEYEW010000023.1 coordinate 48,700, forward strand.
CGCCGCGTCGGTGCCGATCTTGCGGTAGACGCTGGACAGCAACTGCCGCACGCCTTGCTCGGGGAGGTGCATCTCCTTGGCGACCACTGCCATCGGGTGTCCGTGGGCGGTCAGTTCAGCGGTACGGCGTTCCTTGGCGGTCAGGGTGTCCGCCGGCACGTAACGCAGCGGCAGCGGGCGCAGTCCGGCCGCCGAGAGTTCCTCCCGGGCCCGGGCGGCGAGTGCCTCCGCCCCGCAGTGGACGGCGCCTTCCAGACCCTGGTAGAGCCGCTCGGCGGCCTCCTGCAACCGCCCGTTGCGGGACAGTGCCGCGCCGTGGCCGACCTGGGCGCGGGCGAGCTCATAAGCGGCGGGTGACTGTTCCAGGTGCTCGACGGCCTCCGCGTACAGGTCGAGCGCCGCCGGTCCGCCGGTCACTTCGGCGAGGGTGTGCAGGGCCTGCCCGACGGTGGAGGCGGCGCCGAATTCCCGGGCGCGCCGCACGGCGTCCCGGGCGTGGCCGACCGCCTCGTCCGGGGCGGTGCGGGCAAGCGCGGACGCCAGCCGCAGCTGCCACGGGCACCAGGCCGGATTCCGCCAGGCCCGCTTGTCCAGCCAGGCCCCGACCGACGAGAGCAGCGGCGCCGCTTCGGTGTGCCGTCCCTCCGCCAGGAGCAGTTCCGCGTACACGGTGCGCGGGTCGGGATAGATGACGGCGTTCAAAGTCATCTCCCCGAAGCGGTGCTCGTCGGCGAGTGCACGCGCCTCGGCGATGCGCCCACGGGCCAGCAGGGTCTGGATCAGGATGCCGACGGCGAACCACTGGGCGGGTACGGCCCCTGCCACCTTGCCGGCGATGCGCAGACCCTCCCGTACGAGATCCTCGGCTTCGGCCAGGCAGCCGCGGTGGTAGCGGATGTAGCCGGCCAGGGTCTGGCCGAGGGCGAGGTGGGAGCCGCGCCAGCCCTTGGCCACGCATGCGGCGATCCCCTTGTTGAACAACTCCTCGGCCCGTCGCGGCTGGTCGCCGTACATGAACACCAGGGCGACCGAAACGGGTACCTCGAAACCGTGGTTCTCGTCGGTCCAGCTCATGCCGCCGCGCAGGGCCTTCCCGGCATACCTGAGCGCGGTCTCCCGCGGCTCACCGCGCTTGACGGCGTCCCAGGCGCGCAGCCCCAGGATGTATCGCTCCTCCAGACCGTGGCCGGGCAACCGCTCGGCCAGACGCGTCAGGGTCCGGGAGCGCTGGGCTGAGTCGGGGTCGTCCGTGCGGACCATGCTCCAGACGAACTGGTCGGCCTGCAGACGCAGTTTGAGCCGCGGATTCCTGGTCCGGCGCCCCTCGTCGGCAGCCACCTGCACGGCCTCGGCCAGCTGATCGGTGTGAGCCAGAGCCTGGGTCAGCCGGAAGACGATGGACGCACGCAGTTCGGGATCGACGTCGGGCTCCGCCAGCGCCTGGCGGAGATGCCGCACCGTGGCCGTGGGCTCGATGAGGAACGTGGCGCAGGCGAGTTCATGCAGGAGTGCGGCGCGGTGCTCGGGGAGGGGCGGCTCCTGCAGCGCACGGGTCAACAGCCGCCGGGCGGCCTCGGTCGCCCCGGCGCGGAGGTAGTCGCGAGCGGCCTCACGCAGACAGTCGACCGTCTCGGGAACACCCTCGCAGGGGACCTCCAGCAGGTGCCTGGCGGCGGCCGCGGGGCCGTATCCAGCGTTCAGCACGGCCTGCGCGGCGGTGTTGTGCAGACCGACCCGGAAGGCCGTGCGGATGGACCGGTAGATGGTCGTGGCGATCAACGGGTGCACGAACTCCAGCTCACCGCCGGGGCCGTGGCCGTCGGCCAGAATCCGGGCAGCGCGCAGTTTCTGGGTCGCCTCGGCGACAGCCTCGTCGCCGAGCACCGCGATGGTCGCGGCGAGCTCCGGACAGAAGGGCGAACCCAGTACGGCCGCGGTATGCGCGAAGCGGACGGTCGCCGTGTCCAGCTGTTCGAGACGCTCGATCAGTCCCGGGCCCTTGATCGCCGCGGCGAGCTCACGCATCGTGGGCAGGTCGTCCTCGGCGCCGCTCAGCTTCCGCTCGGCGAGTCCGATGGCGAGCTCGACCGCCTCGAAGGGGCTCCCACCGGTGGCCGACCAGCACTCCTTGCAGAACCGGTCCTCGGCCGCCTCCCCGATCTCGCCTCTGACGATCTGGGCAACACCGTCGACGGTGAGCAGCGTCAGGTCGCGCGGGCGGTCCCCATGGTGTCCGGCCGGCGCGCGGAGTTCGCCCGCCTCGGACGGCAGCTCGTCGGGCCGGTAGGCAACCACGATCAGCAGCGGAAGGCCGTCGGCCCGTGGAGCGAAGGAGGCGAGCCAGCTCAGGGACTCGGCGTCCGCCCAGTGCAGGTCGTCCAGGAGCAGCACGACGGGTGCCTTCTTCACGGTGAGGCGCGTCATGACCCAGTCGAGACCTTCGCGGACCCCGGTCGGGTCCGGCGCGGGAGCGGGACCCCTCGCTTCGAGACCGAGTGCGGCGGCGACGATGTCGTACCAACTGCCCAGGAATGCGCGGAGTTCCGCACCGTCCATGGTGGCGAGCGAAGGCTGCACCAACTGGCGCACCACACGGAACGCCGAGCCCCGTTCCGTCTCTCCGCCCCTGCCCGAAAGCACCGTGAACCCGTAGGCCGTGGCCCGGGCCCGTGCCTCCGTGATGAGTGCCGTCTTGCCCAGTCCGGCCGGTCCGGTGAAAGCGAGCAGCCCCCTGCTCCTCGCTCGGGGCACGCCGTCCGCGGCGCGTCGCAGCTCCTTGAACGCGGCGTCGAGGGCTTGAAGTTCCCGTCGGCGTTCGATCAGTGTCCGTTGCTCGGTGATCGGTTGCCACGGCTCCGTCGCCATGTGCCGTACCGCCTTCTGTCGTTCGGCCCGGGGGGAGCCGAGCGTACGCCTGGCGACGGTATGGCAGGCCGTAAAAAGCACCATAGGGTGAATCATCGACTGCGGCCGGGAGAAAGCCCGCCCGCCGGGTATGAAACCCGGATGGCCTACGGCACGGCGGGCACCGACGCCACGTCCGCGTACCGCGGCACGGTGCGCGACCAGTGGTAACACCCCCGGATCCAGCCGATCATGCCCTCGACATAGCCGATGCCCGCGGGGCTCAGGCTTGGTTCGATCTCCGCGTAGAGCCTCTGGACCTCCTCGATCGTGCCGTTGATCTCCTGGATGGCCAGGAGGACGGCGTCCTGGAGAGTGCACCGGTGCTCGCGCTGGTAGGCAAGGGCCAGGTTGATCATTTCGCCCGCGCGTTCTTCTTTCACCACGGAGTACAGGTCGGGTATCCATACCGCCGCGTCGGCCGACAGCCGGCTCAGCCGCCGTACGACGGGGTGGTGGAGTTCGGCGGGGGACAGTTCGTGCGGCTGCGCGGCCTCGCACAGCGGGTAGAACGGTTCGACGCCCGCCGTGAGCGACCGTATCGAGGTGCAGTCCCCGGTACGCAGGAGGAAGGGATGGGCCTGGGCCACCGCCTCGTACAACAGGCCGTGCACGTACTCGAGGCTCTTCTCGGCCCACCGCGCGGCCTGCGCGGGTGTGCACCGTTCCCGGACCTGTCGGTACAGATCGGCCAGGGCGGCTCCGAGGGGTGCGGTGGGCGGCCGCCCGTCCCGCAGAATCGCGATGCTCTCGCCGAGCATGGGCAGCAGCCTGCCCGGGGAGCGCCGGCCGACGTCCTCCGCACGGTCGTCGAAGACGAACTGATAGGCGATCTGATTCGCCATGATCTGCAGGAGACCGGAATCCATGGACGGGCTGTTGTACGACGCGAGTTCGGCAGGCCGAGTACGGGCGATCATCGCCGCCACACCTGGTTCGTCGGTCAGCCCCCGCATGCTCAGCCATGCGTCGACGCCGGCCGCCGCTTCGGATTCATGGGGGTTACGCAGAAAGGGGAAGGGCATGAGAAGGTGGCTGTCGATCAGGTCCCTGAGAGTGAGGACCGGAGTCCGGTCCGGTACGCGGAGCGGGATTTCCTCATGTGTTGTCGACACCGTGGTCACCTGCCGTCCGGGAGTCCGATGCGCGAGGGGCGGCTGTGGCCCGGGAACGGGCTTCGCAGGCCATGACCAGGGACCGCGGGCCCAGCGTGATGGCGGGGCGCGGTACCCCTGCGACATACCCGGGCAGATGGCGCAGGCGCCGCCGGCCGGCCAGGGTCGCGAGCGCCAGAGTGGCCTCCACCATGGCGAACTCGTCGCCGAGGCATTTGCGGTTGCCCGCCGAGAAGGGGATCAGCGCCCGGCGCTGCTCGGCGGTGGGCTTCCCCGGCAACCAGCGGCCGGGATCGAAACGCTCGGGGTCGGGGAACGACGAGGGATCGTGGTGCAGGAGGTAAGGGCTGTACAGAACGGTGGCTCCCGCGGGCAGGCGGCACCCGGCGAGTTCCGTCTCCTTGGTGGCGACGCGGGTGAAGAGCCAGCCGGGTGACGAGTGGCGCAGCGTCTCCGAGATGACGCAGCGGGTGAAGACGAGGTGCGGCAGATCGTCGGGGCCGGGCCGTCGGCCGCCGGGGAGGACGGTGTCGAGCTCGGCGTGCAGGCGCCGCTCCGCCTCCGGATGGCGGGCCAGCAGGCTGAAGGCGTCGGCCAGGCACAGGGCCGGGGCCTCGACGCCCGTGAGCAGCAGCGTGATCAGATGATCGTGGACCTCCTGGTCGGTGATCGGCGCTGCTGCGCCGTCGCCGCGTGCGGCCGCCAGCAGCGTGCCCAGCACATCGTCGCGGTCGGCACCCCGGCGGCGCTCGGCGATCACCGCGTCGATGATCGCGTGCAGGCGGGAGAGCGCATACCGGTAGCGGCGGTTGGCGGGTGTGGGCAGGCGGAACAGGGCGTCGATCGGTACGACGGTGCGGACGAACAGGCCGCGGACGACGGCGGTGAGACAGTCCCGTACCTCGGCGGTCGTGGTGTCGTCCAGCGAGTCGGAGAGGAGGACCCGGCTGATCACACGGGTCGTGAGGGTCATCATCGTCTCGGTGACGGGAACCGTCTGCCCCGTCGGCCACGCGTCGCACACCGACTCGGCCTCCTCGGTGACGAGGTCCGTGTAGTGGGCGACGTGGGAGGGGCGGAAGCCGGGCTGCAGCAGCCCCCGCTTGGTCCGGTGCGCCGGCTGGCGGCAGGTGACGAGTCCGTCCCCCATCAGATTTCCGAGCCGGTCGTACAGCGGGCCCCCCTTGTCGAAGGTGTGCGGATCCATGAGCACCTCGTGGGTCAGCTCTGGGTGGCACACCATCCAGGCGCGCAGCGGACCCAGCCGTATCTCGACCAGATCCCCGTGCGCGGGCAAAGAATTCAGAAACGCCAGCGGCCGGCGGTATAAGGCGATACCGTGGCCGAGGAGTGGGAATATGCCGGGAGCAGTACCTGTCCTCCAGGTTCGTTTCTGTTCAGGCACAGCACGGGTCATGGGTACCTCCGGGCGACGTGAAATGTGCGAACTCGCTACGGACTTGACTCGTGGAATGTCCTGCCCAGGTTCAACGGTGCACGGTGTCCAGAATCCTTTTTCCAAAGGGGCGCACAGGAGCACGCGGAAGCAGAAAGTTGCACTCGATGAATGTCCGTTGATGCTTGACCTGTCTCCCCGACCCACCGAGGATCATGAGCCATGACGCAGGGACACGGCAGCACGGTCGACGGGGTGCTGCGCCGCAGTGCCCGGCGTACCCCGGCCCGCCTCGCGGTGGAGTACGGCGAACGCCGCTGGACGTACGAGGAACTCGACGAGGCAGTCTCCCGCGCGGCCTCGCTCCTGCTCGCGCAGGGCCTCACGCCCGGCGACCGGGTCGGCGCCTATGGCCACAACTCCGACGCCTACCTCATCGGCTTCCTCGCCTGCGCCCGCGCGGGCCTGGTCCATGTGCCGGTCAACCAGAACCTCACCGGGGACGACCTCGCGTACCTCGTCGGCCAGTCCGGCAGCACCCTGGTCCTCGCCGACCCCGACCTCGCCGGCCGGCTCCCGGACGGGGTACGCGTGCTGCCGCTCCGGGACGCCGAGGACTCGCTCCTCGCCCGGCTGCCGGACACACCGCCGTACGACGGGCCCGAACCCCGCACCGAGGACCTGGTGCAACTGCTGTACACCTCCGGTACGACCGCCCTGCCCAAGGGCGCGATGATGACCCACCGGGCCCTGGTGCACGAGTACCTGAGCGCCATCACCGCACTCGACCTGAGCGCCGGGGACCTGCCGGTGCACGCGCTGCCGCTGTACCACTCGGCGCAGATGCATGTGTTCCTGCTGCCGTACCTCGCCGTCGGCGCGAGCAACATCATCCTGGACGCACCGGACGGGGACCGGCTCTTCGATCTCGTCGAAGCGGGCCGCGTGGACAGCCTGTTCGCGCCGCCCACGGTGTGGATCGGCCTGGCGAACCGGCCCGACTTCGCCACCCGCGACCTCGACGGCCTGCGCAAGGCCTACTACGGCGCGTCGGTCATGCCCGTCCCGGTCCTGCAGCGGCTGCGCGAGCGCCTGCCGGGACTCGCCTTCTACAACTGCTTCGGGCAGAGCGAGATCGGCCCGCTGGCCACGGTGCTCGGCCCCGGCGAACACGAGGGCCGGCTGGACTCCTGCGGACGTACCGTGCTGTTCGTGGACGCACGCGTCGTGGACGACAAGGGCGCGGACGTGCCCGACGGCACGCCCGGCGAGATCGTCTACCGCTCACCGCAGTTGTGCGAGGGCTACTGGGACAAGCCCGAGGAGACCGCCGAGGCGTTCCGGGACGGCTGGTTCCACTCCGGCGACCTCGCGGTGCGTGACGCCGACGGCTACCTCACGGTCGTGGACCGGGTGAAGGACGTCATCAACTCCGGCGGTGTCCTGGTGGCTTCGCGCCAGGTCGAGGACGCCCTCTACACTCATGAGGCCGTCGCCGAGGCCGCCGTGGTCGGCCTGCCCGACGAGCGGTGGATCGAGGCGGTGACGGCGGTCGTCGTCCCGCGCGGCGAGGTGACGGAGCATCAGCTCATCGAGCACGTGAAGGAGAAGCTCGCGCCCTTCAAGGCGCCCAAGCGGGTGCTGTTCGTGGCCGAGTTGCCGCGCAACGCCAGCGGGAAGATCCTCAAGCGCGAACTGCGCACTCGCTTCGGCGGTTAGGCCGGCGATGCGCTGCGCAGCCGGCGCAGCATCTGCAGGTGCATCGGGTTGGACAGGCGTCGGCGCTACCCGGCGTCCTTGGGGCGCAGGTCCACGATCCGCCGGATCTTGCCGACCGACCGCTCCAGCGACTCCGGCTCCACGATCTCCACGTCGACGGACACCCCGATCCCTTCCTTCACCGCCGCGACGATGGACCGGGCCGCCGCGTCCCGTGTCTCCGGGCCCGCGTCCGGCCGGGCCTCGGCGCGGACGGTCAGCCGGTCGAGCCGGCCCTCCCGGGTCAGCCTGAGCTGGAAGTGGGGCGCCACGCCGGACGTGCGCAGCACGATCTCCTCGACCTGGGTCGGGAACAGGTTGACCCCCCGCAGGATCACCATGTCGTCACTGCGTCCGGTGATCTTCTCCATCCGACGGAACGCCCGCGCCGTGCCCGGCAGCAGCCGGGTGAGGTCGCGGGTGCGGTACCGGATGACCGGCATGGCCTCCTTGGTCAGCGAGGTGAACACCAGCTCGCCCCGCTCGCCCTCCGGCAGAACCTCACCCGTGATCGGATCGACCACCTCCGGATAGAAGTGGTCCTCCCACACGGTCAGCCCGTCCTTGGTCTCCACGCACTCCTGAGCCACCCCCGGGCCGATCACCTCGGACAGACCGTAGATGTCGACGGCGTCGATCGCGAACCGCTCCTCGATCTCGCGCCGCATCTGCTCGGTCCAGGGTTCGGCCCCGAAGATGCCCACGCGCAGTGAGGTGGCGCGCGGGTCCACGCCCTGCCGCTCGAACTCGTCGAGCAGCGTGAGCATGTAGGAGGGCGTCACCATGATGACGGCCGGCTCCAGGTCCTGGATCAGCTGCACCTGCCGGGCCGTCATACCGCCGGACGCCGGCACGACCGTACAGCCCAGGCGCTCCGCACCGTAGTGGGCGCCCAGACCGCCGGTGAACAGCCCATAGCCGTACGCCACATGCACGAGGTCACCGGGCCGCCCGCCGGCCGCCCGGATCGACCGCGCCACCATGTCGGCCCACAGGGAAAGGTCATTGTCCGTGTAGCCGACCACCGTGGGGCGCCCGGTGGTGCCGCTGGAGGCGTGCAGCCGGCGGATCCGCTCGCGCGGTACGGCGAACATGCCGTACGGATAGTTCTCCCTGAGGTCGGCCTTGGCCGTGAACGGGAACCGGGCCAGATCGGCCAGGCAGTGGCAGTCCTCGGGGCGGACGCCGGCCTTGTCGAAGGACTCCCGGTAGAACGGCACGTTGTCATACGCGTGCCGCAGCGAGGTGCGCAGCCGCTGCAGCTGGAGCTCCCGCAGCTCCTCCGGCCCGAGCCGTTCGCCCGCGTCGAACAGGTCCGTCGCGTCCGCCATCGCGTGGTCTCCCTCGCATCCTTACATTCCGGACTACCGATCATTCGGTCGATCCGTCGGGGCCAGTAATTCAGGCCATGCGACTCCAGGCAAGAGGGCTGCGGGGATTTTCCGCACCAGCCGCGCCGGAGACCGGGCATGATCATGCTCATGCTGCACTTCACCACTCCTGACGGGACCCGGCTCGCCTACCACCTGCGGGGTAGGGGCGAACCCCTCGTCGTCCTGCCCGGCGGGCCCATGCGTGCCTCCACCTATCTCGGCGACCTCGGCGGGCTGACCGCGCACCGCCGCCTGGCCCTGCTGGACCTGCGGGGCACCGGTGACTCGGCGCTGCCGGCGGACCCGGCGACGTACCGCTGCGACCGCATGGTCGAGGACGTGGAGGTATGGCGCGCAGACACGGGGCTGGAGCACATGGATCTGCTCGCCCACTCGGCGGGCGCGGCCCTGGCCATGCTCTACGCGGCCCGCCATCCGCAGCGGATCCGGCGGCTGCTGCTCATCACACCCAACCCGTCCGCCCTGGGGCTGCGGGCGGCCCCCGAGGACCGGCTGGCCGCGGCCCGGCTGCGCGCGGGCGAGCCGTGGTTCGCGCAGGCGTTCCCCGCCTTCCGGGCCTGGCTGGCGGGCGACGCGGACTTCGACGACGCGTTCCTGCCGTTCTTCTACGGCCGCTGGGACGACGCCGCCCGCGCGCACGCCGGCGCCGAACCGGAGCAGACCAACGAGGAGGCGGGGGAGCGCTATTTCGCCGGCGGTGCCTTCACCCCGGACGCGACGCGGAGCGCCCTCGCCGCGCTGACCGCGCCGGTCCTCGTCCACGCCGGGGAACTCGACGGCGGTCCGCGCCCGAGCCTCGCCCGCCGTGCCGCCGAGGCCTTCGCACGGGCCGAGCTCGTCGTCCAGCCCGGCGCCGGTCACTACCCCTGGCTGGACGACCCGGAGTGGTTCGTGCGGCGCACCCTCGCCTTCCTGGACGGGCCTGGTTAGCGTGTCCGGCATGGCCACCACCGCGCTGCGCACCGTCGAGGCGAACGGCATCAGCCTGGCCTGCCGGGCCTGGGGACCGGCGGACGCCCCGCCCGTCGTGCTGCTGCACGGCCGGGGGGCCGACGGCGGGGACTGGACGCACATCGCCGAGCGGCTCGCGGCGCCCCCGCGCCCCCACCGGGTGTACGCCCCCGATCTGCGCGGCCACGGACACAGTGACTGGCCGGGGGACTACCGGGCCGAGGCGATGAGCGACGACGTCCATGGCCTGCTGTCCGCCCTCGGCCTCGACAGCGCCGATGTCGTGGGCCATTCGCTGGGCGGGACCGTCGCCTACCTGCTGGCGCAGCGCCACCCCGGGGCCGTACGACGCCTGGTGCTGGAGGACGTCTGCGCACCCGTGCCGCTCGACCCGCCCCGGCCACCCGCCGAACGTCCCGCGGGAGAGCTGCCGTTCGACTGGGCGATGGTGCGGGCCGCCGACGCGCAACGCAACGCGCCCGATCCTGTGTGGTGGGACCACATGGACCGGATCACCATGCCGACGCTGGTCATCGGGGGCGGTCCCACCAGCCTGATCCCACAGGACCAGGTCGCGCAGCTCGCCGGGCTGATCCCGGACGCCTCGCTGGTGACCGTGGACGCGGGCCACCTGGTGCACGAGTCCCGCCCGGAGGAGTTCCTCGCGGTGGTGCGGGAGTTCCTCGACCGGTGATACCGGCAGCGGCGGGTCCGGCCACCCCGGCGCGCTACCGCTGGTCGGCCGCGGCCGCCACCTCCCTGGCCCACCGGTAGTCGGCCTTGCCGCTCGGGGACCGCTGGATGGACTCCATGACGACCAGCTGGCGGGGGACCTTGTAACCGGCCAGCCGGGTACGGCAGTGGTTCTGGATGTCGGCGAGCGACGGACGTGCCGCTCCCTGGCGCAGCTGCACCACGGCCGCCACATGGTTGCCCCACGTGGCGTCCGGCACGCCGGCGACCAGCGCGTCGTACACGTCCGGATGCGCCTTCAGTGCCTGCTCGACCTCCTCGGGGTACACCTTCTCGCCCCCGGTGTTGATGCACTGCGAACCCCGGCCGAGCACGGTGACCACGCCGTCCTCGTCGACCGTCGCCATGTCGCCCAGCAGGACCCAGCGCTGTCCGTCCTTCTCGAAGAAGGTCTCGGCCGTTTTCCGCGGATCGTTGTAGTAGCCCAGCGGCACATGGCCGCACTGGGCGACCCGGCCGATCCCGCCCGCGGCGACCGGCTCGTGCGTCGCCGGATCGATCACCTGGGTACGGGAGTTGACCCGGATGCGGAAGCCGCGCTCGGGTCCCGAGTCCTCCGTCGCCGTACCGTTGAAACCGGACTCGGAGGAGCCGAAGTTGTTGAGCAGCATGGCGTTCGGGACCAGCTCCCGGAACTGCCGGCGCACCGTCTCCGACATGATCGCGCCCGACGAGGACACGCTGAACAGGGCCGAGCAGTCCGTGCCCTTCATCGGCCCGCTCAGTGCGTCGATCAGCGGCCGGAGCATCGCGTCGCCGACCAGCGACATGCTGGTGACCCTCTCCTTCTCGACGGTCCGCAGCACGTCCTCGGGTACGAACTTGCGGTGCAGGACGACGCGTTGGCCGAAGTTGAAACCGATGAACGCCGTCAGCGTGGAGGTGCCGTGCATCAGCGGGGGAGTGGGGAAGAAGGTGATCCCGGAGCCGCCGGCGGCGACCCGCTCGGCCAGCTCCTGAGGCGTCTTCACCGGCTCGCCGGTCGGCGCCCCGCCGCCCAGCCCGGCGAAGAACAGGTCCTCCTGCCGCCACATCACCCCCTTGGGCATGCCGGTCGTGCCGCCGGTGTAGATGATGAACTGGTCGTCGCCGGAGCGGACCGGGAAGTCCCGTCGGGGTGAGCCGGCGGCCTCCGCGCCGGCGAACGCCACCGCGCCCGGCACCCCGGCCGTCTCCGGACCGACCCGCAGCAGATGCCGCAGTTTCGGCACCCGCGGCAGCGCGCCCGCCACGCGGTCTGCGAACTCGGCGTCGAAGACCAGCGCGACCAGATCGGCGTCCCGGTAGAGGTACACCAGCTCCGCTTCCACGTATCGGTAGTTGACGTTGACCGGGACGATCCGTGCCTTGAGGCAGGCCAGTACGGTCTGCAGGTACTCGACGCCGTTGTACAGGTGCAGGCCGAGGTGTTCGCCGGGGCGTATCCCGCTGTCGATGAGGTGGTGGGCGATGCGGTTGGCGGCCGTGTCCAGCTCCGCGTACGTCAGGCGGCGCTCCGCGCCGGTGCCGGGACGGTCCGCGTACACGAGCGCCTCGCGGTCCGGGACCACGTCGACGACCGACTCGAACAGGTCGGCAAGGTTGTACTCCACCGCTCCTCCTGACCCCGGCAGTCCTGACGAACAAAGGCGCAACGGTCGGTTCGCCGGTCATCAGAGCAAAGCGGGCGGCAAGTGTGAAGGGCCCGCGCCGATAAATCTGACTGACTGTCAGAAAACTTCTGAAGCTCCCTTGAAGTGCCTCCCCGCCTCCTGCAACCTGTTCTCGTTCTCACCGAGGGGAGAAAGCCCATGGGCGGGACGGAACACCTCACCGTGCGGCGCGAGGGCGCCACGCTGGTGCTCACGCTCAACAGGCCCGACGCAAGGAACGCTCTGTCGCTCCCGATGCTCGTCGGCCTCTACGACGGCTGGGTCGAGGCCGACGCGGACGACGAGATCCGCTCCGTCGTGCTCACCGGGTCCGGCGGCTCCTTCTGCGCCGGTATGGACCTGAAGGCGCTGGCCGGGAACGGCATGGAAGGGGAGCACTACCGCGACCGGCTCAAAGCCGACCCCGATCTGCACTGGAAGGCGATGCTGCGCCACCACCGGCCGCGCAAACCGGTCATCGCCGCCGTCGAGGGGTACTGCGTCGCGGGCGGCACCGAGATCCTCCAGGGCACCGACATCCGGGTCGCGGGCGAGTCCGCGACCTTCGGCCTGTTCGAGGTCAGACGCGGGCTGTTCCCGATCGGCGGCTCCACCGTCCGGCTGCAACGCCAGATCCCGCGCACCCACGCCCTGGAGATGCTGCTCACCGGACGGCCGTACACCGCCCAGGAAGCCGCCCGCACCGGCCTGATCGGCCATGTCGTCCCGGAGGGCACCGCCCTCGCCAGGGCACTGGAGATCGCCGAGCAGATCAACGCCTGCGGCCCGCTCGCCGTCGAGGCCGTCAAGGCGTCGGTGTACGAGACCGCCGAGATGACGGAGACCGACGGACTCGCGGCCGAACTCGCCCGTGGCTGGCCGGTCTTCGACACCGCCGACGCCAAGGAAGGCGCCCGCGCCTTCGCGGAGAAACGGCCACCCGTCTACAGGCGGGCCTGAACCGCCGAAGGAGTCACCAAGGATGCCCGAAGTCCTCAAAGCCCCCCTCGTCGTCGAGTTCCCCTTCACCCGCTCCCTCGGCCCCGTCCAGAGCGCCTTCCTGACCGGCCTGCGCGAACGCGTCGTCCTCGGGGTGAAGACCACGGACGGACGCACCCTCGTCCCGCCCGTCGAGTACGACCCCGTCACCGCCGAGGAGATCCGCGACCTGGTGGAGGTAGCCCCCACGGGCACGGTCACCACCTGGGCCTGGAACCACGAGCCGCGCCGCGGCCAGCCCCTCACCACCCCCTTCGCCTGGGCCCTGGTCCGGCTCGACGGCGCCGACACCGCCCTGCTGCACGCCCTCGACGCCCCCGGCCCCGACGCCGTCCGCACCGGCATGCGGGTCCGCGTCCGCTGGGCCGGGGAACGCACCGGCGCCATCACCGACATCGCCTGCTTCGAGCCGTACGACGGCGAGCCCGGGCAACCGGGAGACCACAGCGGCGAATTCGCCGACCCGCTCACCGGCATCGTCGCCCCCGCCCGCCTCGACTACACCTACTCACCCGGCCGCGCCCAGTCCGACTACATCCACGCCCTCTCCGACCGGCGCACCGTCGGCGAACGCTGCCCCTCCTGCCGCAAGGTGTACGTCCCGCCGAGGGGTGCGTGCCCCACATGTGGCCTGGCCACAGCGGAACGGGTCGAGGTGGGTCCGCGCGGCACAGTCACCACCTTCTGCATCGTCAACATCAAGGCCGCGCACACGGCGAATCTCGACATCGAGGTGCCCTACGTCTACGCGCACATCGCGCTCGACGGCGCCGACCTCGCCCTGCACGCCCGGATCGGCGGCATCCCCTACGACCAGGTACGCATGGGCCTGCGTGTCGAGCCCGTGTGGACCGAGGGCGCCCGCTACCCCGACCACTACCGGCCCACCGGCGAACCCGACGCCGACTACGACACCTTCAAGGAGCTGCTGTGACCCGGGAGATCGCGGTCGTCGCCTTCGCCCAGACCGACCACCGGCGCTCCACCGAGGAGTCCTCCGAGGTCGAGATGCTCATGCCGGTGCTGCACCAGGTCCTCGCGCAGACCGGCCTGAGGACCGCCGACATCGGCTTCACCTGCTCCGGCTCCAGCGACTACCTCGCCGGCCGCGCCTTCTCCTTCACCCTCGCCCTCGACGGCGTCGGCGCCTGGCCGCCGATCTCGGAGTCCCATGTCGAGACGGACGGCGCCTGGGCGCTGTACGAGGCCTGGACCAAGCTGCTCACCGGCGACGCCGACACCGCGCTCGTGTACTCCTACGGCAAGTGCTCGCCCGGTTCGGTGCGGGATGTGCTCACCCGCCAGCTGGACCCGTACTACGTCGCCCCCCTGTGGCCCGACTCCATAGCCCTCGCCGCCCTGCAGGCACAGGCCCTCGTGGACGCCGGCCACACCGACGAGCCGGCGCTCGCCGCCATCGGTGCCCGCAGCCGCGCGGATGCGGAAAGCAACCCGCACGCCCAGCTCAGGGGCCGGACGCCGCGGGACGACTACGTCGTACGCCCACTGCGCACCGGCGACTGCCCGCCCGTCTCCGACGGCGCCGCCGCGGTGATCCTCGCGGCGGGGGAACGGGCCCGGGAACTGTGCGAGCGGCCCGCCTGGATCCGGGGCATCGACCACCGCATCGAGGCGCACGGCCTGGGCGTCCGGGACCTCACCGACTCGCCCTCCACCCGGCTCGCCGCCGAGCGGGCGGGCGCCTTCGAACGTCCCGTCGACACCGCCGAGTTGCACGCACCCTTCACCTCCCAGGAGGTGATCCTGCGCAGGGCGCTCCGCCTCGGCGACGACGTACGCGTCAACCCCTCCGGCGGGGCGCTGGCCGCCAACCCCGTCATGGCCGCCGGGCTGATCCGCATCGGCGAGGCCGCCGCCCGCATCCACCGCGGCGCGTCCGACCGCGCCCTCGCCCACGCCACCTCCGGCCCCTGTCTGCAGCAGAACCTGGTCGCCGTACTCGAAGGGGATCCACGATGAGCAAGGAGCCCGTGGCCGTCGTCGGCATAGGCCAGACCAAGCACGTGGCCGCCCGCCGGGACGTGTCGATCGCCGGACTCGTCCGGGAGGCGGCCCAGCGGGCCCTGGACGACGCCGAGCTGACCTGGGCCGACATCGACGCCGTCGTCATCGGCAAGGCGCCCGACTTCTTCGAGGGCGTGATGATGCCCGAGCTGTACCTCGCCGACGCACTCGGCGCCGTGGGCAAGCCCATGCTGCGGGTGCACACCGCCGGCTCCGTCGGCGGATCCACCACGCTCGTGGCCGCGAACCTGGTCGCCGCCCGCGTCCACGGCACCGTCCTCACCCTCGCCTTCGAAAAACAGTCCGAGTCCAACGCCATGTGGGGCCTGTCCCTGCCCATCCCCTTCCAGCAGCCCCTGCTCGCCGGCGCCGGCGGCTTCTTCGCCCCGCACGTGCGCGCCTACATGCGACGCAGCGGCGCCCCCGACACCGTCGGCTCCCTCGTCGCCTACAAGGACCGGCGCAACGCCCTGAAGAACCCCTACGCCCACCTCCACGAGCACGACATCACCCTGGAGAAGGTCCAGGCCGCGCCCATGTTGTGGGACCCCATCCGCTACTCCGAGACCTGCCCGTCCTCCGACGGTGCCTGCGCCATGGTGCTCACCGACCGCGCCGGTGCCGCCCGCGCGCCCCGGCCGCCCGCCTGGATGCTCGGCGGCGCCATGCGCAGCGAACCCACCCTCTTCGCGGGCAAGGACTTCGTCTCCCCGCAGGCCGGCAAGGACTGCGCCGCCGACGTCTACCGGCAGGCCGGCATCGCCGACCCGCGCCGGGACATCGACGCCGTCGAGATGTATGTGCCGTTCTCGTGGTACGAACCCATGTGGCTGGAGAACCTGGGCTTCGCCGAGGAGGGCGAGGGCTGGAAGCTCACCGAGTCCGGGGTCACCGAACTCGACGGCGACCTGCCCGTCAACATGTCGGGCGGTGTGCTGTCCACCAATCCCATCGGCGCCTCCGGCATGATCCGCTTCGCCGAGGCCGCCCTCCAGGTGCGCGGCCAGGCCGGGGAACACCAGGTGGACGGCGCCCGCCGGGTGCTCGGACACGCCTACGGCGGCGGCTCCCAGTTCTTCTCCATGTGGCTGGTGGGAGCGCGGCCACCGGAGTCCTGAAAGTCGTCCCCACGTGGCCTGTCGGGCATCGTGAGCGGTCGCTAGGCTGGCCCGCGGACGACGAACCGGGAGGAGCACGGACGTGGCCGAGAGCACGATCCAGCAGCAGCCGCTCGCGGGCTGGGACAAACCGGAGCTGGACCTCAGCGAGGCCGACTGGCAGTCCGGCAGCCGAGGTCTGGGCGATGTCCAGATCGCCTTTGTCGAGGGCTTCATCGCGATGCGCAACAGCGGCCGTCCGGAAAGCCCGTCCCTGATCTTCACACCGGCGGAGTGGGGCGCCTTCGTCTCCGGGGCCCGCGAAGGGGAGTTCGACCTCACCTGATCCGAGCCCACGTGACCTGAACCGGGGGTGTTCCGAGCCGATTTCCGGACACGCGACCAGCAGGGCCCCGCTGGGACCGCTGCCTGCGTCAGGCTGACCCCAGCACGGGGAAAGCCGTGTTGCGGAAGGTGAGGGACGATGAGCACTGCGCCGGTCATCGCCGCGGTCGACGGATCGGACGACAGCCTGCGCGCGCTGGAGTGGGCCTTCGACGCCGCCCGCCGCCGTGCCGCACCGCTGCGGGTGGTGCACGTACGGCAGTACGCCGCCTGGGGCCAGGCCGACGTGCTGGTCGCCGGGCCGCCCGAGGCGGAGGGCGACCCCGTCCTGGACGACGTCCACACCCGGCTCGCGGGCCGCGGCGCGCAGCCCGCCGTGGAGTACGTCGCCCCGGAGGGCGTGCCGGGCGCCGTGCTGCCGGAACTCGGCACCGACGCCCAGCTGTTGGTCCTCGGCTCCCGGGGGCGCGGCGGCTTCGCCAGCCTGCTGCTCGGTTCCAACGGACTGGCCGCCGCCCGCGACGCCGAGTGCCCGGTGGTCGTCGTACCCCGGCCCGGCCGTCAGGTGCACGGCGACGGCCCGGCCGAGCCCGGGCCGCGCGTGGTCGTCGGCCTGCACGCCGACAGCCCCGACGAGGCCACCCTCGCCTTCGCCTTCGCCGAGGCCGCCCTGCGCGCGGCCCGCGTCCAGGTGATCGCCGCCTACCCGTGGCCGGTGCAGACCTGGTCGGACCCCGGCCAGCCGGTGCCGTCACAGGCCGACCAGGCCACCGTCGAGAACGAGACCCGCGCCCTCGCCGAGGGCTTCCTCGCCCCGCACCGCAAACGGCACCCCGAGGTCCGCGCCGACGCCGAGGCGCTGCCCGGCGACGCGGCCGGACACCTCGTCGCCGCCTCCAAGGACGCCGAACTGGTCGTCGTCGGCCGGCACCGGCGGCGCCTGCTCGCACCGGCCCGCATGATGGGCTCGGTCACCCAGGCCGTCCTGCTGCACGCCGCGAGCCCGATCGCGGTCGTGCCGCCGGGGCCGCCGCAGGCGCCGCCGCAGGGATGAGCCCGGCAGCCGGCCGGGACGCGGCCGAACCGGCCTAGCAGACCGCACGGCACGCCGCAATCCCTGCGGCGCCGACCGGCACGGACCCGGCTGTGGTGCTCCGCGCCATGGTGGCGGCCCCCACGCGTACGTACGGTTCGCGCCCAGTCCACCCCTAACCTCCAGCGCGTCCACCCACAGCCGGAGGAACCCCCATGCCCGCCACACCGCCCGGACGGCCCACACGCCGAGCCCTTCTGCACACCCTCTCGCTCACCGCGGCCTGCCTGCTCCTGACCACACCGGCCGCGGCGGCACCCACCGGCACACCGGACGGCCACTGCGCCGGCCGCACCCAGCTCCGGGTCCCCGGCGCCGCCCGCCAGCAGGCAGACTGCCTGGACGACCTGACCACCGCCGGCACCGTGGCCTCCGGCCACACCGACCCCGCCGACTACGCCGGCCTCACGCCCAAGGACCTGCCCACCCCCAGCGGTGTCCCCGGCATCCAGATCGACGGCTACTTCCCGGACACCTCCACCACCGACACCGACCACGGCTGGCACCACGACTCCCAGTTCGTCATCCGCCTGCCCGACCACTGGAACGGCGGCCTGGTCGTCGCCGGAACCCCCGGCACCCGTGAGCAGTACGCCAATGACAAGGCCATCGCCGACTGGGTGCTGGCACGCGGCTACGCCTACGCCGCCACCGACAAGGGCAACACCGGCACCGCCTTCTACCGCGACGGCCGGCGGCCCGGCGACGCCATCGCCGAATGGAACACCCGACTCACCGAGCTCACCCGTGCCGCCCGCGCCGTGGTCACCCAGCGCTACCACCGGCCCCCGGCCCGCACCCTCGCCACCGGCCTGTCCAACGGCGGCTACCTCGTCCGCTGGCAGCTGGAGAACCACCCCGAGCTGTACGACGGCGGAGTCGACTGGGAAGGCACCCTCTGGCGCACCGACGGCCCCAACCTGCTCACCTTTCTGCCGCCCGCACTGCGCGACTACCCGGTGTACGCCGCCGGCGGTCCCGGAGCCGCCGACGCCCGCGACGCCCTGCACCGGGCCGGCTTCCCGGCCGGCTCGGAGTTCCTGTGGCCGTACCACCATCAGGTCTACTGGGACCTCACCCAGCGCATCTACCGGGAGGAACTCGACCCCGGCTACGACGGCGCCACCGAGGCCGGCACCCCGTTCTGCACCTCAGGCACCCCCGCCTGCGACGCCGACTACGACTACGCGGCCCGGCCTGCGGCCGTCCACCGCGCCGTCGACGGGATCGCCCTCACCGGACGCATCGGCAAACCGCTGATCACCCTTCAGGGCACCCTCGACGTGCTGCTGCCGATCAGTCAGGACTCCGACGTCTACGCCCGCATGGTCCACGCGGCCGGACGGGGCTCGCTGCTGCGCTACTACCGCATCGAGAACGGCACCCACACCGACTCCCTCGTCGACGCCTTCCCCGACAAGCTGCGCCCGATGGTGCCCTGCCACCACGCGGCCTTCGAGGCCCTGGAACACTGGATCACCGGCACCGCCCTCCCGCCCGCCGACCACACGGTCCATCCCCCGGCCGGCGCCACCCCGGCCACGCTCCTCACCAGCTGCCCCCTGCATTGACGATCCCCCCGGCGCCCACGGGTCACCCACCGCAGCCCGGGCACGTACCATGGCCGCATGTCGTTCCTCCGCCGCCGCAGCGCCACCCCTGCCGGACCCGACTTCGACGTGCTGGCCATGGACCCGGGCGACTGGCCGGGCAACCTCGGCGCGGGCCTGCTGCCCGCCCCCGACGGCACCTGCCAGGGCGTCTTCCTGCGCTACGACCTGTTCGGCGGCCGCGGCCCCGCCATGATCATCGGCAACCTCCCCGAGGGCTCCCCGGCCCGCGAGGTAGTCGAGGGCGAGATCCCCTTCGAGGTGGGCCAGCTGCTGCTCGCGCTGGAGAACGACGAGGAGGTCACCGTCGTCGGCGTCGAGGACACCCCGGTCCTGCAGGGCGACAACCTCCTCATCGTGCGGCGGCTGAAGCTGTCCGAGTCCCGGATCTCCTGCGTCCAGTTCGACCGCAGCGACGGCGTCCTCGTCACCATCGCCGCCTGGGACCGCCCCATCACCGACGACCTGTACGCCCTGCTGAAGCCGCTCCCGGCGGAGCTTTTCCAGCAGGGCTGAGGCCGGGCCGGCCGCGGCTAGCCGGCCGACCCCTCCAGGGTCACGTCCGCGGCGCGGACGAAGGCGACCCGGTGGCCGTACTGGATCTCGTAGTACAGGTCCTTGCCCACCACGACCCGGTGCGAGTCGGTGGTGAAGGTGACCGAGTAGTCGTACTCGCCCGGCACCGTGTCACCGACCACGTACTCCTGCCCGGCCGGGATCGTGTACGGCAGCGGGACGACCGACTGGGCGGGGACGTCCGCCGGGTAGGCCTCCTTCTCCGGGTAGGCGCGGCCGTACACCGGGACGCTCGCCAGGCCGTCTTTCGGTGTGATCACCAGCCCCCTGGCGGGCACCGCCGTCGGCGCCTTGTGCGGGTTCTGGAACCAGGCCTTCTGGCCCAGGTACCAGATCGCGGTCCAGTCGCCCCAGCGGTCGGCCACCACGTACTGCTGGCCCGTGGACACCCGGGAGGACAGGTCGTTCACGTCGGTGGTCGGGTCCTTCTTCAGACCGATGTCCCTGACCAGTGGCGCGTTCACGTCGTGGTCCGTGTACAGGCGCACCTCGCTGGAGCCGTGCGCCGGGCACGCGGCACCGCCGGTGGTGCAGCCCGTGTACGCCGGCTGGTTCGCCGCGTAGTCCGGCAGGATCGTCACCAGCCCGGCCGACCTGCCGGCCGTGCGCCTGAACGGGTGGCCCAGCAGCTGGAAGTAGTGCCGCCAGTCCCAGTACGGGCCCGGGTCCGTGTGCATGCCGGGGATGGTGGACGTGGTCGGACCGGGCACGTTGTCGTGGCCCAGGATGTGCTGCCGGTCCAGCGGGATGCCGTACCTCCCGGCCAGGTACTTCACCAGCCGTGCCGAGGACCGGTACATCGCCTCCGTGTACCAGGCGTCCGGGTCGGCGAGGAAACCTTCATGCTCGATGCCGACGGACCGGGCGTTGATGTCCCAGTTACCCGCGTGCCAGGCCACGTCCTTCGCCTTGACGTGCTGGGCGATCAGCCCGTCGGTGGAGCGCACGGTGTAGTTCCACGACACATAGGTGGGGTCCTGGATCAGGTGCAGCACCCCGTCCCAGACGCCCTCCGTGTCATGGATGATGATGTATTTGATGCGCTGCGACACCGGACGGTCACCGAGGTCGTGGTTGCCGTAGTCGTCGTTCCCGAACTGCGCGTACGGCGCCCAGACCGCCTCGCAGGACACCGACCGCGGACACTCGACGCCGTCCGTGGGCAGCGTGCGCAGGCCGGCCCGCTTCAGCTGGGTGGTGTCGGCGGTCAGCCCCGGCTGGGCGGCGAGCGCGACCAGCTGGCCGTCGTCCGTGGTGCGTTCCTCGCCGGTGCGCAGAACGTCGTACACGTCGTTCGCGTACGCCGCTGCGGTCGCCGTGTCGTCGGCGCCGGAGAACCGGGCCACCGCGCCGTACCAGTCGGCCGGGTCGGCGCTCAGCGGCTCGCCCAGCTCCTGCTGCGCGGCGGCGAGCAGGGCGGCACCGCCGGCCACGTTCGCCGCCGGGTCGGTGCGCAGTTTCCCGGCCGGGAGACCGGTCAGCTCCGCCGCCTTCGGGAGCGTCTTCAGGCGGGGCGGGAGCGTCGAGGCGGCCGGCACCTTGACGTCGGGGTGCAGGGCGGCGCGGGCGGTGTCGCCACGGGCGTCTCCCGTGCCCTCGGCGAGGTGCTCCGTGGTGGCGAGCGCGGTCCGGGCGTCCGTGAGGTGCATCGGGCCATAGCCGCCGGTCACGCTCGGCGCGCCCGCGTGCCAGTCCCAGCGGGACTGGAGGTAGGAGACGGCCAGCAGGACGCTCTGCGGCACGTGGTAGTCGGCCGCCGCGGCGGCGAACGCCTGCTGCAGCTGGTCGGTGGAGTCCGAGGCACCCGGGGCGGGGGCCGCGCCGAGCAGCGGCAGCAGCAGGGCCGCGGAGGCCAGGGGGACGGCAGCCCGCCGCAGGTGTCTGTGGCCGGGTGTGGACGTGGGGTCGGTGGCGGAACCTCGCAATGCGGCCTCCTGTGCCGGGCGGGCGTGGCGGGGCGTGCGGCGCCGAGCTGGGTCAGTGGTACCGGCTTGCCGACGATCCGTCAATGATGCCGTCACAGCGGGGATTTGCCTTGGCACGGAGGGATTTCGGCGAGTTTCGCAGTGGCGGTGCGCGGGCCTGCGGGGCGTCACCGGTGTACGCCAGTGACGTCCCGCAGCCCCGGACACACGAAGGTCCGCGGTGCGCCGCCGCTCTGGCGCACCGCGGACCTCCGTGCTTCTTTCTCAGCGAGTGCCGACCGCCGCGCGGACGGCCCTGCGGGCCATCTGGCAGTCGTCGTGCAGCCGCCTCAGCAGCAGCCGCTGCTCCTCGCCGGACGGCGCGGCACCGGGGAGGGCCGGGCCGTGTGCCGCCGGGGCCGCGTCGTGCATCGAACGCTGCACGGCCGTCTCGTACGTACGGATCTCCCGGGTCAGCAGCAGCATCAGGTTCACCAGGAAGGCGTCCCGGGAGGCCGGGCCCGCCGACTGGGCGATCTGGCTGATCTGCCGCCGGGCCGCCGGCGCGTCCCCGAGGACCAGCCACAGCGTCGCCAGGTCGTACCCCGGCAGATACCAGCCCGCGTGCTCCCAGTCCACCAGCACTGGACCGGCCGGTGACAGCAGGATGTTCGACAGCAGGGCGTCGCCGTGGTTGAACTGGAGCATGCCGTGGCGGCCCACCTCGTGGGCGATGCCGTGCAGCAGCTTCTGCAGGTCGCCGAGGTCCCGGTCGGTGAGCAGGCCCAGCTCGTGATACCGGGAGATCCGGACGCCGTAGTCCAGCGGCCTCTCGAACGTGCCCGCCGGGGGCCGCCAGGCGTTCACCCGGCAGATCGCGCCGAGCGCGGCCCGGATGTCCGCGCGGGGCGGCGCCTCGACCGGATGCCGTTGCAGCGCCGCCACCCGGCCCGGCGAACGCTCGATCACCAGTGTGCAGTTGTCCGGATCCGCCGCGATCAGCCGGGGCACACGGACCGGTGGCCGGTGCCGGACGAACGAGCGGTATGCGGCTATCTCGTGGCGGAACCGCTCGGCCCAGGCCGGCGAGTGGTCCAGCAGACACTTGGCCACGGCCGTGCTGCGCCCCGTCGTCCCGACGAGGAGGACGGACCGTCCGCTGCGCCGCAGCACCTGCACCGGAGCGAACTCCGGACAGATCCGGTGCACCGAGGCGATCGCGGTGCGCAGCTGCGCGCCCTGGGGGCCGGACAAGTCGACTCTCCCGCTCAGCGGTGGGGTGCCGGGCTGGCCCGGCACCCGCCGGGGCCGGCCCGCGACCGGCACGGGTCCGCCCGGTCGCGCCACCGGGTCGAGGTAGGGTCCGCCGCCCGCCGGGCGGGAGCGCAGCGGCCGTGGCGGGGCGGACACGGAGGACGATGCTGCGTACATGGGAGATACAGATCCCTTCGTGTGCCTGCGGTGCCTGCCTGGTGGTTCCTTGCTCGGCGCACATGCGCGGGGCCGGTCGCTCCAGGAGCCCGTACTCCGATCGCATGCACTGCGAGCGTGCGCCTGCCCGGCCCGGCCGCACGGGTGCACCCTGGGGAGTGCATCCGACAGCCCGACGAGGCCGAGCTGCGACCGGGTCGGGGTGGCGCGTTCCTACTCGACACCCGATGTCCCGTGGCACACCATCTGGCGGACCCTGGCGAACCCTGGCGAATAGTCGCCCGGCAACCTCCACCGGGCTACTGTCAACTCAGCCGAGAACCTGGGGGCTTGACGTGAGCGGACAACCCAACACCCGCCTTGCGGACCTGTTCGGCCTGGCCGGCTGGTCCAAGGGTGAACTCGCGAGGCTGGTCAACAAGCAGGCGGCGGCCATGGGCCACCCCCAGCTGTCGACCGACACCTCCCGGGTCCGTCGGTGGATCGACATGGGAGAGATCCCGCGCGATCCCGTACCGCGGGTGCTGGCGGCTCTGTTCACCGAGCGTCTCGGCCGTGTCGTGACCATCGAGGACCTCGGTCTGGTGCGGCACGGGCGTGCGGGGAAACGGCAGGGCGACGGGATCGAGGAACATCCCGACGGCGTGCCGTGGGCGCCCGAACGGACCGCTGCGGTCCTCACCGAATTCAC
Source organism: Streptomyces sp. NPDC007205 (assembly GCF_040634095.1). Lineage (NCBI taxonomy): Bacteria > Bacillati > Actinomycetota > Actinomycetes > Kitasatosporales > Streptomycetaceae > Streptomyces > Streptomyces sp. NPDC007205. The sequence continues at coordinate 72,373 of NZ_JBEYEW010000023.1, forward strand.
GGGAATGGACCTCATGCTCAACCGACGCGGCTTGGTGGGCGCGGGTGCCGCGCTCGCCGCGGGATCCACACTCAGCAGCGCCATGTACGACTGGCTGCACACCGACCCGGCCCTGAAGGCCGACGCCCCCGTCCTGGACGACCCCCTGCACGCCGACCCCGCTGGGTTCGACCGCTATGAGGCCGCCCCCATCGGGTCACAGGAGATCGAGGAACTGGAGCGCTCGGTCGAGGTGTTCCGTGCCTGGGACGCGGCCCGTGGCGGCGGGCTTCAGCGTAAGGCGGTCGTGGGCCAGCTCAACGAGGTGGGCGGCATGCTCGCCTACCACCACCCACCCCATCTCCAGCGACGCCTGTGGGGCGTCGCCGCCAACCTGGCCGTCCTCGCGGGCTGGATGTCGCACGACGTCGGCCTGGAGCCCACGGCACAGAAGTACTTCGTCATCGCCGCCCACGCGGCCCGCGAGGGCGGGGACCGGCCGCGCGCCGGTGAGGCCCTGTCCCGGGCGGCCCGGCAGATGGTGCACCTCGGCCGGCCCGATGACGCACTGGACCTGATGAAGCTCGCCCAGTCCGGCGCCGGCGACGGTCTGCAGCCGCGCACGAAGGCGATGTTCCACACCATCGAGGCCTGGGCGCAGGCGTCGATGGGCAAGGGCCAGGCGATGCGCCGCACCCTCGGCCAGGCGGAGGACCTCTTCGTCTCCGACCGGCAGGACGCGCGGACACCGGACTGGATGCAGACCTTCAAGGACGAGGACCTCTACGGCATGCAGGCCCTCGCCTACCGCACACTGGCCGAGTTCGACCCGGGCGCGGCCGTGCACGCCCAGCACTACGCGGAGAAGGCCCTGGCCCTGCGCGTCGACGGCCGGGAGCGGTCCAAGATCTTCGACCATCTGTCCATGGCCTCGGCCTGTTTCATCGCCGACGATCCAGAACAGGCCGCCCGCTACGCACGGCTGGCCCTGATGTCGATGGGCTCGAACTCCTCCCGGCGCACCTGGGACCGGCTGCGCCAGATGTACCGGCTGACCGCGGAGTACGCCGGCTATCCGAAGATCCACGAACTGCGGGAGGAGATCCGGCTCGCCCTGCCGAAGCCGAGAGGCAAGGGCGGCAGCAGCGCACAGGTGTGAGCGCACGGGCCAGGGGCCTGTGCGCCGGTCTGCCTACCACCTCACCCACCGCACCGTTCAGCTCATGCGGTGACCTTGGCGACGAGCAGGCACGCGTCGTCCTCGCGTCCGGCTCCGCCGAACTCCTCGACCACCGTCCGTACGCAGTCCTGCGCGCTGCGCGCCGCGTCGAACCGCGGGGCGAGGCCGAGCAGGCGGTCCACGGCGTCGGCCGAGCTGTGCCCGGGCACCACCCCGTCGGTGTGCAGCAGGAGGAGGTCACCGGGTTTCAGGGTCGCCTCGGCCTGCCCGTAGACGGCGCCCGAGGTGGCGCCGAGCAGGACGCCGTCCGGTGCGTTCAGCATGCGCCCCGTCCCGTCGCGGTACAGCAGCGGGGCGGGGTGTCCTGCCTGTGCCCAGACCAGCGTGCGGGTGGCGGGCCGGTAGCGGCAGCAGACGGCGCTGCCGAGGGCGGGCTGCACGGTGGCATCCAGTAACTGGTTGAGCATGCCGAGCAGTTCACCGGGCTGGGCGCCGGCCAGGGCCATGCCGCGTACGGCGCCGAGCAGCGTCGCCATGCCGGTGGCGACGGCCACCCCGTGCCCGGTGAGATCGCCGACGCTGAGCAGGGTCTCGCCGTCGGACAGTTCCAGTGCGTCGTACCAGTCACCGCCGAGCGGCGTGGTCGCCGTCGCGGTCAGACGGCGGGCGGCGAGGTCGAGGGCGCGTGGCCCCTGGTGCGGGAGCCGCAGGGAGCCGCGCCAGGGCGGTAGCACGGCCTCCTGCAGCTCGGCCGCGATCCGGTGCTCGGTCTGCTCCTGCCGGCGGTGGCGCTGCAGCGAGTCACTGGTCTCGTGCACCGTCCGCCTGCAGCGGCGCAGTTCGCTGACGTCCCGCAGCACGGCCCACATGGAGGTCGTGCTGCCGTCGGTGCCGAGCACGGGCTCGCCCATCATGTGCACGGTCCGCACGGAGGTGTCCGGCCGGACGATCCGGAACTCGCCGTCGATCGGCTTGGCGTCGACCAGGCAGTCCGTGACCATTGCGGTCACCTTCGGCCGGTCCTCCTCCAGGACCAGTGAGGGCAGTTCGTCCAGGGTGAGGGCGGGGGCGGCCGGGGCGAGGCCGAGGATCTGGTACAGCTCCCCGGACCAGGTCGCCTCGTCCGTGAGCAGGTTCCACTCCGCGCTGCCGACCCGGCTGAGCAGCGAGCCGCCCGGGTCGGCAGGCGTCTCGACCGGTTCGGCAGGGGCGGCGGGCGCGGCCTCGGGGCCGTCCCGCAGCTGGGCCAAGTGGGCGTCCAGGTCCTCCAGTTGGTGCAGTGCGAGGTCGTACAGGGCGCGCTGCCAGCGTTCCTCCGGGTCCGCACCGTCGTTCTGGGTGTCCCGCCGTACGGCGTCCACGTCGCCCTTGAGCCGTCGCGTCTGCGTGATCAACGCCTCGACCGAGCCGCGTCCGGGTGGCTGGGCGGCTGGGTGGTCCGCGGAGACTGGGGACGGCATGACGCACTCCGATGGGGGACGGTACGGCCGGGGAAGACGGGGGACCGTTACGACTCTCGCACAGCCCGCGACGCCCCGTAAGGGATTTGGCAACACACGATACGGTGGTGCTTTCGGCATATGCCAGAGTCTTCCCGGAGTGATCCCGGCGCACGAATGATGTACGCATCCGGCGGTTCAAGTCGTAGACAAGCTACGGGACTTGCCTCATTGCGGACGTTTTTCGCCGACACCCAGTCGGGTGTTCGTCGCTCGCGTGTTCGCACATGGTCCGATCGTCTTGTACACGTCGAACTCTGACCGGATTTGGCGGCATGCGAGGCGCCCCCGAGTACTCCATAAGGGCATGGACGCCATCACAGTCGAACAGCCCGCCCAGGCCCGGCTCATCACCGCCGACGACCTGGAGATCCCCGTGCCGGCCACACTGCGCTACACCACGGAAGACCCCCTGGCCGTCCATGTGGACTTCCCCGCCGATGCCGCGCTGGAGGGCGAGGAGGTCACCTGGATCTTCGCGCGCTCCCTGCTCGACCAGGGGCTGCGGGCCCCGGCCGGCCATGGGGACGTGCAGATATGGCCGTACGGCCGCACCCGGACCGTCGTGGAGTTCCACTCGCCCCAGGGCCTGGCCCTGCTGCAGTTCCCCGCCTCGGCGCTGCGCCTCTTCCTGCTGCGCACCTACACGGTGGTGGCGGCCGGACAGGAGGACATGGCCGGGGTGGTGGAGCGGGGGTTGAGCGCCCTGTTCGGCGGGGTGTGAGACGGGCACCCTGGCGCGCGGTGTGCCGCAGGGCCACTCCGGTGACGGGGTCGGGGCCGATGACCCCGAGCAGCAGAAGAGGCTTCGCAGGGCTCGGCGCCTCCGCGGCGGCGGGTGCGGCGCCGGCCCACGCACGACGGCGGCGGCTGCCGCGACCAAGGACTTCGACCACGTGCCCCCGCCGGCGCCGCCCGCCGGAACTGCCGGGGAGTTCCCGGTGATCGTCATCCCGCCCTGGACACACGGCGGCTGGTGTGACCCCGGCGAGGCCGGCCGTGGCCTCTTCGGCCCGCTCGGCATCGGGTCGGCCACCGCCGCGGCCCTGGCTCGGCTGACCACCTGGTCGAGCCGTCGTACAGGGTCGGCCCCCAGGTGGCCGGCGCCCAGCACCGCCACTCCCAGCAGGTCGCCCATGTGCGCTCCCCCTCGCCGGCGATGACGGCGGTGGCGTACGCCGACGAGAGAGCGCTTCCTCAAGGTGCCCCGTCGGGGCACCGGTTGCCGCAGCGGGCCTCAGTACCGCAGGACCCCCGCGATCCCGTCCGCGTCACCCAGCATGCCGTCGGGTACGAAGCGGACGTCCGCGCCGGTCTCCAGGCACTGCTCGACGAGCTCGTCCACGATGTCCTCGCGGGCGTTCAGATCACCGGGCTCGGCCGGCACCAGATGCTCGCCGAGGCCGCGGACGCTCGGCCGGAAGTTCTCCTCCACGGCGAGCAGCCGGACCCGGCCCTCGCGGGCGCTCTGCCACAGCTCGTCCAGACCCGCCGCGAAGGTCCGGTGACCGCGGGCCGAGGTCAGCTCCCGGACCACGTCCGTGGTGTCCTTGCGGGCCTCGGCCTCCAGTACCGGCCGCAGCGCCTGCCACACCGCCTCGGGACCGGCGTGCGCGAGGCCGCCGTGCGGGACGTGGACGGCGGACTTGGCGACGCTGCCGACCTCGTCCAGCAGGGACAGCGCCGCCTGTTCGCCGGTGACGTACAGCGGCCGGGGCTGGTCGCGCAGGATCGTGTTCATGGCGGTGTCCGCCTCGCGCAGGAACTGCCGGGTGCCCTCGTCGCTGAAGGTGCTCGGCAGGCCGCCCGTGCGCATCTGGCGCTCGGGGTCGAAGTTCTCCTGTCGGCGCTCCAGCGGGAAGCCGCCCGAGCGGTCCTGCACCACACGGTCGTCGCCGCCGCTCCACAGGGTGACGTGGTCCGCGGAGACCGACAGCACCCAGAAGGGGCGTCCGGCGGCCTGTGCGGCGACCAGGTTGCGGGTGAGGAAGGTGTCCGAGAGCACCACCCGCTCGGGGACGGTGCGGGCCAGGGACCACACCTGGTGCTCTCCCGGCGCGGCGAAGATCACCAGGCCGTCCTCGGCGTGTGCCAGATCCACTTCCGCGAGTGCCCGGTCGAGCTGCGCCACCACCTCGTTGCGCCGCTCACGGGTGACGGCGGGGTCGGACTCCAGGCGTCTGCGGGCCTCGCTGACCACATTGCGCAGCCGGACGGGATCCTGGCCGTTCTCGGGTTCGCGGCGGTGTGTCGGGGTCAGCACCGACACCGCCGGATACGGACGCGGGCGCCGGAGTTCGGCGAGGGTCGCGGGACTCAGTGCGTGCTCCATGACAGCACGATAGGTCCGATTCACATGTCCGGCATTCGGGGTAATCCGGAACGAAGGTCCGCGGGTCTCTCTGCCGCACCACGGTGACGCGACTGCCTGCGGACCGTTACCGTACCGGCCAGTAACCGAATCCCGGCGCACCCCGGAGGCCTGACATGCCGCAGCTCGAACTCGACGGAGCGGCCCTGACGTACGACGACGAGGGTCCCCGTGACGCACTGGAGGTGCCCCTCGTGTTCGTCCACGGCTGGACCGCCGACCGGCACCGCTGGGATCACCAGATCGCGCACTTCTCGCCGGGGCGCCGGGTGATCCGGCTGGACCTGCGCGGGCACGGCGAGAGCACCGGGGCCGGGGTGCGCACCATCGCGGAGCTGGCGCAGGACGTCCTCGCCCTGCTCGATCACCTGAAGGTCGAACGGTTCGTGCTGGTCGGCCACTCGATGGGCGGGATGATCGCGCAGACCATCGCCCTGGCCCAGCCCGGGCGGGTGGAGCGGATGGCGCTGGTGGGCTCCATCGGCCGGATGGCGTACAGCCGCGGCCGGGGGCTGCTCATGGCCGTCTCCACCCTCGTGCCGTACAGGCTGTTCGTCGCCGCCAACATCCAGCGCGCCTTCGCGCCCGGCTATCCGCGTGAGGAGATTCGCGCGCACCTCCGCGCCTCCGCCGCGACCCCCCGCGAGGTCGTGATGACGCTGTACGGCGCGATGCGTGCCTTCGACGTGCTGGACCGGGCCGGCGAGATCCGCACCCCCACCCTGATGGTGCACGGCTACCACGACGTCCAGCTGCCGGTGCGGCAGATGCTCCGGATGGCCAAGGCCTACCCGGACGCGGTCGTGCGCATCCTCGACGCGGGCCATGAACTGCCGCTGGAGAAGCCGGCCGAGCTGACCGCCGTACTGGATCGATTCGTGACCGACAAGGTCTGACTTCTTGCGGCGTTTGAGGAAGTTTTTGCCCGTGGCCGGTTCCGCGCGGCACCGGCCCGGTGGTGTGGGCCGCGCGGGATCTCGCGCGAGCAAAAAACGGCCGAATTCATGAGGGCGGGGGAAGCTGTCCGTGTTACCGGCGCGTTGACTGCCTCGGGCAACTGCCGGAGGCTGGTCATATAGGTGCTAGATACAACTGGTTTGCGGGCCGGTCCCTGGTTCACCTGGGAAAGCTGAGGTGAGCGGGGGAGTCGGTCTCGCGCCGGAGGCAGGAGGTAGCGCATGTGCGGCATCACCGGGTGGGTCTCCTTCGACCGTGACCTCACCACCGAGGCCCCCACATTGCATGCGATGACCGAGACGATGGCCTGCCGCGGCCCGGACGACCGCGGCACCTGGGTCCAGGGCCCGGCCGCCCTCGGACACCGCCGGCTCGCGATCATCGACCTCCCCGGCGGCCGGCAGCCGATGTCCCTCGACACCGCCGAGGGGGCCGTCGCCCTGGTGTACTCCGGAGAGGCGTACAACTTCACCGAGCTGCGCCGGGAACTCGAGGGCCGCGGCCACCGGTTCACCACCGACTCCGACACCGAGGTCGTGCTGCGCGGCTACCTCGAATGGGGGGACGCGGTCGCCGAACGGCTCAACGGGATGTACGCGTTCGCCGTCTGGGACGGCCGCCACGGCAAGCTCGTGATGATCCGCGACCGCATGGGCATCAAGCCGTTCTACTACTACCCCACCCCCGACGGCGTCCTGTTCGGCTCCGAGCCCAAGGCGATCCTCGCCAACCCGCTCGCCCGCCGGAGGGTCGCGATGAACGGGCTGCGGGAACTGTTCGTCATGGTCAAGACGCCCGGACACGCGATCTGGGACGGCATGCGCGAGGTGGAACCCGGCACGGTCGTCACCGTCGGCCGCTCCGGCCTCTCCACCCGCGTCTACTGGCGGCTCCAGACCCGTCCGCACACCGACGACCGCGACACCACCGTCGCCACCGTACGCTCGCTGCTCGACGACATCGTGCGCCGCCAGCTGGTCGCCGACGTCCCACGCTGCACCCTGCTCTCCGGCGGCCTCGACTCCTCCGCGATGACCGCCATCGCCGCCCGGCAACTCGGCGAGCAGGGCGAGAAGGTGCGCAGCTTCGCCGTCGACTTCGTCGGCCAGACCGACAACTTCGTCGCCGACGAACTGCGCCGCACCCCCGACACGCCCTTCGTGCACGACGTGGCCGAACTGGCGGGCACCGACCACCAGGACATCGTCCTCGACGCACAGTCCCTCGCCGACCCCGCCGTGCGCGAGCAGGTGATCCGCGCCCGCGACCTGCCGGCCGGCTTCGGCGACATGGACACCTCGCTGCTGCTGCTCTTCCGCGCCGTCCGCGAGAAGTCCACGGTGGCCCTGTCCGGCGAGTCCGCCGACGAAGTCTTCGGCGGCTACGTGCAGTTCTTCGACGAGGAGGCGCGCCGCGCCGACACCTTCCCCTGGCTGGCGAGCAATCGCCGGCTCATGGGCGACGACGCCGAGGTGCTGCGCGCCGACCTCGGCACCTCCCTGGACCTGGAGGGGTATGCCGCCGACGGCTACCGCACCGCCGTCGCCGCCATCGACCGGCTGGACGGCGAGAGCGACTTCGAGTACCGGATGCGGCAGATGAGCCATCTGCACCTCACCCGCTTCGTCCGCGCCCTGCTCGACCGCAAGGACCGGATGAGCATGGCCGTCGGCCTGGAGGTCCGGGTGCCGTTCTGCGACCACCGGCTGGTCGAGTACGTCTACAACGCCCCCTGGGCGCTCAAGTCCTTCGACGGCCGGGAGAAGAGCCTGCTCCGGGAAGCCGCCGCGGACGTCCTGCCGCGCTCGGTGTACGACCGGGTCAAGAGCCCCTACCCGTCCACACAGGACCCGCAGTACGCCCGTGCCCTCCAGGAACAGGCCAAGGAGCTGCTGTCCCGGCCCTCCCACCAGGTCTTCGACCTCGTCGACCGCGACGGGCTCAGGCGGGCCGCCGAACGCGAGGAGCCGGTCAGCACCCAGGTGGCCCGGCGAGGCCTGGAGCGCGCCCTGGACCTCGCACAGTGGCTGGAGCTCTACACCCCCGAGGTGACGCTCAGCTGAGGCCGACGGCCCGGTCCGCGGCCGCCGCCGTGGCCAGCCACCACGTCGTCACCGGCTCCCACACCAGAACCTGCCTGCCGGTGCCGAGCCGCGCGGCGGTGAAGGAGCGGCCCCACTGCGCGGCCGAGGCGGCCACGGTCACGGTGTCCACCCGGCGGGCCTCGGGGTCCGCCGGGTCGCCGATGGTGCGGACGTCGGCGTAGGCGGTCCGGCCCGCCGCGAGCCGGTAGTCGCCGGTGCCGCCCTTCGGTGTCGGCAGGGCGGCGCCGTCCAGATCCCCGAAGGTCACCGTGGGCACGCGGTCGACGACGCACGCGCGGGTGCCGCGGTTGGTGACGCTCATGCGCACCACGGTCGGGTCGCCGGCCACGGCCTTCGCCCGGACCGCCAGCGACTTGTCGGCACAGCGGACGGGCCGGGCGGGGTCCGTGGCGGCCTGGCTCTGCGGCGCGGTCAGCAGCAGGACCGCCGTGGCGGCGGAGGCGGCGGGTACGGCGACGGCGGCGCGGATGCGCATGGTGGCTCCCCCTGTCGTGGTCACGTACGGGATGCGGCGGCCTGAGCACGCCTGCCCAGTGTGACGGCCGGGATGCGGGAGAGGTTGTGCCGGATTCGCACCTGTTACCCGGTTGCGTCGCCGCCGTCATCAGTTGGCGGTGGTCGCGCTGCTGCTCCAGTCGCCGCCGTTCGCCGGGCAGGAGCTGCCGCTCGGCGGCAGGGTGCCGTAGAGCAGGAAGTCGTCGACCTTCCGGTGGACGCACCTGGACGAGCCGTACCCGGTGTGGCCGTCGCCCTTGTTGTCGAGCACCACGGCCGACGGGCCGAGCCGCGCGGCCGTCTCCACGGTCCACCGGTACGGCGTCGCCGGGTCGCCGCGCGTGCCCACGAGCAGCATCTTCGCCGAGTGGACGTCCTTCACCCGGTCGCGGATGAAGTCGGTGCCCTTGGGCCGGCCGTAACACATGAGCAGCTGGGCGAGCCGGTAACGGCCGAAGACCGGCGAGGCCTCCTCGTACGCCGGCCCCAGGTTCCTGAGGTCCTGGGTGAGCCGGTCCGCGTCGGGCCGGTCGGGGTCGTCCGCGCAGTCGACCGCCATCAGCGCGGACGCCAGGTTGTCGGACGGAACGTTCTGCGGATCGACGAGACCGCCGTTCTCCGCGTGTTTCCCGGGGTCTTTACCGGGGTGTTTGCCGCGGGGCGGAGCGGCGCCGCCGTCGGCGAAGTTCAGCACGCCACGCGTGTCACCGTCCTCCGTCAGCGAGGCCAGGGCGCGCTCCAGGGCGGGCCACAGCTCCTTGCTGTACAGGGCCTGGCCGATGGCGCCCACCAGGTCCTGTCCTGAGAACGTGCCGCCGAAGTCCATCGGGACCGGGTTCTCGTCGAGCGAGTGGACCAGCCCGGTCACCTGGTCTCCGGCCGCGCGCCGGTCCTGGCCGAACGGACAGGCGACGTCCGTCGTACACCAGTCCAGGAAATCGTCCAGCGCGGTCTGCTCCCCCTGCGCGCCGGCCACCCCCTGCTCGGCCAGCGACTCGGTCAGGGTGTCCACGCCGTCCAGGACGAGCCGGCCGACCTTGTCCGGGAACTGTGCCGCGTACACCGCGCCGAGCCGCGTGCCGTAGGAGAAACCGAGATAGTTGAGCTTCTTGTCGCCGAGGGCCTGGCGGATGACGTCCAGGTCGCGGGAGGCGTTCACGGTGCCGATGTGCTGCAGCACCGGGCCGGAGTGCCGGGCGCACTCGTCGGCGGCCTTCCGCAACTTCGTGAGCAGCGCCCGCGGATGGGCGAGGTCGGCGTGGCCGCCCGTCGCGGCCGCGGCCTCGTCGCTGCCCTCGCCGCAGCTGACGGGGGAGGACCGGCCGACGCCGCGCGGGTCGAAGGTGACCACGTCGTAGCCGTTGGTCAGGTCCATGTACTCCTTGCCGCCGGAAGCGAGTTCGGGTATGCCCGCACCGCCCGGACCACCGAAGTTCAGCAGCACCGAGCCCTGCGACTTCCCGGTCGCCCGATAGCGGGCCAGGGCCAGGTCGAGGGTGCCCGCGCGGGGGCGGGCGTAGTCGAGCGGCACGGTGACCTTCCCGCACTGGAGGTCCTTCGGCATGTCCGGGCCCTTGCAGGCCGCCCATGTGACCTTCTGCCGGTAGAACCGGGACAGGTCGGGCTGCGGCTGCGGCCGGTCGGTGCCGGCCCGGGGGAGCCCGGCTCCGAGGAGTGCCAGGGCGAGGGCCCCGGCGCCCGCGCAACGCCGCACGGCGGGCCGTCTGGACAGCTTGGCCAGCATCGAATCGCCTCCCGGGACGCCTGTCGCGGACCGGGGGCCGGCGCCCTCGACTCACCATAAGCGGGCTCCGCAGGGCCCGCCTCCGGACGAGCGGGACGGCGCCCGGTGCCGTACCCTTCGCGTCTGTTGGCGATCATTGAGCGGCTTTACATGCAGTTCGATAACAGTGTCGCTCGACGGGGTGAAAGACCGATAAGCCATAACTCGGATGGTTCGCCTGCGTTGTATGAGATGCGGGTGAGTGCCCGCGACGACGTCTGGAAAGCAGGGAACCTATGAGACGGGCTACCCGAAACGGTGTGATCGCCGTCGCCGCCGCCTCCGGGGCGATGGCCCTGGCGCTGCCGGTGTCCGCCGCCTTCGCGGCCGACGGCGCGGGCGCCGACGGCTCCGCGGCCGGCTCGCCCGGGCTGATCTCCGGAAACGGCATCCAGCTCCCGGTACACGTGCCGGTCAACGTGTGCGGCAACACCGCCAACGTGCTGGGGCTGCTCAATCCGGCCGCCGGCAACGCCTGCGCGAACCGCGGCACCGGCACGAGCGGGTCGTCCGCGTCGCGCGGGGCGTCCGCCCACGGTGGCGCGCAGGGCTCGCCCGGCGGGCTGTCCGGCAACGACATCCAGCTCCCCGTCGACCTGCCGGTCAACGTCAGCGGCAACAGCGTCAACGTGGTCGGAGTGGGCAACCCCGCCGAGGGCAACCAGTCCGTCAACGGCGAGGCGCCCGGCACCCCCCGCCGTCCGCGCACGCCGGCCCCGAAGCCACCCGCCACCACGAAGCACCGTCCCAGCCCGCGTGCACACCCCGTCACGCAGTCGGCGGCGCTGGCCCACACGGGAATGGACGTGACGGCCCCCGCCATCGCCGGCAGCGCCACGCTCCTCCTCGCGGGCACGGCCCTCTACCGCCGCTTCCGCTCCGGTCACACCAGCTGACCCGCCACCCCTGGAAAGGGCGGGCCCCACCGGACACCGGCCCGGTGGGGTCCGCACCTTCCAGCGGTGCCACAGAGGCGCGCTGACTTGCTCAAGTGACGGACGGCATGACGGCATACCCGAGCGACGGCGCCCTGCCACGCCCGGCGCGCCGGGCTCTCGTGGTGTACGCCGGCGGATTCCCGGTGGGCCTGTTCACCGCCGCGACGGCGTTCCCCCTGCGGAATGCGCTCACTCCTGAGCCGTCCGGTGCACACCGTGCTTCCGCCCGGCCGCGAGGTGACCACTGCCCTCGGCCGGCGGGAAGTCCTACGCGGCGAACGCGTCGACGCCGGTCAGTTCCGCCGACAGCTGCCACAACCGAGCCGCCTGCTCCGGGTCGATCGCCCAGTCCTTGACGCCGACGCGCTCGTCGCCCTCCGGCGTGAGTTCGGCGATGTCGCAGTCCTCCAGATAGACGCCACCGAGCCCGTCCAGCTGCGGCGAGGTCGCCGCCCACACCTGGGTGGCCGCACCCTGCGGCGGGGTCTTGAAGCCCTCGGGGTTGAGCACGTTGCCGTCCTCGTCGATCCACCCGCGCTCGATCATCTCCTCCTTGGGCAGGTGCCGTTGCAGCGGGGTGATGATGCCGCCGGGGTGCAGGGCGAAGGCGCGGACGCCGGCGTCGCGGCCTAGCTTGTCGAGCTGAACGGCGAACAGGACGTTGGCGGTCTTGGCCTGGCCGTAGGCCTCCCACTTGTCGTAGCCCTGCCGCCAGTGGATGTCGTCCCAGCGGATGCCGGAGAAGTGGTGGCCACGGGAGGAGACGGAGACGACTCGGGCACCGCCCGGCGCGATCGCGGGCCACAGACGGTTGACGAGGGCGAAGTGACCGAGGTGGTTGGTGGCGAACTGGGCCTCCCAGCCGGGCCCCACCCGCGTCTCCGGGCACGCCATGATCCCGGCGCTGTCGATCACGATGTCGATGTTCCGTCCGGAGGCGAGGAACCGCTCGGCGAAGCCGCGCACGCTCTCCAGGTCGCCGAGGTCCAGCTCGTCCAGTTCGACCCCGGGGATGCCGGCCAGCGCCTGTTCGGCAGTGGCCGGGCGCCGGGCGGGCACGACCACGTGGGCGCCGGCCTTGGCGAGCGCGCGGGTGGTCTCCAGGCCGATGCCCGAGTAACCGCCCGTGACCAGGGCGAGCTTTCCGGTCAGGTCGATGCCCCGCAGGACGTCGTCGGCGGTGCTGGTGGCGCCGAAACCGGATCCGATCCTGTGCTGTGCAGTGCTCATGCGCGAACGCTACGAATTGGAGTGTGCTCGAAGTCAAGCCGTGCCCGCCCAACGGCTGATCTTGCCGTGGCGCGGCCCCCGTTGATCCGGAAGGATGCGGTGCGGCAGTCCGGTCCCGACGAAATGGAGCGCACCGATGACCTCTGCGGCCCCCCACGACCTCGTCGTCACGCAGGCCACCCTCACCGACTGGCCGGTGATCGCCGGATGGGCGGCGGCGGAGGGCTGGAATCCCGGACTGTCCGACGGACCCGCGTTCTTCGCGCAGGACCCCTACGGGTTCTTCCTCGGCCGGATCGACGGGGAGCCGGTCTCGGCCATATCGGTCGTGAACTACGGCGCGGACTACGCCTTCCTGGGCTGCTACCTCGTCCGCCCCGACCTGCGCGGCCACGGCCACGGCCTCACCACCTGGAAGACCGCCCTCGCCCACGCCGGCGACCGTATTGTCGGCCTGGACGGCGTCGTCGCCCAGCAGGACAACTACCGCCAGTCCGGCTTCGAACTCGCGTACCGCACCATCCGGTTCACCGGCACCGCACCGCGGGGCGAGACACCCGCGGGCGTCCGTCCGGCCGGTCCCGCCGACCTCGCCGCGATCACCGCCTACGACAGCGCCTGCTCCCCGGCCGACCGTCCGCGCTTCCTCGCCGAGTGGCTCACCGGCCCCGGCCACCGGGCCTTCGTCCGCCACGACGGCGCCCGCCTCACCGGCTACGGCGTGCTCCGCCCCGGCCGGGACACCCTGCGCGTCGGACCCCTCTTCGCGGACACCGCCGACGACGCCCGCGCCCTCTTCGCCGCCCTCACGGCCGACGTCGCCGGACGCGAGGTCGCCATCGACGTGCCCGAGCCGAACGCGGCCGGCGTCGCGCTCGCCGAACAGGCCGGATTCCGGGCCTCGTTCGAGACCGCCCGCATGTACACCGGGCCCGTCCGCCCGCACGCCCAGGACCGCGTGTTCGGCGTCACCACGCTCGAACTCGGCTGACGCGCGGGGGCGGGGCCGCGTTCGACATACGGCTCCGCCGCGATGGGGGAGCGAGCAGCCGCGACGGCGCCGCGGACGGCCGACGGCACAGCGCGGCCCGCCGAGCGGAGCGCTACGGCACCGGCTCGGTCAGCGCCTCTTCCGCCGGGGCAACGGCGTGCCGCCGCGGTGGGAAGGCATACCGCCGGCCCGCCGCGACCGTCGCCAGCGCCAGGACGGCCGGTACCAGCGCGGTCCACGGCAAGGCCCCGGCGCCCAGCGCGTCCAAGGCCACACCGCCGGTGAGGGAACCGGCGGCGATGCCCGCGTTGTAGACCGTCGTCTGCAACGAGGTCGCCACATCGGACTCGGCCGGCCCCGAGACGTGGACCAGCGCGGTCTGGATCAGTGTCGGCGCCCCACCGAAGGCCACGCCCCACAGGGCCACCGCCCCGGCCAGCAGCACACGCGCCCGCGCGCCCAGGCCCAGCACCAGCAGCACCCCGGCGAACAGCGCGAGCGCAGCGAGCAGCGTGACGCGCGGATACCGGTCGATCAGCGCTCCGGTCACCCAGATCCCGGCCACCGTGGCCGCTCCGAACAGCGCGAGCAGCAGGCCCGTACGCCCGTACCCGGCATGCCGGGCGAACGGGGCGACGTAGGTGTACATGACCTGGTGTCCCACCAGAAGGAACAGGGTCACCGACAGCACCGGCCGGATCCCGGGGCGCAGCGCGACCCGGACGAGCGGCACGCGCGCGTGTGCCGGTTCGCCGGGGAAGCAGGGCAGCCGCAGCCGTATCCAGGCCACGAGCAACAGGGCGAGCACGGCCGGCGTCCCGAAGGCCGCCCGCCAGCCCACCGCCCCGGCGAGCGCGGTCCCCGCGGGCACTCCGAGGGCCAGGGCCACGGTGATGCCGGCGAGCACGATCGCGATGGCCCGCCCGCGCCGCTCGGCCGGCACCATCCGGGCCGCGTAACCGGCCAGCATCGCCCACAGCGTGCCGCCCATCGCACCGGCCAGCAGCCGCGCCACGAACGTGAGCGGGTACGACGACGACAGCGCCACCAGCGCGTTGCTGACGGCGAAACCCAGCAGGGCGCCGCACAGCACCGGCCGCCGTGGCAGCCCGCGCAGGGCCGCGGTGACCGGCACCGCGGCCAGGAAGGAGGCCGCCGCATAGGCGGTGACCAGGAAACCGATCCGGGACTCGGCGACCCCCAACGGGGCTGCCATCACGGGCAGCAGGCCCGCCGGCAGGAGTTCCGTGAGGACGGCGGTGAACGCGGCGCAGGACAGGGCCAGCAGCCCCGACCACGGCAGCGCACCACCCTTGACCTGGGAAGAAGTGGAGGACACGGTCATGCGACCATGGTCGGAGCCTGACATCAGTGTGAAGGTCAAGCAGGGAACGGGGAGGCAGACATGCGGATCGGTGAACTCTCACGCCGCACGGGTGTCCCCACCCGCCTGCTGCGCTACTACGGGGAACAGGATCTCCTCCACCCCGAACGTGCCGCCAACGGCTATCGCAGCTACCCGGAGTCCGCGGTCGCCGATGTCCAGCAGATCCGCGGCCTGCTGGACTCCGGCCTGACCACCGAGATGATCCGCGCGATCCTGCCGTACCTCTGCGGCCCCGGCGAACTCCACCCGCCCGCCGAGTGCGTGGCCCCCGAGACGGCCGCTCTGCTCCAGAGGCACATCCAGCGCATCCAGTCCCGCATCGACTGCCTGGCCCGCAACCGCGACCGGCTCAGCGCCTACCTGGCCGCCGTACTGCCGGACACCCGGTAATCGCCTTGCCCGGCCGGAGTGTCCCTGCTGAGCTGGGTTCATGGATCACTCGGCAGTGCTCGCCCGCTACGACCGTGACATGCGTGAGAACGCGACCCCCGACGGCCCCGGTGCCCGGATCGAGCGGGCCGGTGCGGTCGTGCGCCAGGTCGCGGACCCGTACGGGTGGAACGGCGTGCTCTGGTCCGACCTGGACCGGAGGAGTGCGGACCGGGTGATCCGGGAGCAGATCGCCCACTTCACCGGCCTCGGCCGCGACTTCGAATGGAAGCTCTACGGCCACGACCGGCCGGAGGATCTCGGCGCCCGGCTCGCCGCCGCCGGATTCCTGGCCGAGCCCGAGGAGACGCTGCTGATCGGCGAGACCGACCGGCTCGCCCTGGACGCCGAACCGCCCCCGGGCATCCGGATCGTGCGGGTCACCGACCCGGCCGGCGTCGACCTCGTCGTGGGCGTCCACGAGAAAGCGTTCGGCACCGACGGCACCCGGCTGCGGCACCGGCTGCTCGCCCGCCTGGCCGCCGACCCCGGCACGGTCGTCGCCGTGGTCGCCCTCGCCGGGGACGAGCCCGTCAGCGCCGCCCGGATGGAGCTGGTGCCCGGCACCCCGTTCGCCGGGCTGTGGGGCGGCGGCACCGTCGAGGCCTTCCGGGGCCGGGGCGTCTACCGAGCCCTGGTCGCCCACCGTGCCCGCGTCGCCGCCGCCCACGGCTGCCGCTACCTCCAGGTCGACGCCTCACCCATGAGCCGCCCGGTCCTCAAGCGCCTCGGCTTCCACGCGCTGAGCACCACGACCCCCTACGTGTACGGGAGTTGATGCCGGCGTCAGTGGCGTATCCGGGCCCGGTCCAGTGCCGCGACGCCGACCGCGGCCAGGGCGATCTGGATGAACCACTCGATCCAGTCGGGCCCCTTGGTGTTGGCGACGCCGAACCCGGCGGCGATGGCCGAGCCCAGCAGCGCGGCCACGATGCCGACCACGATGGTCCACAGAATGCCGATGTGCTGGCGTCCGGGGACGACCAGGCGCCCCAGCACGCCGATGACGAGCCCGATGACGATGGCGCTGATGATGCCCGAGATCTCCATGTCCACCCCTTTTCATCGTCCTTCCCGCTCATCATCTGCCCGCTGTGGGCGGAGCCAGTCCGCTCCGCTTATTGCCGGGACTTTCTGTTCATCCGGCCTTCATGCCATGTACCTTTCAATCAATCGACGCGTGTAGAACCCTCAAGCGGGTTCTACGCGCGCAGACTTGGCGCCCGCACCGCCTCTCCCCACCCCTCACGGAGGTTCGCCGGATGCTTCGATCCAGGAGATCCCGCCACAGACTCACCACCGCCCTGGCCGGTTTCGGGCTGCTCCTCACCGGAGCCGCCGTACAGGTCGGCAGCGGCACCGCCGCCCACGCGGCGACCACGCACCGCATCCTGTTCGACAACGCCCACGCAGAGACGGCCGGAAACGCCGACTGGATCATCTCCACCAGCCAGCCCGACCCGCTCGGCCAGGACTCCTCCCCGTCGGCCGAGACGGACTGGACCGGTGCCCTGTCCTCCTGGGGCGTGGCGCTGCAGAAGACCGGTGACTACAGCCTGAAGACGCTGCCCTCGGGCTCCGGCCTCAGCTACGGCGGCTCGTCCTCGACCGATCTGTCGAACTTCGACACGCTGGTCCTGCCGGAGCCGAACACGCTGTTCACGAGCGCCGAGAAGACGGCGATCATGAACTTCGTGAAGAACGGCGGCGGTCTGTTCATGATCTCCGACCACACCGGCTCCGACCGCAACAACGACGGAGCCGACGCGGTCAAGATCCTCAACGACCTGATGACCAACAACAGCGTCGACTCCACCGACCCGTTCGGTTTCTCGATCGACTCGCTGAACATCACCTCCGGCTACCCGGCGGCGATCAGCGACAGCACCGACCCGGTCCTGCACGGCTCCTTCGGCACCGTCACCAAGAGCCTGATCGCCAACGGCACCACCGCCACCCTGAAGCCCGCCGACAACTCCTCCGTCAAGGGCCTGCTCTACCGCAGCGGTTACTCCGGCAGCACCGGGGCCTTCTTCCTCACCAGCACCTTCGGCAGCGGCCGGGTCGCCTTCTGGGGCGACAGCTCCCCGATCGACGACGGCACCGGCCAGTCCGGCAACACCCTGTACGACGGCTGGAACGACTCCGGCGCCACCAACGCGGCCCTCGCCCTCAACGCCACCGCCTGGCTGGCCGGTTCGGGCACCAGCAGCGGCGGCGGAGGCGGAGGCGGCGGCACCGGCAGCTGCACGGCCGCCCAGCTCCTCGGCAACAGCGGCTTCGAGTCGGGCAACAGCACGTGGAGCGCCACCAGCGGAGTCATCACCGACTCCACCGGTGAGCCGGCCCGTTCGGGCTCGTACTACGCCTGGCTCGACGGCAACGGCACCGCCACCACCGACACCCTCTCCCAGACGGTGACGATTCCGTCCGCCTGCACGTCGGCGAAGCTCAGCTTCTCTCTGCACGTCGACACGGCCGAGACCACGACCAGCACGGCCTACGACACCCTCAAGGTCCAGGTGCTGAACGGCTCCGGCACGGTCCTGGGCACCCTGGCGACGTACTCGAACCTCAACGCGGCCTCCGGCTACACCCAGGGCAGCTTCGACCTCAGCGGCTACGCCGGGCAGACCGTCACCCTGAAGTTCACCGGCACCGAGGGCTCCAAGTACCAGACCTCGTTCGTCGTGGACGACACCGCGCTGGACGTCAGCTGAACCGGCCGGGGGCGGGCCGCGTGGGGCCGCCCCCGTTCCGTCACGCCGCCGGTACGGTCCGCTCCGGCGTGTTCCAGCCGGATACCCGCACAGCCGGCGCCGAGCCGTGCAGATCGGCTGTCCGACAGGTGGCGGTCAGCGTCACCGACTCGCCCGGCCACAGGCTCACCTCGTTGTCCGACCAGCGCACCGGCAGCACCGGCTTGCCCTGCCCGTCCACGAGGTGCACGTCCGTCAGCAGCGCCGGAGTCCTCCCGCTGCCCGTGTTCCGCAAGGTGACCGCCGTGGTCGAGGTGCCCTCCGACGACTCGGTGGCCGCTGTCGCCGACACCGGTACCCGCGCCATCGAGGCGAGCCCCTTGAGGTCGGCGTAGCTCGTCGTCGGCGTGTAGTACCAGGTGGTGCCGTTCCAGTCGAGGGTGTCGGGCCGGGTGGAGAGCCAGTACACGTTCCGGCTCACCTCCTTGCCGTCCGCGCCCGTCAGGACCAGCCGGAGCAGATACGTCGACGACAGTCCGCTCACCGAGGACGGCAGGGTGAGGGCGGTGCCGTGGGCCCCGTCGCCGCTCACCTTCAGCCCGCTGACGGTCTTGTCGTACCTCTGCGTGCCGTCGGGATCGAAGAGCGTGGCACGCGCGGTGAGTCCGCTCGCCGCGGTGTGCCGATGGTTGACGACGACGACCGAGCGGTTGTCGTAGGAGTACTGGACATGCAGCGGCTCGTTCGCCTTCTTCGCGCCGAAGTAGGCTCCGCCCTGATCCAGGTAACGGTCCGTCAGCTGCCAGTGCAGGGAGGTCCAGCCGCTGTTGAACATCCAGTGGATGACCCCGGTCGAGGGCTTGGCGGAGTCCGTGGCGTTGCGGTCGTACGCCTCGAACTGGGCGCGGACGTTCTCGTACTGGGCCAGCTGGGCCTTGCGCACATAGTCGGCGAGGCTCGTGGGGGCGCCGTAGCGGCCGCTGAGGGCGGCGTCGTAGATCTTGAGCGTGCCGAAGACCGGGGACGGCGAGCGGTGGTACTGCCTGGCGTCCGGGTCCTTCCAGAGGGTGTCCAGTTCGGCGGGGGTCATCATCCGGCGCAGGGTGTCGAGGGTGGGGATGCTCGGGCCCGCGCTGGTCTCGGAGTTGAAACCGGTGGCCCCGCCCTCGCGTTTGGCGTACCAGTAGGCGGGCGGTACCCAGTCGTACGGCCCGGTCATCTTCATGCCAGAGCCGCCGAGCTGGGGCGAGGGCTTCTCGGAGGCGGCGGAGACCACCGGAAGGGTCCAGTCGGCGGCCTTCAGGACGTCCAGGTAGGTCTTCTCGATCCTCGCGTCGGGGGCGAAGTCGCTGCCGATCAGGAAGGAGATCACGCTCGGGTGGCCGCGCAGCCGGGCGGCCTCGGCGGCCATGGACGCCTGCGCCACGGGGTAGTCGGCGTCGGTCCACTTGTCCCCGGTCTCGCCGCCGTTGACCTGGCCCTCCCACTTGTCGCAGCACTCCCAGCCGGGAAGGGTGAGCAGGCCGTAGCGGTCGGCCAGGTCGAAGAACTCGTCCGGCTCCAGGTGTCCTTCCAGACGGATCGTGTTCAGGCCCAGGTCGAGGGCGTACCGCAGCCGGTCCTCGACATAGGTGCGGTCCCAGCGCAGGAACTCGTCCGGGGACCAGCCGCCGCCCTTGATCAGCAGCTTGCGGCCGTTGATCCGGTACTGGCGTGCGCCGTCGGCGTTCAGGGGCGCCCGGACGTCACGGATGCCGAAGGTCTCGTGCGCGGTGTCCGAGGTCGTACCGGCGACGGACGCGGTGAGGTCGAGGTCGTACAGCGGCTGCCCGCCCATCCCGGCCGGCCACCACACCTTCGGCGAGGTGAGACGCAGGCCCGGGGTGTCGGCGGGGGAGAAGGTGACGGTCTTCGTCTCGTGGGCGGCGAGCGGCACCTGCCGGGTGAACGTCGTCGCGCCGATGCGTCCGGTGACCTCGGCGGTGACCGCGGCGCCGGTGTCGTTGCGGGCCTGCGCCTTCACCGTCAGGTCGGCGGACGCGAGCGACGGCACGGCCAGCTCGGTCACGACATGCGCGTCGCGCAACGCCACCGGGCCGCTTCTGCGGACCACGACGTCCCGGACGATCCCCATGTTCCGGTCGGCCGGCGGCTGGAGCCAGTCGATCCAGCCCATGGTGAGGTTCTTGGTCGGGTCGTTGGGCTGGACGCGGAAGGCGACCGTGTTGGTGCCGGACCGGATCAGCGAGGTGACGTCCAGCTCGTGGCGCGGGTAGGCGCCGGTGACGTCCGCGGCCTTCGCCACCCGGTGGCCGTTGACATAGACGTCGGCCGCCGAGATCACCCCGCTGAAGTCGAGGAAGGTGCGCCGGGTGGTGTCCTCGACGGTGAAGTCGGAGCGGTACCACCAGGGGACCTGGAAGTCCGCCTTCGCGATCTTCTGCTGGTTGGTGGAGTAGAACGGATCGGCGTACACGCCGTCGGTGAGCAGGGCGGCCAGGACCGTCGAACGGGGGCCTGCCGGAAACCAGCCCTTGGCCGGATAGCCGGGGGAGGAGACGGCCGCCGGTGAGTCGCTCACCTTCGCCGAGGACTGGATGGCGTATCCGCCGAGCGGGGTGCCGGTGCCGGCCGCCGAAGGGACGCGGGTGGCCGGGGCGGGCCCGTGCGGCGGCGCCGGATGCCGGGCGCCGGCCCAGGCACCGCTGGTCAGGGAGCCGAGCAGGCCGAGGACCAGTGCGGTGACGGCGTACCGGCGGGCGGGGACGGGGCGAGGGAACATGGCAGCAGCACCGGCCTCGTAAAGTTAGGAAACTTTACTAACGCGCCTCAAGCTAGGACGCCGCGCGGGCCGTGTCAACGACCGTGGCCATGGTAGGCCTTGACGGGGTCAGCTTCCGGCCGCCCGGCGCTCGAACACCAGGTCGCGGGTCGTGTCCAGGGCCGTGGCGACCGCGCCGAGCAGCACCGCGTCCTCACCGAGCCGGCTCGGCGCGATCCGCGGGCGCAGCGGGGTGAGGGCGCGCACATGCTCCCGGACCGGGCGCAGCAGCAGGTCGACGCTGTGGCCGACGCCACCGCCGAGCACCACCAGGTCCGGGTCGAGCACGGCGGCGGCCGCCGCCACGGTGTGCGCGATCCGCTCGCCCTCCAGCTCCACCGCCCGCGCGGCAGCCGGATGACCCCGCCGGGCCGCGTCGAAGACCGCCTTCGCCGTCAGCTGCCCGCTCATCCCGAACTCCCGGGCCGCCTCCACCACGGCCACCCCGGACACCGCGTCCTCCAGCCGCTCCGGCTTCTGCCGGCCCGGCCAGGGCAGGAAGCCGATCTCGCCGGCCAGTCCGTGCGCCCCGGTGAACAGCCGCCCCTCGCTGACGACGCCCATGCCGAGTCCGGTGCCGATCAGGATGTACGCGAACAGCCGGCTGCCCGTGCCGACGCCGTACGTGTACTCGCCCAGTGCGGCGAGATTGGCGTCGTTGTGCACCTCCAGCGGTACGCCCAGCTCCTCGCGCAGCCGGTCGACGAGCCCCGGCCGCCCCCAGCCGGGCAGATGCATCGCGTACCGCACCCGCCGCTGCTCCGCGTCGTAGACGCCGGGCGTGCCGACCACTCCGTGCACCACCTCGGCCGGGTCCACACCCGAATTGGCGATCACCTGGCGGGCGGTGCCCACGACCAGGTCGGCCAGCGCCGCGGAGGCGCGGGCCCGGTTGCGTACGTCGGACCGGGCGACGACCGTGCCGTCCAGGTCGGCCACCGCCACCCGCAGCCAGCCCCGGCCGATGTCCACGCCGAGCGCGTACCCGGCGGCCGGGTCGGGGGCGTAGAGCACCGCGGTGCGTCCGCGCTCCGGGGCGTGGGTGCCGACCTCGTGCACCAGGCCGGCCGTCTCCAGCGAGGCAAGCGCGCTGGAGACCGTCGGCTTCGACAGGCCGGTCTCCCGGGCGAGTTGGGCGCGCGAGGCGGCGCCGAGGGCGCGCAGCCGGTTCAGCAGCAGCCGCTCGTTGGTACTGCGCAGCCGCCGGCGGCTCCAGGGCTGTTCCTGTTGCTCTTCGACGTCACTGGCGGTCATCGGACCATTCTCAGGTATTCCCGGCGCATACTTGACGCCCCTAGTAAGGCTCCTTAACTTTATCGGCCAGTCAGCCCGCCGGGTGCCGCCGAGGCCGCCCGTGGCGTCAGGAGTCCCCATGTCCGGTAGTCCGCCACCCACGGGTGGTTTTGTCCGCCGTGTCGGCCTGTTCCAGGCCACGGCCATCAACATGAGCCAGATGTGCGGCATCGGCCCGTTCGTCACGATCCCGCTGATGGTCACCGCCTTCGGCGGCCCCCAGGCGGTCATCGGCTTCGTCGCGGGCGCCGTCCTCGCGCTGTGCGACGGACTGGTCTGGGCCGAGCTCGGCGCCTCGATGCCCGGCTCCGGCGGCAGTTACGTCTATCTGCGCCAGGCCTTCCAGTACCGCACGGGCCGGCTGATGCCGTTCCTGTTCGTGTGGACGGCGATGCTCTTCATCCCGCTGATCATGTCCACGGGCGTGGTCGGCTTCGTGCAGTACCTGGGCTACCTGGCCCCGGGACTCGGGCGGACGGCGGGCGACCTGACCGGCCTCGGCGTCATCGCCCTGGTCGTGCTCCTGCTGTGGCGCGGCATCGAGCACATCGCCCGGATCACCACCGTGATGTGGGCCGTGATGATCGCCTCGGTGCTGCTGGTGATCGTCGCCGCGGCCACCGACTTCAGCCCGCACCTGGCCTTCACCTACCCGTCGGGCGCCTTCGACCTGACCGGCGACCGCTTCTGGCTCGGCTTCGCCGCGGGCCTGACCATCGGCATCTACGACTACCTCGGCTACAACACCACCGCGTACATGGGCGCCGAGATCAAGGACCCCGGCCGGACGCTCCCGCGCTCGATCCTGTTCTCCACCCTCGGCATCATGGCGATCTACCTGCTGCTGCAGATCGGCACCCTCGGCGTCGTCGACTGGCAGCGGATGACCGACCCGCACGACATCGCCTCCACCTCGGTCGCCTCGGCGGTGCTGGAGAAGACCTGGGGCAAGGGCGCCGCCGACACGGTCACGGTACTGATCCTGGTCACGGCCTTCGCCTCGGTCTTCACCGGCCTGCTCGGCGGTTCCCGGGTGCCCTACGACGCCGCCCGTGACCGCGTCTTCTTCCGGCCGTACGAGAAGCTGCACCCGCGGCACCGCTTCCCCATGCTGGGCCTGGCGACCATGGGCGTGATCACCGCGGTCGGCTTCCTGATCGGCCGCCACACCGACCTCGCCACCCTGATCCAGCTGCTGACCACGGTGATGGTGATCGTCCAGGCACTCGCCCAGATCGTGGCGCTCAGCGTGCTGCGCCGGCGCCGGCCGGACCTGCGCCGCCCCTACCGGATGTGGCTCTACCCCCTGCCGAGCATCGTCGCGTTCGCCGGCTGGTGCGTGATCTACGGCTACGCCGACAAGAACTCCCCGGGCCGCCACCCCATCGAGTGGTCGCTGGCCTGGCTGGCCCTCGGCTGTGCGGCCTTCGTCGTCTGGGCGTGGCTGGAGAAGGTGTGGCCGTTCGGCGAAAGGGAGATCGCCGAGGAGTACAAGGCCCTTGAGATGAGCTAGAGTTACGGCAGTCTTCGTGAGCCTCCCCGGACCGGACTCCATGTCCGCCGGGGAGGCTGCGTTTATGACCCGGACATTCCCGGCGGACGTGACCGTCCGCCCCGCGACCCCAGAGGACCGGCCCACCGTCGAACGGCTGTGGCTGTTGTTCCGCCACGACCTGTCCGAGTTCGGGGGCACCCTGCCGGGCCCGGACGGCACCTTCCGCAGCGAGCGCGTCGAGTACGCCTTCACCCGGCCGGGCTGGGCACCGTACCTGTTCCTGAAGGACGAGCATCCGGCCGGCTTCGCGTTCGTGCGCGGGCTGGACGGACCGGTGCGGGTGCTGAACAGCTTCTTCGTCGTGCGCGGCGCACGGCGGCGTGGTGTCGGCACGCGCCTCGCGCAGGACGTGCTGCGCCGGCATCCCGGCACCTGGGAGATCGCCTTCCAGGACACCAACCCGGCCGCCGTACGTTTCTGGCCGCGCGTCGCCCGGGAGCTGGCCGCGGAGGCCTGGACACGTGAGCTGCGGCCGGTGCCGGACCGGCCCGAGCTGCCCCCGGACGTGTGGCTCTCGCTCGCCGTGACCGACGGTGCGCAGCGGGGCTCCTTGGCATGCAAGTAAGTCGCTGCTGGAGACCGGCCGCACGCTGCCGCAGGAGCCCTGGCTGGTGCCGGGACGCTGAGTGGGCACGGCGGAGGCCGGTCCGCCCGGGCGGACCGGCCTCACCTCATGCGTGTCTTCCGTGTCTTCCGTGTCTTCCTTTCCTCGCCGTCCCCGGCTACGGCCTGGGGGTGCTCCTCGCCGCCGTACCGGCACAGACGAGTCCGAGCACGAGCGCGAGTGCGCCGATGACGACGTTGTTGATGATCACGCCCGCGTCCGGGCCGCTGCCCACGATCCAGGGGGCGATGATCATCCAGATGCCCATGGCGCACATGGCCCAGCTGAGGCCGTACATCCGCTCGGGGGCCCGGGTGAATCCCAGTGCCAGCAGCCCTATCGCGATACCGATGATCAGGTTGTGGGTCATGAGGGCGGGCTGGCTCGCCGTGTAGTGGACTATCCACGGCGATGCCGCGCAGTAGAGACCGAGCAGGAAGACCGGCCCGTCCACCAGCGCCACATCACGACCGCCGAGCATGCGGGCGTAGCGGTCCCGCATTTCGGAGACATCGGGGTGGGTTGTCATATCACCCCTGTGCAGGTTGGCCATGACTCGTCTCCTTTGACTTCGCAGGCCAGACCGCCACTGGTGCGGTGTGCGGATATCCCGGTATGTTCCCAGTTTGCTCTTATTTATTCTTTATGTGTAGACCCGCATCGGGTGACATGCCGGGACTGACACAGGGCAGCCGAAGGAGTACGGGACGTACGATCAGTCCGGCTCGCGATCTCGGAGGTGACCGACCGTCATGGATGCGAAGGTGCTGGAGCGGTTCCCCGCCGGGGCCCCACGCGGATCCTGGCCCGCGGAGGAGTACGCGGCCGCGCGCCGTGCCGCAGGCGAGCGGGTGACCGTGGTGATGGACCTGGACTCCGACGCCTTCCTCGTCCTGGCCGAGGCGCAGGACGACGACGGCCAGACCTGAGCCGGGCCCCGGGCGTCAGGCCGCCACCTGAGCCGGGCTCCGGGCGTCAGGCCGCCGTCAGTTCCCGTGTCCGGCGTACGAAGGCCGCGTGCAGTCCCGGACCGCCCGCGGCACCGACTCCGCTCGCCGGCGCTGAAACATCAGCAGCATCCGGGCGGTGTCGTAGTCGATCGGCCGGCAGGCGATCGTGCCGACGCGCACCATGCGGTCGATGCGATGATCCGCGATACGAGACCGGTCGGGATTTCCTTGACGGTCATCCCCGGCGGCTGCCACGATCACCGGCATGACGATGCGACTGGACCTCACGCGGCGACGCCATGTCGACCTCGCGCGTGTTTCCAGTGCCTCCTGTTGCGCCGCGGCCTGATCGCCCGCCTCCTCCGCCGCTCCCCGCTCCGTTCCGGGACCGCCTGAATTCGACCGCGCCCCGGTGCCGGCGGCGGCGAGCCGACCCCATGACCGGCCGAGGCCGCGGTGGACGTGAGCCCTCTGTACGACGTGGGCCGCTCCCGCTCTGCGCTGAACTCCCCGCCGGCGGATCCAGCACATCGGCCGGTACGTGCTGAACGGAACCCGGCCGCCCCGGCACGGTCTGCTCCCACGGACACTCGCGATCGGAGACCCCCTGTGTCCCTCACCTTCCACTGGTTCCTGCCCACCAACGGCGACAGCCGTCATGTCGTCGGCGGCGGCCACGGCACCCCGGCCACCGCCTCCGGCCGGGACCGGCCCCCGACGGTCGCCTATCTGAGCCAGATCGCCCGGGCCGCCGAGGACCTCGGCTTCGTCGGCGCGCTCACCCCGACCGGTGCCTGGTGCGAGGACGCGTGGCTGACCACCGCGATGGTCAGCCAGAACTCCGAGCGGCTGAAGTTCCTGGTCGCCTTCCGGCCCGGCTCCGTCTCGCCCACGCTCGCCGCGCAGATGGCGTCCACCTTCCAGCGGCACACCGGCGGACGGCTGCTGCTCAACGTCGTCACCGGCGGCGAGAGCCGCGAGCAGCGGGCCTACGGCGACTTCCTCGACAAGGACGCCCGCTACCGCCGTACCGGCGAATTCCTGCACATCGTCCGTGACTTGTGGGACGGCAAGAGCGTCGACCTGCACGGGGAACACCTCAAGGTCGAGGAGGCACAGCTCAGCCGGGTGCCCGATCCGGTGCCCGAGGTGTACTTCGGTGGCTCCTCGCCCGCCGCCGGCGAGGTCGCGGCCCGGTACGCGGACGTGTACCTCACCTGGGGCGAGCCGCCCGCGCAGGTCGCCGAGAAGGTCGCCTGGATCCGGAAGCTCGCCGCGGGACACGGCCGTACCCCGCGCTTCGGGATCCGGCTGCACGTGATCACCCGGGACACCTCCGAGCAGGCCTGGGCGGAGGCCGGCCGGCTGCTCGACGGCTTCGACCCGGAGACCGTACGGGCCGTCCAGGCGGGCCTCGCCCGCAGCGAGTCGGAGGGGCAGCAGCGCATGCTCGCCCTGCACGGCGGCAGCCGCGAGAGCCTGGAGATCCACCCCAACCTCTGGGCCGGGATCGGCCTGGTGCGCGGGGGCGCGGGCACCGCCCTGGTCGGCAGCCACGAGGAGGTCGCCGAGCGGATCAAGGAGTACCACGCCCTCGGCATCGACGAGTTCGTCCTCTCCGGCTATCCGCACCTGGAGGAGGCGTACTGGTTCGGCGAGGGCGTGCTGCCCCGGCTCGCCGGGCAGGGGCTGTGGACGCATCCCGGCGGTACGACGCCCGCCGTCTGCGCCCAGGTGCCGTTCGCGAGCTGACCAAACGGCCCTGGCAGACTACGGGTTCATGACACGAGAACCGAACGACGTCTCCGGAGCCGTCACTTGGGGTCTGCTGGCCGCGTGGGCCGTGCACGACACCGAGGAAGTGGTGATGGTGCCGCGCTGGGTGCGCACTCATGTACCGGAGCTGCGTAAGAAGTTCCCCCGGGTGCCGGAGACGGTGTGGCGGCGGCTGGAGGCCGTGGACGCGCGGGAGTTCAGCACCGCTGTCGCCGCCATGGCGGTGGTGCTGGCCGCCGCGGCGGCCGATGGCCACCGGACCGGGGGCCGCTCGGCCGTCTATCAGACGGCGCTCAACGCCTTCGGCCTGCACGGCCTGGTCCACCTGGCCCAGGCAGCCGCGATGCGCGGCTACACTCCGGGCTCCGCGACGACCCCCCTGGTGGTCCTCCCCTTCACCGCGTGGGCCCGCGGCCGACTCCGCCGCTCCGGCGCCCTGCGCCCCACCCGGCCGCGGCAACTGGCCGAGGGCCTCGCCTTCGCCGCGACGGCCGCGGTCGGCACCCACGCACTGGCCCAGGGCCTACTACGCCGGCGGTGACGCCGGGCGCCCCGGCTCACGCATCAAGAGCCGGCTCTAGCGTCAAGAGCCGGCTCCGGCATCACAGCCGCCCGCAGCCGCGCCGAGGATGACGGCAAGGCTCCTGGCTCAGGCTCGGCCAGCCCCGTAGCCCCGTAGCCCCGTAGCCCCGTAGCCGCGTCGCCGTTGAGGGCGGCCCTGGCTGCTGAGCCCGCACGCCCAGGGAGCCCGGCACCGGTGGCTCTCAGCCCCGGGCACGGTGTCGGTGCGGACGGCGATCACCGGCTCAGGCGGCTCCCAGGGCTCGCAGATGTGCTGCCCGGGACTCGGCCGTCTGTCCCTGAACCAGCAGGAACAGCGCTTCCCGGGCCAGGCGCTGGGCGCGGCTCGTCAGGGTCATCGACCGGCCGCCGCCGGCCACCACCGCCGCGGTGGTGGCCGTCCGCAGCACCTCGTACGACTCCACGCGCAACGCCAGCCGCTCCGCGACCCGCTCCAGCGGTGCCGGATGGTCGGCCAGGGCGTAGGCGCGGCGGCGGACATCGGCGAGCCGGGCCGTGAGCGGAGCGGCCGTCTCCGCGTCCAGCAGGGACAGGGCGGCCTCCGTGAGGCCGAAGACCGCCGGGTTGGCGTTCAGCGTCCTGGCCCGGTCCCGGGGCGCCAACCGCTCGTACGGCGTCCGCAGGGCAACCGACTCCTCCGGCAGCCACAGTCCGGTCAGCTCCAGCGACACCGTGCGCGCGGCGGTGAGCGCCGCGAGGCGCATCGGTTCCGAGGCCCGCAGCCCCGGCTGGACGCGCGCCTCGGCGAAGGCGAGCAGCGCCTCGCCCGCGTCGGTCACCCCGGCGAGCAGCATCACGTCGTTCAGGCCCCACCCGGTGTACCAGGGCACGGTCCCGTCGAACCGCCAACCGCCGCCCTCCCGGCGCACGCGTACCGGGACACGCGGATACGACCGCAGATGCGCGTACGCCACCCCGGACATCAGCTCGCCCCGCGACAGCGGGCCCAACAGCCGCTCGCGGACCGGGAGTTCGCTCTGTGCCAGAATCTGCACGGGCGTGTGGTGCTGGGCCTGCACGAACCACGTCGAACAGCAGGCCCCGGCCAGGATCTCCGCGGTCCGGCGGACCACGTCCGGCGGGGCGCCCGAGCCGCCGTACGCGACCGGAGCGCCCACCCCGAGCAGCCCCGACCTCTTCACCGCCTCGATGTGGCTCACCGGCACGCCCTCCTGGTCGACCCGCTCTGCCTCGGGTATCAGCAGGTCCGTGGCGAGCCGGTGGGCGTGGCCGAGGAGCGGATGCGGCGTGGTGGCTGTCATACGGAGGATTCTGTCGAAGATTTCCTCAGGTGCCGTGTCGATCCGGGGGCCGGTCGTTCGTGTGGGAGGTGACAGGCATCAGAGAGACCCTGAACTCACCGAGGAGGACATCATGAAGCAGTACCTGCTCAGCGTGGTCCAGCCGACCGGCGTGACCCCGCCCGCCCCCGACGCGCTCGCCGCGATCATGCGGGACGTCGAGGCCTTCAACGACGAGTTGCGCGCGGCCGGAGCGTGGGTGTTCGCCGGCGGTCTGCACGGACCGGAGACCGCCACCGTGCTCCGCCCCAAGGACGGCGACGTGCTCATCACCGACGGTCCGTATGCCGAGGGCAAGGAGTACCTGGGCGGACTCTGCCTGATCAGGGCCGCCGACCTGGACGAGGCCCTGGAGTGGGGCCGCAAGGCCGCCCTCGCCACCACCCTGCCCATCGAGGTACGGCCGTTCGTCGACCAGCACTGACATGTACGGGGCCCCCGACGTCGAGGCCGTCTTTCGCGCCGAGTACGGGCGCGCGGTCTCCGTCCTCGTGCGCTTCCTCGGCGACATCGACCTCGCCGAGGAAGCGGTGCAGGACGCCTTCACCACCGCCGTGCGCACCTGGCCCGGGACCGGCGTGCCGCCGAGCCCGGCCGGCTGGATCATCACCACCGCACGCAACCGCGCGATCGACCGGCTGCGCCGCGAGTCCTCCCGGGGCGCCCGGCACGCCGGGGCCGCCCGGCTGTACGCGCCCCACCTGTACGCGCCCGACCCGTACACGCCCGACGCACCGCCCGAGGAGGGCCCCGTGCGCGACGACCGGCTCCGCCTGATCTTCACCTGCTGTCACCCCGCGCTCGCCCTCCAGGCGCGTGTCGCCCTGACCCTGCGCCTGCTCGGCGGCCTGAGCACCATCCAGATCGCCCGCGCCTTCCTGGTGCAGGAGCCGACGCTGGCCCAGAGGCTGGTCCGGGCCAAGGCCAAGATCCGGGACGCGGGCATCCCCTACCGCCTGCCCCGCGACGCCGATCTGCCCGAGCGGCTCGGCGGCGTGCTCGCCGTCCTCTACCTGATCTTCAACGAGGGCTGCACCGGCGACCCTGCCCTCTGCGCGGAGGCGCTCCGCCTCGGCCGGCTGCTCACCGCCCTGATGCCGGACGAGGCCGAGGTCACCGGCCTGCTCGCGCTGATGCTGCTCACCGAGTCCCGGCGGCCAGCCCGGCAGGACGCGGACGGCGTTCTCGTCCCGCTGCCCGAGCAGGACCGCTCCCGCTGGGACCGGGCACTGATCGCCGAGGGCCAGGACCTGGTCCGGCGCTGTCTGCGCCGCGACCGGCCCGGGCCGTACCAGATCCAGGCGGCCATCAATGCCGTGCACAGCGACGCATCCAGCGCCGCCGCCACCGACTGGCGTCAGATCCTGTGTCTGTACGACCAGCTCATGGCCGTCGCGCCGTCCCCGGTCGTGGCCCTGAACCGCGCGGTCGCCCTGGCCGAGACCGAGGGCCCGGCCACGGCGCTCGACGTGGTCGACGCCCTCGGCCTGGGCCGCTATCACGTGCTGCACGCCGTCCGCGCCCACCTGCTGCGCCGCCTGGACCGCACCGCCGAGGCGGCGACCGAATACGGCCTGGCCGCCGAACTGGCCGCAAGCGAGGCAGAGCGGGCCTACCTGGAGCGACGCCGACGCGAGACCGCCCCCACGCAGACGTGACCCCTGTCACCCTGAGGCGCCGGAATGAACTTGAGGACCTGAAAGGTTGGTAAATGCATCTACCGAGACCCAGGCGCGGGCCGAATCAGCCCGTGCACGAGCAGCGAGGCACCCGTGAACCACCCCGCCACCGAGCAGCCCGCCGACATCGTGGCCCGGCTGCGCGCCACCTTCGCCACCGGCCGCACCAGGCCCGTCGAGTGGCGCACCGGCCAGCTGCGCCGCCTGCGCGCGATGCTCACCGAGCGCGGCGCCGACCTCGCCGCCGCCCTCCACGCCGACCTCGGCAAGAGCAGCACCGAGGCCTACCGCACCGAGATCGACTTCACCGTCCGCGAGATCGACCACACCCTTGACCACCTCGCGGACTGGCTGCGCCCCGAGCCCGCGCCGGTCCCCGCCCACCTCGGCGCCGACGCCAGGGCCTGGACGCAGTACGACCCGCTCGGCGTCGTCCTCGTCATCGCGCCCTGGAACTACCCGGCGCAGCTGCTGCTCGCCCCGGTGGTCGGCGCGCTGGCCTCCGGCAACGCGGTCGTCGCCAAGCCGAGCGAGCTGGCCCCGGCCACCTCGGCCGCGCTGGCCGAGCTGATCCCGGCCTTTCTCGACACCGACGCGGTCGCCGTCGTCGAGGGCGGCATCCCGGAGACCACCGCCCTGCTGGCCGAGCGCTTCGACCACATCTTCTACACAGGCAACGGTGCCGTCGGCCGGATCGTGATGCGCGCCGCCGCCGAGCACCTCACCCCGGTCACCCTCGAACTCGGCGGCAAGTCCCCGGTGTTCGTGGACCGCGACGCCGATCTCGACGTGGTCGCGGACCGGCTGGCGCGCGGCAAGTTCCTCAACGCCGGGCAGACCTGCGTCGCCCCCGACTACGTGCTGACCGACCCGGAGACCGCCGCCGCCCTGGAGACGGCGCTCGTCCGGGCCGTGGACGTGCTGTACGGCACGGACCCGGCGGCCTCGCCCGAGTACGGCCGGATCATCAACGAGCGGCACTTCGACCGGCTCACCGGCCTCCTCGGCGCCGGCCGGATCGCGGTCGGCGGCACGAGCGACCGTACGGCCAGGTACATCGCGCCCACCGTCCTCGCGGACGTCGACCCGAAGTCGCCCGTCATGCAGGAGGAGATCTTCGGCCCGATCCTGCCCATCGTCACCGTGTCCGGCCTGGACGAGGCGATCGGCTTCATCAACGACCGCGACAAGCCGCTCGCGCTGTACGTCTTCACCGAGTCCCAGCAGACCCGGGCGCGCATCGCCGCCGAGACCTCTTCCGGCGGCCTGGGCCACGGCCTGCCCCTCGCCCATCTCACCGTCTCCGACCTGCCGTTCGGCGGCGTGGGGGAGAGCGGCATGGGCAGCTACCACGGCCACTACTCCATCGAGACGTTCAGCCACCGCAAGGCGGTCCTGGAGAAGCCGCTGAGCTGAAGTGCCGTGCGCGGCACGCCAGATGTGCGACACTCCGCCGAATGACCGCTCAGACGATCACCGCGGACGCCTCCGGCACCTTCACACTGGGCGACCTGCCCGTCCACCGCGTCGGCTTCGGAGCCATGCGGCTGACGGGCAGCGCCGCGTTCCACCTCGGCACCCCCAGCGACCGCGCACGCTCCATGGCCGTACTGCGGCGGGCCGTCGAACTGGGCGTGAACCACATCGACACCGCCGCCTTCTACTTCTCCGCCACGCGCTCGGCCAACGAACTGATCAACACCGCCCTCGCCCCGTACGCCGACGACCTGGTCATCGCCGCCAAGGTCGGCCCCTTCCGTGACTACCACGGCGAGTGGGGCACCTCGGCCCGCCCCGACCAGCTGCGCGGTCACGTCGAGGAGAACCTGCGCCAGCTGGGACGCGACCACCTCGACGTGGTCTACCTGCGGCGGATGCGCCAGGACTCCATCGCCGAGCACTTCGGCGCGCTCGCCGAACTGCGCGAGGCCGGCCTGATCCGGCACCTCGGCATCTCCGGCGTCGAACCCCGCCACCTCGCCGAGGCACTCGAGATCGCCCCGGTGGTGTCCGTGCAGAACCGGTACGCCCTGGACCGCCGCGACCCCGCCGACGCCGGGATGCTGCGCCTCTGCGGCGAACACGGCATCGCCTTCGTGCCGTTCTACGCCGTCGCCGGCGAGGCCGGAGCCCACGCGGCGGCCGACACCCACGACGACACCGTGCGCGACATCGCCCGCGCCCACGGCGTGAGCCCCGCGCAGATCCGGATCGCATGGACCCTGCACCAGGGTCCGCACGTCCTCGCCATCCCCGGCACCGGCAACCCGGACCACCTCGTGGAGAACGTCGCCGCGGGCGCCCTGCGCCTCACGGCGGACGAACGGAAGCGGCTGGACGCGCTGGACGCCTTCACCGGCTGACCGGCCCCGAGGGGCGGTCCGGACGGTCGCCCCTCCCATAATGGGTGCCCGGGCACGGCCGTACGAAGGTCCGATTGACTACCATCGTGTAGACGGTCGTACGGGCCGCAGACGAGGACGGGGTGAGGAACGTTCCATGACCGAGGCGAAGGACGAGCGCCGGCCGGCGGGCGAACTCGAAGCGAGCGTCATGGCCGCGCTCTGGGCCGCGGGCAGCCCCCGGACGCCCGGCGAGGTACAGCGGAGCCTCGGCACGGACCTGGCCCGTACGACGGTGACCACGATCCTCACCCGCCTGTACGACAAGGGCGTCGTCGAGCGCCACCGCCAGGGCCGGGGCTATGCCTACATCCCCGTCCGGGACGTCCAGGACGCCCACGGCCTCACCGCCCGCCGGATGCACAGCGAACTGGACCGGGACAGCGACCGCGAGACGGTCCTCGCCCGCTTCGTCGCCCAGCTCAGTCCCGACGACGAACGCATTCTGCGGGACCTGCTCGAACCCGGCGACCGATGACCGTACTGCTCCTGCTGCCCCTGCTGCTGCCGTTCGCCCTGCCGGCCCTGGCCCGCCGGGCGCTGGACCGGCTGGTCCCGGTCGCCGCGCTGTGGGCCGTCACCGCCTGTACCGTCCTCCTCGCCGGCTGCTCGCTGGCCGCTCTCGGCGCGTTCGTCCTGACCGGCCTCCTCAAGATCCCGCTGTTCGCCGCGCTCGGCGAGCTGATCCACCCGCTGCGCACCGCCTCGGACCTCGTCGTGCTGCCGGCCGCCGCGACCTCCGTCGGTGCGCTCGCCGTCTGCGGCTGGACCCTCGTCCGCTCGGTGCTGCACCAGAGCCGCGCCTTCCGCGCGGCCCGGACCGAGGCCGGGCGCGGCCCCGCGGCCGGCGACCTGTGCGTGGTGGACTCGCCCCGCCCCGACGCCTACGCGCTGCCCGGCCGCCCGCACCGCATCGTCGTCACCACCGCGATGCTCCGCAGCCTGGACGGGCCCGAGCGGGAGGCGCTGTTCGCGCACGAGCGGGCGCACAACGACGGCGGCCACCACTACTTCCTCGCCGCCGCGGAACTCGCCGCGCACTGTCATCCGGCGCTGCGCCCGGTCCGCGAGACCATCCGCCTCGCCGCCGAGCGCGCCGCCGACGAGGCCGCCGCCGCCCGGGTCGGCGACCGGCGCCTGATCGCCCGCGCCATCGCCCGCGCGGCACTCGCCGGACAGGCCGCCCGCTCCGAGCGCCCCGGCTTCGCTGCCGCCGCGACCACCGGCCCCGTCCCGCAGCGCGTTCAGGCCCTGCTCGCCGCTCCGCTCGTGCCCCGGGCCGGCCGGACGATCGCCGGCCTCCTCATCGCCTGCACCGCCGTCTCCTGTGTGGCCTCGGCCGCCGGCATGGCCGACGTGCACCACCGGGTCGAGATCGCCCAGGGCGACGAGACGCCCTGACCCCGCCGCCGGGCAGGCGGGGATGTGCCGACAGGGCCTACGGCCCGCGCCTCGGCAACGCCCCATGACAACGCGCGTAGAACAGGACTGGCGTCCGTGGGGTTTTACGTATAACCTCACCCGCTAACCACCCCCACCGGAAGGTCCCGATGCGACGCGTCGCCCTGGTCACCCTCGTCGTCGACGACTACGACGAGGCCATCCGCTTCTACACCGAGGCCCTCGGCTTCCGGCTGGCCGAGGACGCCCCGCGCCCCGACGGCTCCCGCTGGGTCGTCGTGGAGCCGGACGGCGACGGAGCCGGAACCGGTCTGCTCCTGGCCCGTGCCAAGGGCGAGGACCAGCGGGCCCGGATCGGTGACCAGACCGGCGGACGCGTCGGGTTCTTCCTGCACACCGACGACTTCGCCCGCGACCACGCCCGGATGACCGCGGCCGGCGTGACCTTCCTGGAGGAGCCGCGCCACGAGCCGTACGGCACCGTCGCCGTCTTCCAGGACCTCCACGGCAACCGCTGGGACCTGCTCCAGCCCGCCGCCTGACCCCTTGAGAACCGCCTGCGACCCCCTGTTGAGGAAAGCCCTGCCATGACCGCGTCCCGCATCGACACCGAGACCCTCCGCCGGCTCCCCAAGGCCGTGCTGCACGACCACCTCGACGGCGGCCTGCGCCCCGCCACCGTCGTCGAACTCGCGGCGGAGATCGGTCACACCCTGCCCACCACCGACCCCGACGAGCTGGCCGCCTGGTACTTCGAGGCCGCCAACTCCGGTGACCTGGTCCGCTACATAGCCACCTTCGAGCACACCCTCGCCGTCATGCAGGCCCGTGAGGGCCTGCTGCGCACCGCCGAGGAGTACGTCCTCGACCTCGCCGCCGACGGTGTCGTCTACGCCGAGGTGCGCTACGCCCCCGAACTGAACACCAGGGGCGGGCTGACGATGAGCGAGGTCGTGGAGACCGTGCAGGAGGGCCTGGCCGCCGGTATGGCCAAGGCCGCCGCGGCGGGCACCCCCGTCCGGGTCGGCACCCTGCTGTGCGGCATGCGGATGTTCGACCGGGTCCGCGAGGCCGCCGAGCTGGCCGTCGCCTACCGCGACGCCGGGGTCGTCGGCTTCGACATCGCCGGTGCCGAGGACGGCTTCCCGCCCGCCGACCACCTGGCCGCCTTCGAGCACCTGCGCCGCGAGAGCGTGCCCTTCACCATCCACGCCGGTGAGGCGCACGGGCTGCCCAGCATCCACCAGGCCCTGCAGGTGTGCGGCGCTCAGCGCATCGGCCACGGCGTGCGCCTCACCGAGGACATCCCCGACCTCGCGGCCGGCAAGCTCGGCCGGCTCGCCTCCTGGGTGCGCGACCGTCGTATCGCCCTGGAGATGTGCCCCACCTCCAACCTGCAGACCGGCTGTGCCACCTCGATCGCCGAGCACCCGATCACGGCCCTGAAGGACCTGGGCTTCCGGGTCACCCTCAACACCGACAACCGTCTGGTGTCGGGTACGACGATGACCCGCGAGATGTCCCTGCTGGTCGAGGAGGCCGGCTGGACCGTCGAGGACCTGCGCACGGTCACGGTGAACGCCCTCAAGAGCGCGTTCCTCCCGTTCGACGAGCGCAAGGCCCTCATCGAGGACGTGGTCCTGCCGGGTTACGCGGCAGCGCTCTGAACGAGCCCCCTGAGGTAGGCGGCCTGTCCGACGTGCTGAAGATCGTCGGACAGGACGCTCACCAGGCGCACCCCCAGGCTGACCGGGGGATCCCAGCGCTCGTCCACGATCCGCTCCAGATCCTTGGCGGCGAGCGAGCGCAGCGCGCCGAGCGTCTGCTCGTGCACGGCGTCGTAGTACCCGGTCAGCTGGCCGGCCGACTCGACCCGCACCTTCGCGACCTTCGCGGGACTGTGCCCGTAGCCGGTGTCATGGCGGGGCAGGTCGAGGCCGAAGCGCTTCTCCCAGCCCTGGGACAGCCACACCTGGTCGAGGTCGAAGGCGTCGGCGATGTGGTCGTCCTGCACCCGGGTGAGATGCCAGACCAGCCAGGCGACGGAGTTGGCGCCGGGGGCCGGGCGGTGGTGCAGCTCCTCCGGCCCGAGGCCGTCGAGGGCGGCATGGACTTCTTCCTGGATGCGGCCGTAGCCGTTGATGAGGATGTCCTTTGCATGCATACCGTCCACCATCCCAAACAGCGGGCGCCCACGCGTCCGGAATCCAGCTGCCGTGGAACCGAGCGGCACCCGCCCCGGTCCGGGTCGTGGACGTACGCGACCGCATACCCGTCGTCCTCGGCCCGTCGGCAGCCGGTGCACCTCGGTGGTGCCGCGCAGCAGATCGTGGCGGGCGGCCGTGAGTTGAGTCTGCGACGGCGGACGGCCGGAATCAGGAGGTGGCCCGGGGCCCCTGGGGCGGTGCCAGGTCCTCTGTTTCGAGCAGCGTGACCAGCGCGCGGGCCGCGGGGCTGGTGGCCCGTTCCGGCGGCAGCAGGGCCACGGTCTCGTACTCCGCCTCCCGCGTGCCCTTCAGCGGCAGCGCCGTGAGCGAGGGCCGCTTGTGCCGGAAGTGCCGGGGTACGACCGCGATCCCCAGGTTCTCGTCCACCAGGTCCAGCAGGCTGTGCACGTCGTTGACCTCCAGCGCGACCGTGCGCCGGACACCGGCCGCGGTGAACGCGGCGTCGGTGGCGCGGCGCGGGCCCCAGTCCGGGTGGAAGTCCACGAACACCTCACCGGCCAGGTCGTCCGGGGCCGGCACCGCGCCGGCCGAGGCCAGCCGGTGGCCGGGATGGCACAGCACGGTCATCGGCTCACTGGTCAGCGACACCGAGCGCAGCCGGTCGGTGTCCGCCTGGGTGCGGTAGGCGAAGGCCAGGTCGAGCCGGCCGGCCCCGACCTCCTCGGCCAGCGCGCCCGAACCGGCCTGCCGCAGCCGGATCTCCACGTCCGGATGCCGGCCCCGGAACGCGGCCAGCAGCGGGGCCACCTGCACCCCGGCGATGCACTGCTCGGTGCCCAGCGCCAGCGTGCCGCGCACCACACCCTGCACCGCCGCCACCGCCTCGTGCGCCGCCCGCACCTGCGCCAGGATCCGCTCGGCCTCCACCAGCAGCGCCCGCCCCGCCTCGGTGAGCGTCACCCGGCGGGTGGTGCGCACGAACAGCGGCGCCCGCAGCTCCCGCTCCAGCGCCCTGATGGACGCCGACAGCCCTGACTGCGACACCATCAGGCGTTCGGCAGCCCGGGTGAAATGCCGGTCCTCGGCGACGGCGGCGAAGTGCTGGAGATGGCGCAGTTCCATGATTGAGAAGCCTAGCCGCTGAATTCCATCGGATTCTTCTGTTGGACCGCTGCCCGGCGGGCGGGGAAGAGTGGGAAGCGGTTGCCCGGAGCGCAGGCTTCCGGGAGCCGGGACGACCGTGACCGTGTGCCAACCCCTCTGGAGCCGCGTTGTACACCGCACACCCCGACCGCTACGCCGACATGCCGCACCGGCGCACCGGACGCAGCGGGCTGAAACTCCCCGCGCTGTCCCTCGGTCTGTGGCACAACTTCGGCCCGGACCGGCCCGTCGAGACGCAGCGGGCCATTCTGCGCCGCGCCTTCGACCTGGGCGTCACCCACTTCGACCTCGCCAACAACTACGGCCCACCGCCCGGCGCCGCCGAGTCCGCGCTCGGCGAGGCACTCAAGGCCGACTTCGCGCCGTACCGCGACGAGCTGGTGATCTCCACCAAGGCCGGCTACCTGATGTGGCCCGGCCCCTACGGCGAATGGGGCTCGCGCAAGTACCTGCTCTCCTCGCTCGACCAGAGCCTGACCCGGATGGGCCTGGACCACGTCGACATCTTCTACTCGCACCGCCCCGACCCGGACACCCCGCTGGAGGAGACGATGGGCGCGCTGCACACCGCGGTGCAGCAGGGCAAGGCCCTCTACGTCGGCGTCTCCAACTACTCGGCGGAGCAGACCCGCGAGGCCGCCCGTATCCTCGCCGGCCTCGGCACCCCGCTCCTCATCCACCAGCCGCGCTACTCGATGCTCGACCGGCGCCCCGAGGACGAGGGACTGCTCGACGCCCTGGACGAACTGCAGGTCGGCTCCATCGTCTACTCCCCGCTGGAGCAGGGCCTGCTCACCGGCCGTTACCTCGACGGCATCCCGGAGGACTCCCGGGCGGCGAGCGACAGCCCCTTCCTGAACTCGGACGCGGTCACCGAGGACCTGGTGGCCCGGCTGCGCGCCCTCGACGAGATCGCCAAGTCCCGCGGCCAGACCCTGGCCCAGCTGGCCCTGGCCTGGGTGCTGCGCGGCGGCCGGGTCACCTCGGCACTGGTCGGCGCGAGCAGCCCCCAGCAGGTCGAGGACAGCGTCGGCACGATCCGCAACCTGGACTTCGATGCCGGGGAACTGGCCCGGATCGACGCGATCGTCAACCCCTGAACACCCCGAAGTCGGGTCCCCGGCTCCGGCCCGCCCGGAAACCGTCCCGGACGGACCTGGATGCTCTTGAGCCGGGTCCGGGGAGCGAGGTGCGTTCGTTCGGTTTCCGCGGAGGCTGACGCCGGTGTTCCAGCAGTGGACGCCGGCCTGCCCGGCGACAGTTGTCTCGCCGGGCAGGCTCGACGGGGCTGCGGAATGCTCGGCGAAGGGCCGCCCCCTCTCCGCCCCGTCGACCGTGCCGCGGATGCCGGAGACCCGGCTCTGCCGGGCGGTGTCAGGCGCCCGCCGGGACCCGGTCCAGGAAGCCCAGGACCTGCCGGATCCGGCCCTCCCCGTCCAGCGTGACGACGTCGAACCCCGCCACCGGCGCCGATCCCTCGGCCTCGTTCACCAGCTCCCAGCCGAAGCGCGCGGTGTCGTGGTGTCCGTCCACCGCGCCGAGCGGACGGAAGACGAACCCCGGGAACTGCTCGTGCACCGCCGCGATCACCGCCGCGATGCCCTCGTGGCCGCGGACCTCGGCGAGGGGGTCGGTGTAGCCGCCGTCCGCCGTCCACGCGGCGGCGACCGCCTTCTTCAGCGCCTCCGGCTCGGTGGCGTTCCAGGCCTCGAAGTAACGGGCGGCGGCGGTCTCGTAGCGGTCGGTGTTCACGGACATGGTGAATCAGCCTCCATCGAGGTCGTAGTTGCTGGCCGGAGCCGGATCCGGGGCTTCGCCGATCCGGTGTGACCACCATGCCGGAGGTCCCAGGGGCGGGTCGATTACCTGCCGGGTCATGCCCGGGGACGCGAACACGCCGATGGATTCGGGCCAGAGCGGGCGGTGAATATGCCAACAGACTGGCCGGAAAGTCATGGTGACACTGTTTCGGGAGTGGCGATACTCGAACGCCAGGGGCACTTCACCGCACAGGAGCCGCACGCAGAGCGAGGTCCAGGCCGGCACACCAGCGAGGCGACGGGGGAGTGAGACGTGCACGACGAATTCCTGTGCCATGTCACCGCGTACGGCATGTGCGACGGCCGGCGCATCGGCGTACCGCTCGGCACCTATCGCGCGCCGACGCTGGCCCTGGCCCTGTGGTGGCTGCGGGACCGGGCGTCCTGGATCGCCGAGCGCCTCGACCCGAGCCCGGAGGACCTGGCCTTCCCGACGGGCGCGCTGGTGCCGGTCGCGGACACGGTGGCCGATGTGCCCGACCTGCTGCGCGCCTGGTGTGCCGATGACGTCCGGCAGGAGCTGGTGGCCGACGAGCTGGCGGGCGGACGGCTGGTGCGGATCGCCGCCAGTGACGACACCACCGAGTACGAACTGCTCGCCGAGTCCGTGGACGCGCTGCGCATGCAGCGCACGGTGCCGGTGCTCGTGGTGCCCGTCGCCTGACACACCGCACCCGGACCACCTACGCCACCGACCATGAGGCCACCGGCGAGGATGGCACCGGGCACGTCCGACGGAGGCCGACGCGGAACCCGACACCGAGACCGACCACACGACCTAGGCCTGGTTCACCTCGCCCAGCCTCTGCAGCGGGCGTGCCAGCAGACCGCCCAGGAAGCCCGCGACCAGTCCCCACAGCGCGCCCAGGCCTACCGCCTGCCACAACCGTGGCTTGAGGAACAGCTCTCCGGACAGCCCGCCGCCCAGGTCGCCGATGCCGAGCAGGGAAAGTCCGTAGTGCGCCGAGGTGCGGCCGGTCAGACAGATCATCAGCACCGTCAGCGCCAGTGCCACGGCCAGGTGGACGGCGTGCTGCCACAGGCGGGTCCGGGCCGGTGAGCGGACCGCCATCCGGAAGGCCACGGCCAGCAGCAGGATCACGTCCACGACCACCAGCCACCACCACCGGCCGTCGCGGTCGGTGAGCGAGCCCAGGTTCAGCGCGGAGACGTCCGGGGTGCGCAGAATGGCGTCCAGGACGTGCGGCATCGGCAGACCGAACGGGCCGTCCACGCGGCCGTCCCAGGTCGCCCCCATGCCGAGGGTCAGGGCCAGCCAGGCCAGATTGGGCAGGCCGAGCAGGATCAGCGCGACGGTCTCCGGGGCATGCCCACGGGTGGCCGCAGTGATCAGCGCGATGACGAAACCGACCACGACGTAGGCGAGGAGCAGGACCACCACCGCGTGCGCCGCCGGACGCACCGACTCCTGGAAACGCAGCAGCCGCCCCGGCAGCGGCGCCCCGTACGCGACCAGCAGCGCCAGCAGCAGCACCCCGGCCAGCCACAACAGTCCGAAGACCACCGTCAGCGGCACATCCGTGGTGAACCCCACCTTCGGCGCCACGTCGAACAGCCCGGTCAGGTCACTCAGCGTGCCGCGGCCCACGTCGACGGCGAAGGTCTGCCGCGCGCCGAAGGCCAGGCCGATCAGCACGAGCAGCCACAGCACCGCGATCCGGGCGGCCCAGCCGGCCAGTTCGCGCGCCGAGGCCACCGCCCGGTGCCGCAGCGGGCGCAGGAAACCCGCGCCGATCACCAGGGCACCGGCCAGGGTCACCGACAGGGGGATCACGGTGATCCCGGCGCGGGTCTGCGCCAGGACCCCCGCGTTGCCGGAGAGTTCCACGCTGCCGCCCACCGCCGTCACCAGGGTCGCGGCCACCACCCTCGGGAACGCGCCGTCCGGCAGGTCCGCCGCTCCGGCCGCCCACAGTCCGAGCGCCGAAACCAGGACCATGACGGCCAGCCCGGTCAGCACCGTGGCCACGGCCTGCGCCCAGCCGTGGTGGGCGGCGGGCCGCGCGGAGACGGTCGGAGCGCTCACGCTTGCCACGCTAAGCAGCGGCCCGGCACCGCGCCCGCCGGGTGGGCCGTCCGCGCCGGGAAGAAGTACTCGTGCGTGCGGAACCTCCGTCTTGGGGCCGCCCACCTGGGCGAGATCCCTGCCCCGGTCCAGCCGCGCGTCGACGCGGGCGCCGCCCGCGTGACCATCGCCACTGTGCGCGGTGGGCGAACGCCCCGGGGGACTGCCGAGCGCGGCTCGGGGTACGAGGACAGATGCAGCAGGGGACCGGCCGGTCCGGGTTTTCGAGAGAGACGGCATGACCAAGCATCTGGGCGGGACAGTGATACCGACCGGTTTCGACGTACC
Source organism: Streptomyces sp. NPDC007205 (assembly GCF_040634095.1). Lineage (NCBI taxonomy): Bacteria > Bacillati > Actinomycetota > Actinomycetes > Kitasatosporales > Streptomycetaceae > Streptomyces > Streptomyces sp. NPDC007205. Next base: position 114,306 of record NZ_JBEYEW010000023.1, read on the forward strand.
CGTGGAGCCGCTACGGCGCGCGGCGCACTACACCGGCGAATCCGGATGCATCGCCGAGGCGCGCGTCTTCGCGTCCCAGTTTCTGCAGCGGTTGCGAACCGAGTGGTGCGCCACCGCCGACCGGCGCGCCGACGGCGAGCTGCTGCTGGTCGTGAGCGAACTCGTCACCAACGCCGACCAGCACAGCAACGGCCCGTTCATCCTGGAACTGGAAGGCACGGACAGCGCCGTCACGGTGTGCGTCTACGACAGCAGCTCCGCCCTGCCCCGCCGCTACCCGAAGGACCCCGAACGCGTCGGACGGCACGGCCTGGAGATCGTGTGCGCCCTGGCCTCGGAGGTCACCGCGGAGCGCGTACCGGTCGGCAAGCGGGTACGGGCCCGCTTCGAACTGCAGCGCTGAAGGGCGGCGGACGTACCGCCGCCCCGCGGTCAGGCGCTTGCCGGGCCGGCTCAGGCGCAGCCCAGCTCGCCGAGCATCCCCTCACGCAGCCGGGTGATGATCCGCTTGATCAGCCGGGACACGTGCATCTGGGAGCAGCCGAGCCGTTCCCCGATCTCCGCCTGGGTGGCCTCCTCGACGAACCGCAGATGGATGATCTGCCGGTCCCGCTCGCTGAGTTCCGCCATCAGCGGGGCGAGCGCGTGGCAGTCCTCGACGAGCCGCAGCCCCTCCTCCTCCACGCCGATGAAGTCCGCGAGCACCGCTTCGCCGTCCTCGGGGCCGTCGCCGGTGAGCGCGGCGTCCAGGGAGGCGGAGTTGTACCCGTTGGAGGCGAGCTGGGCCTCGACCACGTCGTCCTCGGAGATGTTCATCAGCGTCGCCAGCTCCGCCACCGTCGGGTCGCGGTCGAGCCGGCTGGACAGCTCCTCGCGTGCCTTGGCCAGCTCCACCCGCGCCTCCTGGAGCCGGCGCGGCACGTGTACCGCCCAGGTGGTGTCCCGGAAGAACCGCTTGATCTCGCCCACGATGTACGGCAGCGCGAAGGACGTGAACTCCACCTCGCGTGCCAGCTCGAACCGGTCGATGGCCTTGATCAGGCCGATCATGCCGGTCTGGACGATGTCCTCCATGTCGTCGCCGCGGCCCCGGAACCGTCCGGCCGCGAACCGGACCAGGGACATGTTCATCTCGATGAGCGTGTTCCGGGCGTACTGGTACTCGTGCGTGCCCTCCTCCAGCTCGGTCAGCCGGCGGAAGAACTGGCGGGACAGCTCACGGGCGTCACGGGGCGCGACGGACGCCGGGTCCGCGATGCCAGGCAGTGATCCCTCGCCCGTCCTGTCCTGCTCGGTCCTCACGGTGACCTCTGCTTGCGACCGGATCCCGGCGGTGTTCATTACCTCTCCCACGAAAGTCACGGTTCTCCGTCTGCCTCGGCGGCTTATTTTGCCCGTTTCTTACCGTTTGTTCTGGATACCCGTAACGCGGTGCTTCATGCGTGCGGGTGGTGTTGCTCACGGGGCGGGTACCCCCGCTCACGTCCCGCATGCATGCGGAGTTGCCCAGTGGCGGGAAACGAACTGCTCCGGTTTCCCTCAGGGCGCAATGCCGGGCCAGGGCCCTTGTCCGATGGCTCACCTCCCCTACGCTGACGTGGGTGACCAACCAGGTGAGCAACGAAGCCCGCACACGGGGCACAGAGAACGCAGAGACCAAGGAGCCGCTGTGGCGCGATCTGGTCGGTGAGGTGCTGCGCCGCGAGCGGCGGTCGCAGGACCGCACCCTCAAGGACGTGGCCGACGCGGCCAGGATCTCGCTGCCCTATCTCTCCGAGATCGAGCGCGGGCGCAAGGAGGCGTCCTCGGAGGTCCTCGCCGCCGCAGCGCACGCACTCGGCCTGGACCTCGCGGGCCTGCTGTCACTGGCCCACGCCGACCTGACCCACCGCACGATCCCGCACCCCCGCCCCTCCACCGCCCGCCCCTACAACACCCTCTGCCTGGCAGCCTGAGCCAGCCCGGCGTCACGGGGGCCTGCCCTTGCACCGCAACCGGGCGGTCGCCCCGGCCGGCCCGGTCCCGCGGTGGGCTGTGCCCGGCCGCCCCCCCGGCTTGGGCGCCTGCCCGCGCCCCTGCGATCACCTGGGCCGCCCCGGCGGGTCACTTCCCCCGCGACCCTCCGACCACCTGGCACGCCCACGCCCGCTGCACCCGGCGGACGTGTCACTTCTCGCGGAGCCGGCGGAAGAACGCTCGGATGTCCGGGATCAGGAGGTCCGGCTCTTCCATGGCCGCGAAGTGGCCGCCGCGGTCGAACTCGGTCCAGCGGACCAGGTTCTCGGTGCGCTCCGCCTTGTGCCGCAGCGGGATCTGGGGATCCGCCGGGAACACGGCCAGTGCGGTCGGCGCGGTCGACGGCTCGGCCGGCCGCCCCGCCCGGTCGCCGGTGACGTGGGCCCGCTCGTAGTAGATGCGGGCGGACGAACCCGCCGTACCGGTCAGCCAGTACAGCATCACGTTGGTCAGCAGCCGGTCCCGGTCCACCGCCTCCTCCGGCAGCTCCTCGCAGTCCGCCCACTCCCGGAACTTCTCGACGATCCAGGCGAGTTGACCGACGGGCGAGTCCGTCAGGGCGTAGGCGAGGGTGTGCGGACGGGTGGACTGCAGGGCGGCGTACCCGGCGCCGTCACGGAACCACGCGTCCCACCCGCGCCAGGACCGCAGCGTCCGCTCCCGCTCCTCGGGGCCGAGCGCGGCCAGCTCCGCTTCGGTCGGCTCGGTGAGCGCCTGTGCACCAGGCAGCAGATTGAGGTGGACACCGATCACCCGGTCCGGATGGACGCGGCCCAGCTCGCGCGAGATCCCCGCGCCCCAGTCGCCGCCCTGCAGCCCGAACCGCTCGTAGCCGAGCCGCCGCATCAGCTCCGCCCAGGCGTCGGCTACCCGGCGCGCCTCCCAGCCCCGCTCGGTGGTGGGCCCGGACAGCCCGAAGCCGGGAATGCTCGGCACGACGACGTGGAAGGCGTCGGCCGCGTCGCCGCCGTGCGCCACGGGATCGGTCAGCGGGCCGACCACATCCAGGAACTCCACGATCGAGCCCGGCCAGCCATGGGTGATCACCAGCGGTGTGGCGTCCGGCTCCGGGGAGCGGACGTGGGCGAAGTGGACCTTGGCGCCGTCGATCATGGTGGTGAACTGCGGCCACCGGTTCAGCTCGGCCTCGGCGGCGCGCCAGTCGTACTCGTGCCGCCAGTACCGGACCAGCTCCCGCAGATAGCCGGCCGGGACGCCGTACTCCCAGCCGGCTCCGGGCAGGTCGGCCGGCCAGCGGGTGCGGTCGAGGCGGTCGTACAGGTCGTCGAGGTCGCTCTGCGGGACGGACAGCCGGAAGGGTTCGATGCGTTCGGCAGGCGTGGAGGTCATGATCGGGATGCTAGGCGGGGTCGTCGTTCACCCGCCCGGATTATTCGGCGGCCCGGCCGATGAGTTTCGCCGTAAGGACCGGTCGACACCGGTGACCGCGTTCCCCGCCCAGAGGAGGTACTCATGACCACCGACGGATTCGTCACGTGTCTGTGGTTCGACGGCCAGGCCCAGGAGGCCGCCGAGTTCTACGTCTCGCTGTTCAAGAACTCCAGCATCGGCCGCATCAGCCGCTACACCGACGCCGGGCCCGGTGAGACCGGCTCGGTGCTGACCGTCGAATTCACGGCCAACGGCCAGAAGTTCGTCGGCCTCAACGGCGGCCCCCAGTTCAGGTTCAACGAGGCCGTCTCCTTCCAGATCATGTGCGCAGATCAGGAGGAGATCGACTACTACTGGACCAAGCTCACCGAGAACGGCGGCGAGGGCGGCCCCTGCAGCTGGCTCAAGGACAGGTACGGCGTCTCCTGGCAGGTCGTCTACGACCGGATGCCCGAGCTCCTCCACGACCCCGACCAGGAGAAGGTCGACCGCACCATGAAGGCCATGATGAGCATGGGCAAGCTGGACGTCGCCGCGCTGGAGAAGGCGTACGCGGGGGAGTAACGGCCCCCGGCCCCGGCACGGCCCCCGGCCCCGGCACGGCCCCCGGCCCCGGCACGGCCTCTCGGCCCTGGCTGAGCCCGTCGGCCCTCCGCCTTACCCGGCCTCGGCGAGGATCTCGGTGATCACATGCCGGGAGTTCTCCGCCAGGGCCGGGTTGGTGTCCCAGTAGTACGGCAGCTGGATCAGCGAGATCGACAGCGCCCAGCCCCGCCCCCGCGCCCACTCCGCGTCGTCGGCGCGGACGGCCTCGCGGAAGGTGTCCCGTGCCGATGCGGGCAGCAGGTTCCAGGCCGCGATCAGGTCGACGGCCGGGTCGCCCACTCCCGCACAGCCGAAGTCGATGACCGCACTCAGCCGGCCCTCGTCGACCAGCACGTTCCCCGGGGAGAGGTCCCCATGCGCCCACACCGGCGGCCCGGTGTGGGCCGGGATGTGCAGGGACCGCTCCCACAGGGCCGTGACCGCGCCGCCGTCGACCCGTCCGTCCAGCTCGGCGACGGCGGCCCGGGTGGGCTCGTCCCGGTCCCGCAAGGGGCCGCCCCGGTAACCGGCCGGCCCGTCCTGCGGGGCGATCCGGCGCAGCGCGCGCACGAACGCCCCGAGGTCCTCGGCGAGCCGCTCCGGCTCGTTTACGGCGCCGGCCACCGGATTGCGTCCCGGAAGCCAGCGGTAGACGGACCAGGGCCACGGATAGCCCTCGTCCGGCTCGCCGACGCCCACCGGCTCGGGCACGGCGACCGGCAGCAGCGGCCCTAGCTGTATTGATCACGAGCGTTGTTGACAGTCACGGTGCTTGATCATGGCGAAGACCTCCGGTGTGGTGGAGCTGTCTAGGACTGCACCGCACGGAGGTCTTCGTGT
>NZ_JBEYEW010000024.1:0-111407 GCF_040634095.1 Streptomyces sp. NPDC007205
ACGCCCGGTTACATTCCGAACCCGGAAGCTAAGCCTCACAGCGCCGATGGTACTGCAGGGGGGACCCTGTGGGAGAGTAGGACACCGCCGAACAAATCTTGGGAAAACCCCCGCACCACACGGTGCGGGGGTTTTCTGCATTCAAAGCGTATTCTGACGCATCCCCGGTGTCTGACGCCTCCAAAGGGCGGCGTAGCCGGAGAGGATCAGAGATCAGAGTCGGCCCGCCGCCTTCAGAGCCAGGTACGCGTCCGCGATTGCCGGCGCCACATCTTCCGGCGTCGCCTCCACGACCGTCACTCCATGCCGTCGTAGCTGCTCAGCGGTGCGCTGACGTTCGTTCCGGGCCTGAGCTGCTGCCGCGGCCTCATACACCGCCTCCGCGTTTCCCCGGGCCTCGGCCATCCGCGCGATGTGCGGGTCGGCCACCGAGGCGACCAGAAGAGTGTGCCGTTGAGTGAGCTGTGGGAGCACCGGGAGCAGACCTTGTTCCACCGGGGCCGCGTCAAGCGTCGTGAGCAGCACGATCAGGGAGCGGCGGGGCGCCGTACGCAGAGCCGCCGCGGTGAGCCCGCGGGCGTCGGTCTCGACGAGTTCCGGTTCCAGCGGTGCCATCGCGTTCACCAGGCCCGGCAGTACGTCTCCCGCCGAGCGGCCCTGGACCAGGGCCCGTACACGGCGGTCGTACGCCAGGAGAGCCACGCGGTCGCCGGCTCGGGAGGCCAGCGCCGCGAGGAGGAGTGCGGCGTCCATGGAGGCGTCGAGGCGCGGGGCGTCGCCCACGCGGCCGGCCGAGGTGCGGCCGGTGTCCAGGACGAGCAGGATGTGCCGGTCGCGCTCCGGGCGCCAGGTGCGGACGGCGACGGCGGACTGGCGGGCGGTGGCTCGCCAGTCGATCGAGCGGGTGTCGTCTCCTGGGACGTACTCGCGCAGGCTGTCGAACTCCGTTCCCTCACCGCGTGTCAGCACGCTGGTACGGCCGTCGAGTTCACGCAATCGGGCGAGTTTCGACGGGAGATGCTTTCGGCTGGTGAACGGGGGCAGGACTCGTACCGACCAGGGCAGTTTGTGGGCGCCTTGGCGGGAGAACAGGCCGAGGGGACCGTAGGAGCGGATCGTGACGCGGTCGGCCTGGCGGTCGCCGCGGCGGGTGGGCCGCAGTCTGGTCGTCACGCGCCTGCGTTCTCCCGGGGGGACGGTCAGACGGTGGCGGGAGGCGTCGGCCTCGGTGCCGGGCTGCCAGCTGCTGGGCGGCCAGGCGTCCCGCAGCTGTGCCCGCAGGGGACGGCGGGAGGGGTTGGTGATCGTGAGTGTGACGTCGGCGGTCTCGCCGAGACGGGTGGAGGTGTCGCCAGAACGGGACAGGCCGAGCCGTCGTACGGGGGCGGCAAGCGCGTAGTCGCAGGCGCAGGCGAGGGCCAGCGAGCCATTGACCGCGAGGATTCCCGTCCAGCCGGGTTCGAGGATGCCGACAGGGATCGAGCCGAGGGCCGCGAGGAGGGCGGCGCGTCCGGTGAGGGCCATCAGCGGGGGACCGGGACGTGGGCGAGAATGGCGTTGATGACGGAGTCTGCTGTCACGCCTTCCATCTCCGCCTCGGGGCGCAGCTGGACGCGGTGACGCAGGGTGGGCAGGGCGAGGGCTTTGACGTCGTCGGGGATGACGTAGTCGCGACCCGTCAGCCAGGCCCAGGCGCGCGAGGTGGCCAGGAGAGCGGTGGCACCGCGCGGTGAGACACCGAGGGTGAGGGAGGGCGACTCGCGGGTGGCGCGGCAGATGTCCACGACGTAGGCGGTGATCTCGGGGGACACGGTCGTCTTGGCGACGGCGGCGCGGGCGGCTTCCAGCTCGGCGGGGCCGGCGACGGGGCGTACGCCGGCGGCTCGCAGGTCGCGTGGGTTGAAGCCGGAGGCGTGGCGGGTCAGGATGTCGATCTCGTCCTGCCGGGAGGGCAGAGGGACCGTCAGTTTGAGGAGGAAGCGGTCCAGTTGGGCTTCGGGAAGGGGGTAGGTGCCCTCGTACTCGACCGGGTTCTGTGTCGCGGCGACCAGGAACGGTTCGGGGAGCGGGCGGGGGGTGCCGTCGACTGTGACCTGCCGTTCCTCCATGGCTTCCAGGAGGGAGGACTGCGTCTTGGGCGGGGTGCGGTTGATCTCGTCCGCGAGGAGGAGGTTGGTGAAGACCGGGCCTTCCTGGAAGGAGAACTCGGCGGTGCGGGTGTCGTAGACGAGGGAGCCGGTGACGTCGCTCGGCATCAGGTCCGGTGTGAACTGGACACGCTTGGTGTCGAGTTCGAGGGCGGATGCGAGGGCGCGGACGAGCAACGTTTTGGCGACTCCGGGGACTCCTTCAAGGAGAACGTGTCCGCGGCAGAGGAGGGCGACGACGAGGCCAGTCACGGCGGGGTCCTGGCCGACCACGGCTTTGGCGATCTCGGCGCGCAGGGCTTCCAGGGATGCTCGGGCGGTGCCCGCGTCCCCGGTGGTCCCGGCGTTGTCAGTGGTCGGGTCCATCATGAACGGCGTACCTCTCTTTCGAGGGCGTCGAGTTGGTCGGTCAGTGCGATGAGGGCCGCGTCGTCGCCGGGCGGCGGTCCGAAGAGGAGGGAGTGCAGGGCCTGTCCGTCGCCGGAGAGGTGGGCAGACAGGGCGGGGAGCAGGGCCTCGGGCGTGTGCGCTCGGGTGACAGGGACGCCGACGAGGGGGGCGAGGCGGGTGCGAGTGGTGGAGCGAAGAGCCGAGGCGGCGCGGTCTCGGGCGTTGGCCTTGCGGTAGAGGCGGGCGCGGCCTTCGGCGGTCTCCGAGGCGCGGACCGCGACGGGGAGTTGTTCGGGCACGAGGGGGCCGAAGCGGCGTGCCCGCCAGAAGGCGGCGAGGACCGCTGCGACGAACAGCTGCAGGGTTCCCCAGAGCCAGCCCGAGGGGAGCAGGTCGAGGAAGTCCTTCCGGCCGCCGGTGTCGGTGGCCGAGGCGTCGGAGAGCGAGGGGAGGTACCAGATCAGATGGGGGCGGGAGCCGAGGAGTTGGAGGGCGAGCGAGGCGTTGCCCTGCTTGGCGAGGCGGTCGTTGTAGAGGATGTCGGGCGCGCCGAGCACGACGGTGTCACCGCCCCGGGATTCCTCGGGGACGCGGAGCAGGGTGGCGAGGCGTGCGCTGAAGTAGCAGGAGTCGGCGTCGAGGTGGGTGGTGGTGTAGCGGATCCCGCCGGTGTCGGCGCTGCCCGCGCGCCGGGCTTCGGGCAGGGTGCAGTCGGGGGCGAGTGTCGTGCCGCTGCTGGTCGCGGGGTCCGCGGTCACTCCCGGAACCAGTCGCTGCACGGACGAGCTGCCGGCCGCGACGAGGACGGTGCGTCCGCCGGAGGCCGCGGTGGCCTTGCGCAGCTGGTCCTGTTGACGGGGGGTCAGCAGGTCGGGTACGGCGACCAGAAGGGTGGTGTCGGGTCCGGCGGCGGCGCGTGCCGCACCGAGCGTGGTGACCACGCGCGTGGAGACGCCCCGGTCGGAGAGGAGCTGGGCGACGGCGCGGCTGCCGTAGGGGTCGGCGGAGCGCGGGTCCAGTTCGCCGTGCTGGGCGGTGGAGCGCACGGCCGCCATGGCGACGGCCCCGGCCAGGATCAGCACGATGGCGAGCGCGATGCCTCGTGTACGCGTCCACACCTGTCGGACGGTGGGCGCGGTGGAGGTCGTCGGCAGCGTGGCCTCGGCGGTCACTCGGCGGCCCCCTGGTGGGTGCTGTGGGCTGTGTCGGCGGTGCTGTGGGCGAGGGCGGGCCTGGTGCGTTCCAGGTCATGGTCGAGTTCGGCGATGCGGTGGTACGACTGTTCACTCGCCGTGCGTCCGCCGTATGTCACGTCGTCGAACTCGTGGGCCGCAGCGCGCAGCCGGTCCGTGTGTGCGGGCAGGGTACGACCGGCTTCGGCGGCTGCTTCGTCGGCGGTGCGGCCGGGACGGACGTCGAGGAGGGTCCGCTCCTCCAGGGAGCGGACGATGGCCCGCATGCGTTCCTGCACGGCCTGGTTCCAGTGGCCCTGGGCGGCGTGCGCCTCGCTGGCCGCGCGGTGTTCGGCGGCGCTGCGGGGGCGGTCGTCGAACAGGACGGCGGCGGAGCTGGGCTGTCGGCGCGGGGTGCCGAGGCGCCACCACAGGGCGGCCAGGACGGCGACGACGAACAGGACGACGACGATCAGGCCGGCCGTGCCGCCGGGTGTCGCCGAGGCGGCCGAGCTGAACAGCCGGTCGAGCCAGTGCCAGAAGGCGTTCAGCGCGCGCTGGAACAGTCCGGGGTCGTTCTCGTGGTACATCCGCTTGGACAGCTCGCGGCGGGCCGCCTCCCGCGCGGGATCACGCGGGATGGTCACGGGCGGCTCGTCCCCCGAGCCGCCGGCGGCGCGGACGGCCGTGCCCGCAGCCCGCAGCAGGCCTCGTACGACCGTTTCACCGGCGCTGGACGAGGCCGCCGCCGTGAGCACTCCCCCCGTGGGACTCACCGCATCAGCTCCTCGGGACGGGACCGGGGGCGCCGGTGCCGGAGGCCTGGACACCGGCGGCGCGGGCCAGTTCGAGGTCGAGGGCCTCGCGGCGGATGCGCTGGTCGATGTAGAGGAGCACGGTGACGCCCGCACTGATCGGCAGGGTGAGTGCGCTGCCGATCAGGGTGCCGATTCCCTGGATGACCAGGGTCGTCCAGCCGGGGTGTCCGCCACCGGTGCCGAGCAGGTTGTTGATGCCGTCGCCGCTCACGGCGGCCCCGATGACGGTGAAGGGGATGGCGATGAGCGCCTGCACGATCCGGACGATCAGTCCGGTGAGCAGCAGGATGCCGAATGTGCGCCACCAGGAGCCGCGTACCAGCTTCGCGGAGCGGGTCATGGCCTTCACGATGCTCTGCCGTTCCAGCATCAGGGCGGGAGTGGACAGGCAGAAGCGGATCACCAGCCATGTCGTGACGACGGTGGCTCCGAGGAGTCCCAGGACCAGCAGGCCCGCCCCCATGACGTCGTCGCCGCCGACGAGCACGACGAGAATGCCGGGCACCGCCCCGGCGCACATGACTCCGACGACGATCAATCCCAGCAGGAGGATCAGGCCGAACAGCCTGGGGAGTTGCGGGCGGGCGTCGCGCCAGGCCTCGCCGATGCTGACCGGCCTGCCGAGGACGGCGCGGCTGGTGATGGTCGTCAGCAGGGCGGTCGCGATGAGCATGGCGATCGTGGAGATCGCAGCGACGACGCCGGTGCCGGTCATCACGTCGGGCAGGGCACGGAACACGTCGTCGGGGTTGGCGTCGCGGCTGCCCAGTTGCACCTGTGCGAGGGCGTCGTTCAGGACGAAGCCCTGCACGAGGACGAGGGTGGTTGTCGTGAACAGAGCGACTCCGAGCGAGACGCCGAGCACCGTGCGCCAGTAGGTGCGCATGGTGGAGACGGCGCCGTCGAGGATCTCGCCGACGCCGAGCGGGCGCAGCGGGATGACACCGGGCTTGGCGGCGGGCGGGGGACCGCCCCAGCCGCCCCAGGCTCCGTAGCCGCCGGGGGTGCCGTAACCGCCGTAGCCGGCGGGCGGGCCTCCGTAGCCGGCTCCGTGGCTGCCTGGGCCCGGGACCATGGGCGGCCGGGCGCCCCGGCCCGGGCCGGGCGGCGGGGGCGGAGGGGTCTGGTTCGGGCTGGGGGCACCGGTGGGCGCGGACCACTGGCCGGGTGGCGGCTGCTCCTTGGACCACTTCACGCCTGGGCCCTGCGGGTTCGCGTCCGGCTGCGGTGCGGATGGGGTGTCGCCGGGGCGATCAGCAGGCTCGGCGGAACCGGACGCGCCGGGTTCCCGCCCCTCGGACGACGGGGCGGATCCGGGCGAGGCCCAGCCCGGAGTGTCTGTCATCGAAGCTCCTTCTCGGTGCCCGTCCGCGGTCGCTGCGGCAGGTTGGCAGCCATCGTGCCATGGGGCGGTCGCCGGGGGACCGGCCGCGGTAGGCGCTGGATCCCTTCAATTGTCCGCCGGATCCGGGGCAGACTGACCGCATGGCTGATCAGCAGGCGCGAACCGACGGGGACAAGCGGTCGACCGAGATACCTGCGATCCGATGGGAGGAACCACCCGAAGGCCCTGTGCTGGTCCTTCTCGACCAGACGCGGCTGCCGGCCGAGGAGGTCGAGCTGGTGTGCACAGACGCGTCGGCGCTGGTGGAGGCGATCGGTTCGCTCTCCGTGCGCGGTGCGCCGCTGCTGGGGATCGCGGGCGCGTACGGTGTCGCGCTCGCCGCCGCGCGTGGCTTCGACGTGGCCGAGGCGGCACGGGCGCTTGAGGGCGCCCGGCCCACCGCGGTGAACCTGTCCGTCGGCGTGCGCCGGGCCGGGGCCGCGCATCGGGCGGCGCTGGCGAAGACCGGGGACCCCACGGCGGCGGCCGCGGCGGCGCTGGCCGCGGCGCGGGCGCTGCACCGGGAGGACGCCGAGGCCAGCGCCCGGATGGCGGCGCACGGTCTGGCGCTCCTGGACGAGTTGCTGCCCGGCGGCGGGCACCGGGTCCTCACCCACTGCAACAGCGGTTCGCTGGTGTCGGGCGGCGAGGGCACGGCCTTCGCGGTGGCCCTGGCGGCGCACCGCGAGGGGCGGCTGCGGCGACTGTGGGTGGACGAAACGCGTCCGTTGCTGCAAGGTGCTCGCCTGACGGCGTACGAAGCGGCCCGCAGTGGCATGGCGTACACCTTGCTCACCGACAACGCGGCGGGATCCCTGTTCGCGGCGGGCGAGGTGGACGCGGTGCTGATAGGCGCGGACCGGATCGCCGCCGACGGCTCGGTGGCGAACAAGGTGGGGAGCTATCCGCTCGCTGTGCTGGCGCGGTACCACCATGTGCCGTTCATCGTGGTGGCGCCGGTGACGACGGTCGACCCGGACACCCCTGACGGTGCGTCCATCGAGGTCGAGCAGCGACCCGGATTCGAAGTGACTGAGGTCACAGCACCCCAGGTGCCGGTGACAGGAGCAGGAGGCGGGATTCCGGTGGCACCCCTCGGGACCCAGGCGTACAACCCGGCGTTCGACGTGACGCCGCCCGAGCTGGTGACGGCCATCGTCACCGAGGAGGGAGCCGTTTCACCCGTGACCGCCGAGGCTCTTGCGGAGCTGTGTGCCAGGTCACGCCAGGTAACGATTAGCTAATGGGATGATGTCGTTTATGAAGGGACGAGTCCTTGTCGTCGACGACGACACCGCACTGGCCGAGATGCTCGGGATCGTGCTGCGTGGTGAAGGTTTTGAGCCGTCTTTCGTAGCCGACGGCGACAAGGCGCTGGCTGCTTTCCGGGAGACCAAGCCCGATCTGGTGCTGCTGGACCTGATGCTGCCCGGCCGGGACGGCATCGAGGTGTGCCGGCTGATCCGGGCGGAGTCCGGGGTGCCGATCGTGATGCTCACGGCGAAGAGCGACACCGTCGACGTGGTCGTGGGCCTGGAGTCGGGCGCCGACGACTACATCGTCAAGCCGTTCAAGCCGAAGGAGCTGGTCGCCCGGATCCGGGCGCGGCTGCGGCGTTCGGAGGAGCCGGCGCCGGAGCAGCTGACCATAGGTGACCTGGTCATCGACGTGGCCGGGCACTCGGTGAAGCGGGACGGGCAGTCGATCGCGCTGACCCCGCTGGAGTTCGACCTGCTGGTCGCGCTCGCCCGCAAGCCGTGGCAGGTGTTCACGCGTGAGGTGCTGCTCGAGCAGGTGTGGGGCTACCGGCATGCTGCCGACACACGGCTCGTCAACGTGCACGTCCAGCGGCTGCGTTCCAAGGTCGAGAAGGACCCGGAGCGGCCGGAGATCGTGGTGACCGTCCGTGGTGTCGGTTACAAGGCCGGGCCGAGCTGACATGTCCGGGGACAGCGCCGCTTCGGCTCCCGGCCGGTCCGGGGCCCGTCCGGGGCGGCCTGTCGGCCGGTCGGCGGGTGCGCGGCTCAGAAGCCTCTTCGAGGGCGGGTTGCTCGAGGGCGGGGTCCAGCGCAGCCCGGTCATCAGGCTGTTCCTGCGCTGGGTGCGCCGTCCGCTGCTGCCGGTGATGCGGCTGTGGCGGCGCAACATCCAGCTGCGGGTCGTCGCCACGACGCTGGTGATGTCGCTGGGCGTGGTCCTGCTGCTCGGCTTCGTCGTGATCGGGCAGGTGCGCAACGGCCTGCTGGACGCGAAGGTGAAGGCCTCGCAGAGCCAGGCCACGGGCGGCTTCGCGGTGGCCAAGCAGAGAGCCGACGAGGCGGCCAGTGGCGCCGCTACCGGTGCCGGCGCCGGTGCGGCCGCCGGGACCGGCACCGCCGACGGCACGGCGACCGTGGACGGCCGGCAGTCCCAGAACGTCATCCAGTGGATGAGCGACCTCGTGGAGTCGCTGTCCAGCGGCGGCGCGGGCGCCTTCGACGTCGTCACGCTGCCGGTCGGCGACGACAGCGGCGGCGGGCGCAGCCCGCGCGGTTCCGGGAACGTCAACCCGACCTCCAGCGTGCCCGCCGACCTGCGCGAGAGGGTCAACGGCAATATGACGGCCGCCCAGAGCTACACCCGGATCGTGTACTCCAACGGCAAGGAGTCGCAGCCGGCGCTGGTCATCGGCAAGCAGGTCAACGACCCCAATGGGCGGCCGTACGAGCTGTACTACCTCTTCCCGCTCACGCAGGAGGAGAAGTCGCTGAGCCTGGTCAAGGGCACGCTCGCGACCGCCGGGCTGTTCGTCGTCGTGCTGCTGGGCGCCATCGCCTGGCTGGTGGTGCGGCAGGTCGTCACGCCGGTGCGGATGGCGGCCGGGATCGCGGAGCGGCTGTCCGCCGGGCGGCTGCAGGAGCGGATGAAGGTCACCGGCGAGGACGACATCGCGCGTCTGGGTGAGGCCTTCAACAAGATGGCGCAGAACCTCCAGGTGAAGATCCAGCAGCTGGAGGATCTGTCGCGGATGCAGCGCCGGTTCGTGTCGGACGTCTCGCACGAGTTGCGGACCCCGCTGACGACCGTCCGTATGGCCGCCGACGTCATCCATGAGGCGCGCGAGGACTTCGACCCGGTGACCGCGCGGTCGGCCGAGCTGCTCGCCGACCAGCTGGACCGGTTCGAGTCGCTGCTCGCGGACCTGCTGGAGATCAGCCGCTTCGACGCGGGGGCGGCGGCGCTGGAGGCCGAGCCGATAGATCTCCGGGACGTCGTCCGGCGTGTGGTCAGCGGTGCCGAGCCGCTCGCCGAGCGCAAGGGCACGCACATACGCGTGGTCGGTGATCAGCAGCCCGTCGTCGCCGAGGCCGACGCCCGTCGGGTGGAGCGCGTGCTGCGCAACCTCGTCGTCAACGCCGTGGAGCACGGCGAGGGCAGGGACGTCGTCGTCAAGCTGGCCGCGGCCGGTGGCGCGGTCGCCGTCGCGGTGCGCGACTACGGTGTGGGGCTCAAGCCGGGTGAGGCGACGCGTGTCTTCAGCCGCTTCTGGCGGGCGGATCCGGCACGCGCGCGTACCACCGGCGGTACGGGCCTCGGGCTGTCGATCGCCCTGGAGGACGCGCGGTTGCACGGCGGCTGGCTGCAGGCCTGGGGCGAGCCGGGCGGCGGTTCCCAGTTCCGGCTGACGCTGCCCCGGACCGCGGACGAACCGCTGCGGGGCTCGCCGATACCGCTGGAGCCCAAGGACTCGCGTCGCAACCGCGGCCTCGACGAGGCGGGGCTGCCCGGGGGAGGCGAGGAGAAGCGGGCGACCGTCCCGGTGCAGCAGGGTGGCGCCCAGGCGCCCGCGCTGCCGCCGCGCGCCCCGACCGCGCCGCGGCCGGTCGCCGCCGACCCGGCCGCGCTGCCCGGCAACGGCAACGGCACGCGCGTGGTGCCCCGGCCCGCCGGCGGCACGCAGCCCGCGGACGGCAGGTCCGCCACACCTCCGGCACCCGACACGGGCGCGGTCCGGCCGGATGCGGCCCAAGCGGAGGATTCGACCGAGCCAGGGGAGGCATTTCGTGGGCGCTGACCGCACGGGGGGCGCCCGGCCGAGACCGGGGCGCGCGGTGGCGTACGCCGCCTTGGGGGCCGTACTGCTGGCTGGGTGCGCCTCGATGCCCGACAGCGGTGACCTGCGCAACGTGGAATCCACACCGCGGCAGGACACACGGGTACGGGTGTTCGCCATGCCGCCGGCCGAGGGCGCCGGGCCCGCCGAGATCATGCAGGGCTTCCTGGAGGCGCTGACCAGCGACGACCCGGACTACGACACGGCCCGCAAGTATCTGTCGTCCGACGCGGCGCGCCGCTGGCGGCCGGAGCAGTCGACGACGGTCCTCGCGGGCGGCCCGAGCATCGAGCCGGACTGCCGGGCGGGCGGCGGCACGGAGCCGGCCAGCAGCGTCACCTGTGTGCTGGCGGGCAGCCGGGTCGCGACCGTGGACGCGCAGCTGGCGTACGAGCCGGCCGGCGGCGCCTACCGCAAGAAGGTCCATCTGACGCGGAATCCCAAGGACGGCCAGTGGCGGATCGACGGGCTGCCCGACGGTGTCGTCATGGGCAAGTCGGACTTCCAGCGCAACTACGCGTCCGTCGACAAGTACTACTTCGCCTCCGACACCGCGGTCGGGGCGACGGGGCAGCCTGTGGCGGTCGCCGACCCGGTGTTCGTGCGCGGCAAGGTGGACCCGATGACGCAGATGGTCCGCTCGCTGATCGGCGGCCCCTCCCGCTGGCTCGGGCCGGTCGTCAGGTCCAGCTTCCCGACCGGTACGGCCCTGCAGAAGGACGTGTCGGGGCTGGCGCCGGACGACCAGAACAAGCTGACGGTGCCGCTGAACCTCAAGGTGTCCCAGGTCGCGGCGCGTCAGTGCACCGAGATGGCGACACAGGTGCTGTTCACGCTGCGGAACCTGGCGCCGACGCTGGAGTCCGTGGAGCTGCAGGGCGTCGGCGGGCACCGGCTGTGCGATCTGAGCGAGGAGCGCGCCGAGACCGTCGCGTGGCGCGGGTCGGCCAAGAGCCCCGAGAACCTGTACTTCCTCGACGGCAAGCACCGGCTGGTGCGGATACCGACGGGAAGCACGAGCACCAGCGCCTTTCCGGTGCCGGGGCCGCTGGGCGAGGGCGGCAAGGCGCTTGATTCGGTGGCGGTCTCGCGGGACGAGCACACCGCGGCCGGCGTCGGCGACCAGGGCAGGTCGCTGTACGTGACGTCGCTGGCGTCGGGCGGTTCGCTCGGGGACGCGCTGGTGACCAGCCAGGGTCCGGCCCCGGCCGACCGGCTGACGACACCGAGCTGGGACGCCCGGGGCGACCTGTGGGTGGCCGACCGTGACCCGCACCGTCGCCGGCTGTACGTCATGGAGCAGGGCGTCGCCAAGCCGCGGGAGGTCGCGGTCCCGGACCTGTCCGGCCAGATCCTGGATGCGCGGGTCGCCGCCGACGGGGTGCGGATCGCGCTCGTCGTGAAGACGGGCGACAAGCGGTCCCTGCTCATCGGCCGGGTCCAGCGCGACGACGGGACCGGGAAGGGTACGTCGGTCGTCGGACTGCGGTCGGCCGCACCCGACTTGGAGCAGGTCAGCGCCCTGTCATGGGCCGGGGACAGCAGGCTGCTCGTCGTCGGCCGGGAGCAGGGCGGCGTGCTGCAGATGCGGTACGTCCAGGTCGACGGCTCCACGCTCGACGGTCCGGCGCCGGGGGCGCTCACCGGCGTGAAGTCGATCGCCGCGTCCGAGGACGAGCGGGTGCCGCTGGTGGCCTACTCGGAGGACGACGGGATCGTACGGCTGCCGTCCGGGGCGCAGTGGCAGAAGGTGGACAAGGACGGGTCGGCACCGGTCTATCCGGGCTGAGCATCGCACTGCGCACCGCCCGTACCCCCGTGTGGGTGACGGGCGGTGCGCGGTTTTCCGGGTTGTCCACAGGCGGTTGTCCACAGGGGTGGCCGGGCGGCTTCGGCCTTGGCACAGTGGTGGACATGCGGGGGTGGTGGCGAGACCTCACCGACCTGGTGCTGCCGGCCGAGTGCGCGGGCTGCGGGGCACCTCGTACGGTGCTCTGTCCGCGCTGCCGGGCCGCGCTGTGCGGTCGCGTGCCGCGGCGGGTGCGGCCGGCGCCGGAGCCGGCCGGGCTGCCGGTGGTGCATGCGGCGGCTCCGTACGCGCAGGAGGTGCGCACGCTTCTCCTGGCCCACAAGGAACGGGGCGCGCTGGCCCTCACGGGAGAGCTGGGCGCCGCTCTGGCGGGGGCTGTGCGGGCGGGGCTCGGCGGGTGTGGTGCCGATGCGGGCGCCGGAAGGTGCGGGACCGTGCTGCTCGTCCCCGTGCCCTCCGCCCGGTGGGCCGTTCGGGCGCGTGGACATGATCCGGTGCGGCGGATGGCGCTCGCGGCGGCCGGGGAACTGCGGCGCACCGGCACCCCGGCCAGGGTGGCCGCCGTGCTGCGCCAGCGGCGGCCGGTCGCGGACCAGGCCGGCCTCGACGCACGTCGGCGCCTTGCGAATCTCGCGGGTGCGCTGGAGGTGACGGCGGGCGGCGGCCGGCTGCTCGGGGCGGGGCGCGTCGTGCTCGTCGACGACCTGATCACGACGGGCGCCAGCCTCGCGGAGGCGGCACGGGCCCTTCGGGACGTGGCAGAGGAGCGAAGTCGGGTGAGAACGGCCGTGTACGGGGCCGTAACTCGGGAAGGAAGGGATGAACAACGGTTCGGAGCACGGACGGAGCGCGAGAAGTGGGTGCACGGTGCACCCGAAAAGGCGTCGCCGAACGCCCTCGGGCATGCGCTCCGCGCGGCCGTGATCGCCGCTCCGCGGGATTCTTTCGAAATAAACAGGAACTGATCGCCGACTTGCATCGTTGCAGGCAGTGAGAGGGGAAATTCACCTCAACGGAGGTACGCCGGAGTAGAGGGTGACGACATCCGTCCGGGCGAGATATGTTCGGTTGTGAGGAAAGGCGCAGGCCACACCTCTCATATCGAATGCCGTGCCACGGGTTTTCCGCAATCACCCGTGCCGGTGGGGTGGAGATCTCGCCCATGGGGGAGGAGGAGGTGGAAGTCACCGAGTCCGAGGTCCGGTGCTCACCGGGCCTGGTGCGAAAGGGAGATGCTCCGCCGACCGGGCGGAGCGATCCGGGAACGGAGTTCTGCGTGGACATCGTCGTCAAAGGCCGCAAGACCGAGGTGCCCGAGCGGTTCCGCAAGCACGTGGCCGAGAAGCTGAAGCTGGAGAAGATCCAGAGGCTCGATGCCAAGGTGATCAGCCTCGACGTCGAGGTGTCCAAGGAGCCGAACCCCCGACAGGCAGACCGTTGCGATCGAGTGGAGATCACGCTCCGCTCCCGCGGTCCGGTGATCCGGGCGGAGGCAGCGGCCAGCGATCCGTACGCGGCACTCGACCTGGCGGCGGAGAAGCTGGACGCCCGGCTGCGCAAGCAGCACGACAAGCGTTTCTCCCGCCGGGGCGCACGCCGGATCTCGGCGGCCGAGGTTGCCGACCACGTCCCGGGCGCGGCGACGCTGAACGGCAACGGACTTGCCGTCCAGGAGGAAGAGGCGGAGGGAGTGCCGACGAAGAAGATCGGCTCGCTGGAGGTCAAGGGTGACGGCCCCCTCGTCGTCCGCGAGAAGACCCACGTCGCCTCCCCGATGAGCCTCGACCAGGCCCTCTACGAGATGGAGCTGGTCGGCCACGACTTCTACTTGTTCGTCGACGCGGAGACGAAGGAACCGAGCGTCGTCTACCGGCGGCACGCCTACGACTACGGCGTGATCCACCTCAGCACGGACCCGATGGTCGCCGAGGCGCAGGCCCCCGCGGCAGGCGGCACGCTGGGCGGCTGACATCCGGCCCACGTCGGTCCGGTGCCCCTGGAAGCGCGTGTGCGCCCCCAGGGGCACCGGTGTGCGACCACTTCACGCCCCGCACGTCACCTCTGTGCCGCCCGGGCATGAAATCATGGCCGGACCGGCCCAACCGGTGGGCCGCTGCCTTGGGTTGGCGATGGCACAGGACCACGGGCCACAGCCTCAGGGGGAGGAACGATGGCGGACACCTTCGGACCGATGCGGGACGAGGACGGCGAGGAGGGTGCCATCGGCATGCGGCCGGACGCGGGCGCCGTGCGCGCGGAGCCGATCAGAGTCCTGGTCGTGGACGATCATGCCCTCTTCCGGCGCGGCCTGGAGATCGTGCTCGCGGCCGAGGAGGACATCCAGGTCGTCGGCGAGGCCGGCGACGGCGCCGAGGCCGTGGACAAGGCCGCCGACCTGCTGCCCGACATCGTGCTGATGGACGTCCGCATGCCCAGGCGCGGCGGGATCGAGGCCTGCACCTCCATCAAGGAGGTCGCCCCCAGCGCGAAGATCATCATGCTGACGATCAGCGACGAGGAGGCCGACCTCTACGACGCGATCAAGGCGGGCGCGACCGGATACCTGCTGAAGGAGATCTCCACGGACGAGGTGGCGACCGCCATTCGCGCGGTGGCCGACGGGCAGTCGCAGATCAGCCCGTCCATGGCGTCCAAGCTCCTGACCGAGTTCAAGTCGATGATCCAGCGCACCGACGAACGCCGGCTGGTGCCCGCGCCGCGGCTGACCGACCGGGAGCTGGAGGTCCTCAAGCTCGTCGCCACCGGGATGAACAACCGGGACATCGCCAAGGAGCTGTTCATCTCGGAGAACACCGTGAAGAACCACGTCCGCAACATCCTGGAGAAGCTCCAGCTGCACTCCAGGATGGAAGCCGTGGTCTATGCGATGCGGGAGAAGATCCTCGAGATCCGCTAAAGATGTCGGCGGGCTAGGCCAGGATGCGGGCGAGTTCCCGCGTCAGGGGTTCGCGCAGACCGGTTGCGTCCACCCGCTCCACCCGGACATCCGTGCAGTTCACCCAGGTCGCCGCCTCGATCAGGGCCTGGGCGACCGCCGGAACCGCCTCCGGGCCGTCCAGGGTGACCTGCTTGGCCACCAGCGTGCGGCCCTCGCGGGCCGGGTCGACCCGGCCGACCAGCCGGCCGCCCGCGAGCACCGGCATCGCGAAATAGCCGTAGACCCGCTTCGGCCGGGGCACGTAGGCCTCCAGGCGGTGGGTGAAGCCGAAGATGCGCTCCGTGCGCGCCCGCTCCCAGATCAGCGAGTCGAACGGCGACAGCAGCGTGGTCCGGTGACGCCCGCGCGGCGCCGTGGCCAGGGCCGCCGGGTCCGCCCAGGCCGGCTTCCCCCAGCCCTCGACCTCGACCGGCACCAGTCCCGAGTCGGCGATGACCGCGTCGACCTGTTCGCCCTTGAGGCGGTGGTAGTCGGCGATGTCCGCGCGCGTGCCGACGCCGAGAGACTCGCCGGCCAGCCGGACCAGGCGGCGCAGACACTCGCCGTCGTCCAGCTCGTCGTGCAGCAGCACGTCCGGGACGGCGCGCTCGGCGAGGTCGTACACCCGCTTCCAGCCGCGCCGCTCGACGCACACCACCTCGCCGTACATCAGCGCGCGCTCCACGGCGACCTTGGTGCCGGACCAGTCCCACCACTCGTTCGTCTTCTTCGCGCCGCCCAGCTCCGTGGAGGTCAGCGGGCCCTCCGCGCGCAGTTGCTTGATGACCTGGTCGTAGGCGCCCTCGGGCAGCTCGTGGTTCCAGTGCGGGCGGTCCCGGTAGGCGCGGCGGCGGAAGGCGAAGTGCGGCCACTCCTCGATGGGCAGCATGCACGCCGCGTGCGACCAGTACTCGAAGGCGTGCGGGCGCGCCGGCGACACGCCCGTGGACGCGCCCTTCCAGTAGGCGGCCTCGACCGCCGTGCGGCCGACCGCGCCGAGCCGGGCGTAGGGCACGAGTTCATGGGAGCGGGCGAGCACCGAGATCGTGTCGAGCTGGACCGCGCCGAGGTGGCGCAGCACCCCGCGGACTCCCGCCCGCCGGTCGGGCGCGCCGAGGAAGCCCTGGGCCCGCAGGGCGATACGGCGGGCGTCGTCCGCGGTGAGGGTGGTGGTCGGGCGCGGCAGGGTCGTCATGCCCCGGACGATAGAGGGTGCCACTGACAGTCCCAGGTGACCTGCGGTTTCACTGGACGCGGGCGGGCAGGTACGGCGCCGTGGACGGCAGGCCCAGGTCCGAGGGGAGCAGGGAACCGACCCAGCAGTCCCGGCGCACCCCCTTGTTGTTGACCGCGGAGCGCAGGGTGCCCTCGACGGTGAAACCCGCGCGTTCGGCCACCGCGCGGGACGCGTGGTTGCCGACCTCGGCACGCCACTCGACCCGGTCGACGCCGACCTCGGTGAAGATCCACCGGCAGGTGGTGAGCGTGGCCTCGGTGACGTACCCCTGGCCGCGATGCTCCTTGGCCGCCCAGAAACCGATCTCCGCCATGCCGAGCGAGCGCATGGTGAGACTGAGCATGCCGACGAGCTGCCCGCCGGTGAGGAAGACGCCGAAGGTGAACATCGAACCATCTGCCCAGCCGTCGGGGACCAGCTGCTCGGTGAAGCCGCTCGCGTGCTCGGGCAGATACGGCGACGGCACGGTGGTCCAGCGCTGGATGCCGGGGTCCTGCGCGGCGTCGTACACCGCCCGGGTGTCGTGCGGGCCTACCGTGCGCAGGACCAGGCGGTCCGTGGTGAGTGTGACGGGTTCCATCGGCCGATTGTGCTCGGCGGCCCGCGGTCGGGCCATCGGTTTTCGCCATGCGTGAGCACGCGATCACAGATCGCGCAATTCCTCGCGCCGATGCGGCACTATCGCCGTGGCCCGTCCGTTGTCCTGGGTGGAGCAGCCGTCGGGCCGCCAGGCCTCCCGGCCCGGCCGGGTCCTCGCATACGATGGCCGTTGCTCAGTACGTCCAATGGAAACCGACCGTCCCAGGCCCGACCGGCAAGGAGACAAACCCCCGTGTCCGTCCTCTCGAAGATCATGCGTGCAGGCGAAGGCAAGATCCTGCGCAAGCTGCACCGCATCGCGGACCAGGTCAACTCCATCGAAGAGGACTTCCTCGACCTCTCCGACGCCGAGCTGCGAGCCCTCACCGAGGAGTACAAGCAGCGCTACGCCGATGGTGAGAGCCTGGACGACCTGCTCCCCGAGGCGTTCGCCACCGTCCGCGAGGCCGCCAAGCGCGTCCTCGGCCAGCGGCATTACGACGTGCAGATGATGGGTGGCGCCGCCCTGCACCTCGGCTATGTCGCCGAGATGAAGACCGGTGAGGGCAAGACCCTCGTCGGCACACTGCCCGCGTATCTGAACGCCCTGTCCGGAGACGGCGTCCACATCGTCACGGTCAACGACTACCTGGCCGAGCGCGACTCGGAGATGATGGGCCGCGTCCACAAGTTCCTGGGCCTGGACGTCGGCTGCATCCTCGCCAACATGACTCCGGCCCAGCGCCGCGAGCAGTACGCGTGCGACATCACCTACGGCACGAACAACGAGTTCGGCTTCGACTACCTGCGCGACAACATGGCGTGGTCGAAGGACGAGCTGGTGCAGCGCGGCCACAACTTCGCGATCGTCGACGAGGTCGACTCCATCCTGGTCGACGAGGCCCGTACGCCGCTGATCATCTCCGGCCCGGCCGACCAGGCCACCAAGTGGTACGGCGACTTCGCCAAGCTGGTCATGCGCCTGAAGAAGGGCGAGGCGGGCAACCCCCTCAAGGGCCTCGAGGAGACCGGCGACTACGACGTCGACGAGAAGAAGCGCACGGTCGCCATCCACGAGTCCGGTGTCTCCAAGGTCGAGGACTGGCTGGGCATCGACAACCTCTACGAGTCGGTGAACACCCCGCTCGTGGGCTACCTGAACAACGCCATCAAGGCCAAGGAACTCTTCAAGCGCGACAAGGACTACGTCGTCATCGACGGCGAGGTCATGATCGTCGACGAGCACACCGGCCGTATCCTCGCCGGCCGCCGCTACAACGAGGGCATGCACCAGGCGATCGAGGCGAAGGAAGGGGTGGACATCAAGGACGAGAACCAGACGCTCGCCACGATCACCCTGCAGAACTTCTTCCGCCTCTACAGCAAGCTCTCCGGCATGACCGGTACGGCGATGACCGAGGCCGCCGAGTTCCACCAGATCTACAAGCTCGGCGTGGTCCCGATCCCGACCAACAGGCCGATGGTCCGCAAGGACCAGTCGGACCTGATCTACCGCACCGAGGTCGCCAAGTTCGAGGCGGTCGTCGACGACATCGCGGAGAAGCACGAGAAGGGCCAGCCGATCCTCGTCGGCACGACGTCCGTCGAGAAGTCGGAGTACCTCTCGCAGCAGCTCTCCAAGCGCGGCATCCAGCACGAGGTGCTCAACGCCAAGCAGCACGAGCGCGAGGCGTCGATCGTCGCCCAGGCCGGCCGCAAGGGTGCGGTGACCGTGGCCACCAACATGGCCGGCCGTGGTACGGACATCAAGCTCGGCGGCAACCCCGAGGACCTCGCCGAGGCCGAGCTGCGCCAGCGCGGCCTCGACCCCGAGGAGCACATCGAGGAGTGGGCGCACGCCCTGCCCGCCGCCCTGGAGAAGGCCGAACAGGCCGTCAAGGCGGAGAAGGAGGAGGTCGAGGAGCTCGGCGGCCTCTACGTGCTGGGCACCGAGCGGCACGAGTCGCGGCGCATCGACAACCAGCTGCGCGGTCGTTCCGGCCGTCAGGGCGACCCCGGCGAGTCCCGCTTCTACCTCTCGCTCGGCGACGACCTGATGCGCCTGTTCAAGGCCCAGATGGTGGAGCGCGTGATGGCCATGGCCAACGTGCCGGACGACGTGCCGATCGAGAACAAGATGGTCACGCGCGCGATCGCGTCCGCGCAGTCGCAGGTCGAGCAGCAGAACTTCGAGACCCGTAAGAACGTTCTGAAGTACGACGAGGTGCTCAACCGGCAGCGCGAGGTCATCTACGGTGAGCGCCGGCGCGTGCTGGAGGGCGAGGATCTGCACGAGCAGGTCCAGCACTTCATGGACGACACGATCGACGCGTACGTCGCCGCGGAGACCGCCGAGGGCTTCCCGGAGGACTGGGACCTGGACCGGCTGTGGGGTGCCTTCCGGCAGCTGTACCCGGTGAAGGTCACCGTCGAGGAGCTGGAGGGGGCCGCCGGCGACCGGGCGGGTCTCACCGCGGAGTTCATCTCCGAGTCCATCAAGGAGGACATCCACGAGCAGTACGAGGCCCGGGAGGCCCAGCTCGGCTCCGAGATCATGCGTGAGCTGGAGCGCCGGGTCGTGCTGTCGGTCCTCGACCGCAAGTGGCGTGAGCACCTCTACGAGATGGACTACCTCCAGGAGGGCATCGGCCTGCGCGCGATGGCGCAGAAGGACCCGCTGGTCGAGTACCAGCGCGAGGGCTTCGACATGTTCACCGCGATGATGGACGGCATCAAGGAGGAGTCCGTCGGCTATCTGTTCAACCTGGAGGTGCAGGTCGAGCAGCAGGTCGAGGAGATCCCGGTCGAGGAGGCGGAGCCGGTCGGCGAGGGTGTCCACGACACGGTTCCGGCGCAGGCCGGGGCGCGTCCGGAGATCCGCGCGAAGGGGCTGGACGTTCCGCAGCGGCGGGATCTGCACTTCTCGGCGCCGACCGTGGATGGTGAGGGCGGCATCGTGGAGCGCGACCTCGAGGACGAGGAGCCGGTGCGGTCCGAGTCGGACGGGCTGACGCGGGCTGAGCGGCGGCGGCAGGCCAAGAGCGGGCGGCGCCGCAAGAAGTAGCGGCTCGCCTGCGGCGCTTTGACCGTTTCGAAGGGCCGGGTTCCTTTTGGGGCCCGGCCCTTCTGCGTTGCCGGCTCCAGGTGCGTTCTGCTGCAGGTGTGGTGGTTGTCAGTGGTGGGGCCCGGTTTCTACCGCTGTGCAGCGCCAGCGGAGGTCCTGGCCGAGTTCCAGACGGAAGGCCAGGGCGCGGAGTCGGTCGCCGGCGGCGATGCGGGCGAAGACCTCGAGGGCACCGTCGCGGGGGACGTAGTAGCCGATGTCGTGGACGCGGGGCAGGGAGCCCCGCGTGCGCAGGGGGCTGCGTTCGGCGAGGCGGACCAGGTCGTCGTAGGCGCGGCCCGCGGTGTGGCGGAGCATCCAGTGGACGGGCCGCTGACCGCTCAGGACGGCCAGCAGGCGGTCGGCGAAGAGGTCCGTGGGGCGGGGCTGCCCTACGGCCGTCCGGGGCGTTGTACGGGCCGTTTCCGGCGCGGCGGGCAGACGGGTAAGGGATGGCTCCTGGCTCGTGGCCGGGCGGGTACGGGTCGGCTCCTGGCTCCTGGCCGGGTGGGGGTGGGTCGGTTGCGGGGTGGTGGTCGGCTGGTGGGCCGTCGGGCGGTGGGGCGGGATCCTGGGCGGGGCGCCTGCGGGACGGCGGGTGTCGTGGCGGGTGGGCGGGCGGTGGCGGGGGCGGGGCTGGGAGGTGCGGTTCGTCGCCTTGTTCGTGGTGCGGCTCATGACCTTGTTCATGAAGTCCCCGTTCGGCGGGCCCGGTTGATACCGGGCGGTAACTCGCTGGTGTGGACCTTGTACGGCGCCCGGGAGCGGGGTGGCAAGGACGGCGGGGAGAGCTCGGGAGGGGCGGAGAGGTTCACCTATCCGAGGGACGCGGGATGGGGCGATCGCCGGGATGCGGCGGGTGCTCCGGGTGAATTCGCGGCCCGGAGTCGACGGCTTCCGGGGCGCGGGCACAGACCCGAAAGGGGACGGGCGCACGTATCCTGAAGGCCCTCCGGGAGACGCGGCAGCCGGCCTTCCCGGGGCCCAGCGGAGCCTTTGAGCAGGAAAGAGCGGCCAGCATGCGCGTCTACGTCCCCCTGACCCTCCCCGGTCTCGCCGAGGCGCACAAAACGGGTGAGCTGGGGAGCGGCCCCTTCGTCGCGTACGCGGTGACGCCCGCGTTGCGCGAGTGGTACCTCTCCGAGGACATCGAGGAGCTGGAGTACGCGGCGCTCAGCCGGGCCGCGCTGGCCTCGCTGCGGCTGCTCGCCGCGGACCCGGGTGCGGTACGGCGCCGGCTGGTGGTCGCCGTGGACGTGGCCGACGGCGTCGCGAGCGTCGACCCCGACCGTGGGCTCGACCCGACCGCTCTGGGCCAGGTGACCGTGACGGCGACCGTGCCGCTCGCCAAGGCGGCCGCGGTGCATGTCGACGCCGATGACGCGGAGCAGGCCGTGGCCGCGGCGGCGCAGGCGCTGGAGGCGGCCGACGGCGGGGACGACGACGCGCAGTTCGTCGTGGACGGAGCGGACGATCACGAGCTGCTGTGGTACGCCACGCAGGAGATCCCCAACCTGATCGAACGGGCCTGACCTGGTCGTATCCGCTCGCAGCGGTCGTTGTCAGTGGCGGCGGGTACGGTCTTTGGCATGGGGATGCAGGTAAGCGCGCACATCGTCTGGGACTGGAACGGCACGCTGTTCCACGACAATGACGCGATCATCGGGGCGACCAACGCGGCCTTCGCCGAGCTGGGGCTCGCGCCGATCACGCTGGAGCAGTACCGGTCGCTGTACTGCGTGCCGGTGCCGAAGTTCTACGAGCGGCTGATCGGCCGGCTGCCGACCGATGCCGAGTGGGAGCTGATGGACGGGGTCTTCCACCGGCACTACGCCGAGCACCGGGTGCGGTGCGGTCTGACCGAGGGGGCGGCGGACCTGCTCGCGGGGTGGCGGTCGGCGGGGAACAGCCAGTCGCTGCTGAGCATGTATGTGCACGAGGAGCTGGTGCCACTCGTGCGGGGATTCGGCATAGAGCCGCATTTCCTGCGGGTCGACGGGCGTACGGGGCCGTCCGGGGGCAGCAAGGCCGAGCACATGGTGCGGCATCTGGAGGCGCTGAGCGGGGCGGTGGAGCCCGCGCGGACCGTGGTGATCGGGGACGCGGCGGATGACGCGGTCGCGGCGGTGCGTGCCGGGGCACGGGCCGTGCTGTACACCGGGGGGTCGCACAGCCGGGCCAGTCTGGAGGAGGCGGGGGTACCGGTGGTGGACACGTTGGCCGAGGCGGTGGAGGAAGCGGAGCGAATAGCGGCGTAGCCGCGGGTGCCGGGTTCTTGGTGACCGGTGACCGGTGCTGGTGTTGGTGCCCTGTGCTGTGGCTGGGTGGCGTGGGTTCGGCGGCGGTGCCACGAAGCCGACGGCTACTGCAGCGCCTCGAAGGGGTGCGGGCCGTGTGTCTGATATGCGGCTCCGCCGCGTGGACGCGGCCGGCCACGAAGGACCCGCTGCCCGCCGCCCGGCGACGCACCGCAAGCTCAACGGCGAGACCCGCCCCCGCCCCCTTCCTTGCCCCCGCCGCCCCGCTCAGCTCACCGGTGCCTTCGAGCGCAGCACCCTGAGGAACTCCCGCATCCAGGCCGGGTGGTCCGGCCAGGCTCGGGAGGAGACCAGGGTGCCGTCGACCACGGCCTCGGTGTCCTGGAAGCCCGCTCCGGCTGCCTGCATGTCCGGCTCGAGCGCGGGGTAGGCCGTGACCCGGCGGCCCCGCAGGCTGTCGATCGCGGCGGTGAGCAGCGGGCCGTGGCAGATCTGGGCGACCGGCTTGTCGGAGTCGAAGAACGCCTTGAGGATCTTGCGGAGTTCGGGATCGTTGCGCAGGTACTCGGGGGCCCGGCCGCCGGGGATGACGACGGCCGCGTACTCGCCGGGATCCACGTCGGAGAAGGCCAGGTCGGCAGGCCAGGTGTAGCCGGGCTTCTCGGTGTAGGTGTCGTAGCCGGGTTCGAAGTCGTGGACGACGAAGCGGAGCGTCTTGCGGGAGGGGGCCGCGATATGGACGTCGTAGCCTTCCTCGCGCAGGCGCTGGTACGGGTAGAGGACCTCCAGGGACTCCGCCGCGTCGCCGGTGACGATCAGGATCTTCGCGGGCATGTCGGCTCCTCCGGGTACTCCGGTGTTCCGGTACTCCTGGGCGGGACGCACTGTCCCTGGGCAAGGTGCCAACATCGGGCGTGCTTGCCAAGGGGGCCGTCACGGTTTCGGCGACGGCCTCGGAGCCCTACCGGATGTCGGGGTGCCCTGTTCTCAGGGTGCGGTCGGGGCTTCCCCCGCGCGACCGGACGCGGCCGGGGCGGCTGCCCGCCCCTGCGGCCCGGGCCCCCGGTGACCCCAGGGGACGCACCCGACCGGATACGTCACCGCCTCCCGTTCGACCGCTGTGCAGAACGTCAAACTTCACCCCTCGGTTTTGTACACATACGGCTCATGACGGGTCCGGGGTAAGGAGCGATAGCCTTGTGGCGTGATCAGCGCGATATCTCGCGGGGGCGATCCTGCCCCTGCCCTGCGCCCGGGTTGCACGGAACACCTCCGTGACCGGGCGGCGGTCGCTGGTCTTCGCGGGCGGGACGGGGCCGCAGGAGCCCCCGGGACGCCGAGGACAACCCTGGACACGGCGGCGCCGAGAGCAGCGTCACACCCCACGGGTGTGTCGAGAATGGCCGAATTCCCCCCGCGTATCTCACCTCGCGGCATAGCGTCGATGCGGACCGGACACCCCGGGCCGTGGCGTCGAGCCGGAGGGGAAGAGACCGTACTTCCTTCTACGTCACGCAACGGCGCGCGACAGGAGTCAGAGGACAATGCAGACCAAGCTGGACGAAGCCAAGGCCGAGCTGCTCGAGAGGGCCGCCCGGGTAGCTGAGAACAGCCCGGTCGGGGGGCACCTACCGACCGGGACCACGGACGAGAGCTCCCCGGACACCCCGGACAGCGAGTCCGTGCTCGCGTTCCTCCAGCGCTACTACCTGCACACCGCCCCGGAAGACCTCACCGGCCGTGACCCGGTCGACGTCTTCGGCGCAGCGCTCTCGCACTACCGGCTCGCCGAGCACCGCCCCCAGGGCACGGCGAACGTGCGGGTCCACACCCCGACCGTCGAGGAGAACGGGTGGACCTGCAGTCACTCGGTCGTGGAAGTCGTCACCGACGACATGCCCTTCCTCGTCGACTCGGTCACCAACGAGCTGACCCGGCGCGGGCGCGGCATCCATGTCGTCGTCCACCCGCAGTTCGTCGTCCGGCGTGACCTGACCGGCAAGCTGATCGAGGTCCTGCCGAACCCGCCCGCCGGTGAGCTCCCGCACGATGCGCACTTCGAGTCCTGGATCCATGTCGAGATCGACCGGGAGACCGACCGCGCCGACCTGAAGCAGATCACCGCCGACCTGCTGCGCGTGCTGTCCGACGTCCGCGAGGCCGTCGAGGACTGGGAGAAGATGCGGGACGCGGCGACCCGGATCGCCGACGGGCTGGGCAGCGAGCCCCTGCCCGGTGACCTGCCCGCGCCCGAGGCCGAGGAGGCCCGCGAGCTGCTGCGCTGGCTGGCCGACGACCACTTCACCTTCCTCGGCTACCGCGAGTACCAGCTGCGCGACGACGACACGCTCGCCGCGGTGCCCGGCACCGGTCTCGGCATACTGCGCTCCGACCCGCACCACGCCGAGGACGAGCAGCACCCGGTCAGCCCCTCCTTCGAGCGCCTTCCGGCCGACGCCCGCGCCAAGGCCCGCGAGCACAAGCTGCTCGTGCTGACCAAGGCCAACAGCCGGGCCACCGTGCACCGGCCGTCGTACCTGGACTACATCGGCGTCAAGAAGTTCGACGAGCAGGGGAACGTCGTCGGTGAGCGGCGGTTCCTCGGGCTGTTCTCCTCGGCCGCGTACACCGAGTCCGTGCGCCGCGTGCCCGTCATCCGCCGCAAGGTCGACGAGGTGCTGGGGCTCGCCGGGTTCTCGCCCAACAGCCACGACGGCCGGGACCTGCTGCAGATCCTGGAGACGTACCCGCGCGACGAGCTGTTCCAGACGCCCGCCGCCGAACTGCAGTCCATCGCCACGTCCGTGCTGTATCTGCAGGAGCGTCGCAGGCTGCGGCTCTACCTGCGCCAGGACGAGTACGGCCGCTACTACTCGGCCCTCGTCTACCTCCCGCGCGACCGCTACACCACCGGTGTCCGGCTGAGGATCATCGACATCCTGAAGGAGGAGCTCGGCGGCGTCAGCGTCGACTTCACCGCCTGGAACACCGAGTCGATCCTTTCCCGGCTGCACTTCGTCGTCCGTGTCCCGCCGGGCACCGAGCTGCCCGAGCTGTCGGACAGCGACAAGGAGCGCATCGAGGCCCGTCTGGTGGAGGCCGCCCGCTCCTGGACCGACGCGTTCGCCGAGGCGCTGACCGCCGAGTGCGGCGAGGAGCGCGCGGCCGAGGTGCTGCGCCGCTACAACAACGCCTTCCCCGAGGGCTACAAGGCCGACCACACCCCGCGCGCCGCGGTCGCCGACCTGGTCCACCTCGAGCAGCTCAGCGAGGACAAGACCTTCAGCCTGAGCCTGTACGAGCCGGTGGGCGCCGGACCCGAGGAACGCCGGTTCAAGATCTACCAGAAGGGCGGCTCGGTCTCCCTCTCGCAGGTGCTGCCGGTCCTCAGCCGCCTCGGCGTCGAGGTCACCGACGAGCGGCCGTACGAGCTGCGGTGCGTGGACCGCAGCACCGCCTGGATCTACGACTTCGGTCTGCGTATGCCGAAGGCGGCCGGCGGCGGGGAGTACCTCGGCGACGACGCGCGTGAGCGCTTCCAGGAGGCCTTCGCGGCCACCTGGACCGGCAAGGCCGAGAACGACGGTTTCAACGCGCTCGTGCTGAGCGCCGGGCTGACCTGGCGGCAGGCGATGGTGCTGCGCGCCTACGCCAAGTACCTGCGGCAGGCCGGTTCGACCTTCTCGCAGGACTACATGGAGGACACCCTCCGCAACAACGTCCACACCACCCGGCTCCTCGTCTCGCTGTTCGAGGCGCGGATGTCACCGGAGCGGCAGAAGGCCGGCCTGGAGATCGTCGACGCCCTGCTGGAGGAGCTGGACGCGGCCCTGGACCAGGTGGCGAGCCTGGACGAGGACAGGATCCTCCGCTCCTTCCTCACCGTCATCAAGGCGACCCTGCGCACCAACTTCTTCCAGGAGGCGGACGGCGGCCAGCCGCACGACTACGTCTCCATGAAGTTCGACCCGCAGGCCATCCCGGACCTGCCGGCGCCGCGCCCGGCGTACGAGATCTGGGTGTACTCGCCGCGCGTCGAGGGCGTGCACCTGCGCTTCGGCAAGGTCGCCCGAGGCGGTCTGCGCTGGTCCGACCGGCGTGAGGACTTCCGCACCGAGATCCTCGGCCTGGTCAAGGCGCAGATGGTGAAGAACACCGTCATCGTGCCGGTCGGCGCCAAGGGCGGCTTCGTCGCCAAGCAGCTGCCGGACCCGAGCGTGGACCGCGACGCCTGGCTGGCCGAGGGCATCGCCAGCTACAAGACGTTCATCTCGGCGCTGCTCGACATCACCGACAACATGGTCGCCGGCGAGGTCGTGCCCCCGCAGGACGTGGTCCGGCACGACGGGGACGACACCTACCTGGTCGTCGCCGCCGACAAGGGCACCGCGACCTTCTCCGACATCGCCAACGGGGTCGCCGAGAAGTACAACTTCTGGCTCGGTGACGCCTTCGCCTCCGGCGGCAGCGCGGGATACGACCACAAGGGCATGGGCATCACCGCGCGCGGCGCCTGGGAGTCCGTCAAGCGGCACTTCCGCGAGCTGGGCGTGGACACGCAGAGCCAGGACTTCACGGTCGTCGGCATCGGTGACATGTCCGGTGACGTGTTCGGCAACGGCATGCTGCTGTCCGAGCACATCCGCCTGGTCGCCGCCTTCGACCACCGGCACATCTTCATCGACCCCACCCCGGACGCGGCGACGTCGTACGCCGAGCGCCGCCGCCTGTTCGAGCTGCCCCGCTCCAGCTGGGCCGACTACAGCACCGAGCTGCTGTCGGCCGGCGGCGGGATCTTCCCGCGCAGCGCCAAGTCGATCCCGGTCAACGCCCACATCCGCGAGGCCCTCGGCATCGAGGACAAGGTCACCAAGATGACCCCGGCCGACCTGATGAAGGCGATCCTCCAGTCGCCGGTCGACCTGTTGTGGAACGGCGGTATCGGCACGTACGTGAAGTCGTCGGCGGAGTCCAACGCGGACGTCGGCGACAAGGCCAACGACGCCATCCGGGTCGACGGCAAGGACCTCCGGGTCAAGGTCGTCGGCGAGGGCGGCAACCTGGGCCTGACCCAGCTCGGCCGGATCGAGTTCGCCATGCACGGCGGCAAGATCAACACCGACGCGATCGACAACAGCGCCGGCGTGGACACCTCCGACCACGAGGTGAACATCAAGATCCTGCTGAACAGCCTGGTCGCGGACGGCGACATGACCGTCAAGCAGCGCAACAAGATCCTCGCCGAGATGACCGACGAGGTCGGCGCGCTGGTCCTGCGCAACAACTACGCGCAGAACACCGCCCTGGCCAACGCCCTGTTCCAGGCCAAGGACATGCTCCACGCCCAGCAGCGGTTCCTGCGCCACCTGGTGCGCGAGGGCCACCTGGACCGGGCGCTGGAGTTCCTGCCCACCGACCGCCAGATCCGCGAGCGCCTCGGCCAGGGCCAGGGCCTCACCAGCCCGGAGACGGCCGTCGTCCTGGCGTACACGAAGATCACGGTCGCCGAGGAGCTGCTGGCCACCTCCCTGCCGGACGACCCGTATCTGCGCGGCCTGCTGCACGCCTACTTCCCGACGGCGCTGCGCGAGCGGTTCACCGAGGCGATCGACAACCACCCGCTGCGCCGCGAGATCACCACGACGGTGCTGGTCAACGACACGGTCAACACGGGCGGTACGACGTATCTGCACCGGCTGCGCGAGGAGACCGGGGCCTCCCTGGAGGAGATCGTCCGCGCCCAGACGGCCGCCCGCGTGATCTTCTGCTCGGCACCGGTGTGGGACGCGGTCGAGGCGCTGGACAACCAGGTCGACGCGGCCGTCCAGACCCGGATCCGGCTGCACTCGCGCCGGCTCGTGGAGCGCGGCACGCGCTGGCTGCTCAACAACCGGCCGCAGCCGCTGAAGCTCGCCGAGACGGTCGAGTTCTTCGCCGAGCGGGTCGAGCGGGTGTGGCAGGAGCTGCCGAAGCTGCTGCGCGGCGCGGACCTGGAGTGGTACCAGCACGTGTACGACGAGCTGTCCGCGGCCGGCGTCCCGGACGAGCTCGCCACCCGCGTGGCCGGGTTCTCCTCCGCCTTCCCGGCGCTCGACATCGTGTCGGTGGCCGACCGCACGGGCAAGGAGCCGCTGGACGTCGCCGAGGTGTACTACGACCTCGCCGACCGGCTCAGCATCACGCAGCTGATGGACCGCATCATCGAACTGCCCCGCAGCGACCGCTGGCAGTCCATGGCCCGCGCCTCCATCCGTGAGGACCTGTACGCGGCGCACGCGGCGCTCACCGCGGACGTCCTCGCGGTCGGCAACGGCACCTCCACGCCGGAGCAGCGCTTCAAGGCCTGGGAGCAGAAGAACGCGCCCATCCTGAGCCGGGCGCGCACCACCCTGGAGGAGATCCGCGGCTCGGAGACGTTCGACCTCGCCAACCTCTCGGTGGCGATGCGGACGATGCGGACGCTGCTGCGCACGCACTCGTAAGCCGAGCACGGTACGGCAGCGAGCGCCCGCCCCGGGTCGACGGGAAACCGGCCCGGGGCGTTCCGTTTCTTGCCGACCTTTAGCGAAAAACGATCAGCGAATTTACCATTTCCTGCTCATCGGCGCCTTTCGGATAGGGTCTGCGATGTGACTGTTCACCTCACCGAGACCCACCCGGCAGCGCCCCCCACGCCCGCGCCGGCTCCGGCCCGGCCCGTCACACGTGTCGTGCTGGAGCTCGTGAAATTCGGGATCGTCGGCGGCAGCGGTGTCCTCGTCAATTTCCTGGTCTTCAACCTGCTGCTGCGCGGCCTGGGTTGCCAGGCGATGACCGCGAACGTCCTGGCCAGCTGCACCGCGATGGCGACCAATTACCTGGGCTTCCGCTATTTCACCTATCGTGACCGGGCCGCGCCCACCCGCAGACAGATCATGCTGTTCTTCGTGTTCAGCGGCCTCGGTGTCCTGATGGAAATCGGCCTGTTCTGGGTCGGTTACCACGGTCTCGGCCTGCACAGCGTGCTGCAGGCGAATGCGGCGAAGGCACTGTCGATCGTGCTAGCCTCCGCCTTCCGTTTTCTGGTCTACCGCACGTGGGTGTTTCAGCAGGATGCACACCGCACCGTCTGACACCGAGCCGGTGAGCCGCACACAGTCCCCGGCGGGCGCCGCGCGGGCCGGCCGGGCGCTGCCGCAGGCCGCCGCCGCGCTCGTCGTCGTACTGCTCCTCCTGGTGATCGTCCGTCTGCCGTGGGCGGGGGACCTCGGCATGCACGCGGCCACCGTCCAGCGCCTGCGCCACGGCCTGCTGCATCCCGGCAACCCGCTGGTCGACGCGGACACCCCGAGCCCCTACTACTCGCCGTGGATGCTGGTGCTGGGCGTGCTCGCCAAGCTGACCGGCCTGTCGGTGTTCGTGGTCCTGCGGATCGCCGCGTTCGTCGGGCTGAGTCTGCTGGTCACCGGTGTCCGGCGCTACGTCCGCACCCTCAGCGCGCACCGTATGGCCCCCGCGCTGGCGCTGCTCAGCCTGCTCTTCCTGTGGGGCACTCTGCTGTTCAACTGGTCCGGTTTCCTGGGCCTGAACTCCCTGGCGCTCACGGTGGCGTACCCCAGCGCCTTCGCGCTCGGCCTCACCTTCCACTTCTGGGCCTGGCTCACCCGGGCGATGCGGGAGGAGGCCGCGTGGGGGAGGTGGCTGTGGCTCGGTGTGCTGTGGGCGCTGATCCTGCTGTGCCACCAGTTCACGGGCGTCGTGGCGTCTCTCGGGGCGCTGGCCGTGGTGATCGCGGCGCGGCCGGGCCGGGCGGTGCTGCCGCGACTGGCCGCCGCGCCGGCCCTGGGCCTGCTCCTGCTGTGGCTGTGGCCGTACTACGACTTCTTCTCGCTCTTCTCCGCCGGCGCGGACCTGGAGGCCATCCACAAGCCGCTGTACGAGGACTTGGCCGCGCGGTTCGGGCTGGTGCTGCTCGGGGTGGCGGCGCTGGTGCTGCGTGTCCGCAGGGACCGCCGGGACCCCTTGGCCCTGTTCTTCCTCCTGGGCGCGCTGGTGTTCGCCGCGGGCGGGCTGACCGGCCACTACTCCTGGGGCCGGGCCCTGCCGGCCGCGCTGATCCCGGCGCAGCTCGCGGCGGCGCTGGAGGCCGTGTCGGCGGGGCGGCGGGCCGTGCGGACGGGGTGGGCGTGTGTGCTGGGCGCCGCGCTGGCTGTGGGGGCGTGGACGCAGGCCGGGACGCTCGGCTATGTGACGGGGCGGGCCGCGCTGCCTTCCGTGGTCGCCGCCAAGTACCGGACGCCGTGGGTCGGATACCACTGGATCACGCCCTGGGTGAAGTACGGGGACGTGGTGATGGCCCGGAGGTCTCCCGCGCGGCAGATTCCCGCGTACGGGGCGTACACCGTGGCGCCGGGGTATCCGGATGTGTTCCTGCGGGACGCCGCGCAGCGGGACGCGGCGGTGGAGCGGTACTTCGCCTCGGGGACGTCCGCCTCGGACCGGGCCGGGATCCTGCGGGAGTACGACGTGAAGTGGGTCGTGGCGCCGGGGGGCTTGCCGGGTCCGGGTCTGCGGAAGGTGACCGTGGGTCCGGCCGGGCAGATCCTGTACCGGGTGGCGCCCTGACAGACGGGATGGCCCACGCGCCTGACTGAAGGTACAGCAGCTCCTGGCGCCACCCGACCACTTTCCGTGCGGGTGGCGCCGGAACGCGGCCGTTCTCACCTCAGCACGCTTGCCACCAGCTTCGCCACCTTGCGGACGCGCGGGCGGGCGATCTTGCGGATGACCGGGCGGATGACGCTTGCCGTCACGCCGACGGGATGCCAGCGGATCTGGAGACGGCCGGGGTTGCGGCCCTCCGGTTCGATGGTGACCTGGTGCGGCGTAGCGCCGGAGTGGTAGTCGACGCGGGCCGTGGCTGTGGGGAAGTCGAGCGGGGCCAGGAGCAGGCCGGAGTTCGACAGGCCCTGCTGGTTCAGGACGACCAGGGGGTGACGGGCGCCCTCGAAGCCCTGGAGGGGGATCGGGGCGGCGGCGAGGTCCAGGTGCACGGTGCCTTCGAACAGACCGGGCCGGACCGGGTCCAGCCGGAAGGGCACGGTCATGCGGCGTCCGCCGGGAGCCAGCACCAGGCGGGCGCGCTGGGGGCCGATGGGAAGGCGCAGACCGGGATCGTACGTGCGGATGGACAGGGTGAGCGTGGCCCGCGAGCCACGCGTCAGTTCTGTGATCTCGTGGCGGAACTGGGCGCTCGGGAACGGACGCGTGTCCAACTCCAGGTCGGACACGTCCAGTTCGCGGCGGGCGCGGTCCTCGGAAGGCACGCTGTCGCCCCAGTACGGGACACCGGAAGCGTCAGCCGTGATCCGCCGCGGTGCCACCCCGTGACCCAGGCCGCGCGCCGCGAGCTGGGCGTCGGCCGGGCGCCCGTCCCGCAGCAGCTCCAGCACCACCCGCTCCGGCCGGGGCAGACGGACGTACGCGCCGGGAGACAGGGTGTCCAGGTACGGGTTCACGAGGTCCGTGAAGGCGGTCAGCCACTCCGCGTCCCGGTAGGGCAGATCGCCCGCGTACAGCCTGAAGTCGTGCTTGAGGAACTTGAAGTCCTTGGCCTCCCGCAGCCCGGCATGCCCGCTCTTCTCCAGGAAGTCGTCGATCATGCGGTGGACGCGGATGCGGTCCTGAACGTTGGAGATCTTGTGCCGCTGGTTGGAGATCGTGGCCGACTCCGCCGCCGCGAACGGCTCGATGTGCCAGACGTACACCGGGTCCGGGATGATCGTGAAAGCCTTCGCCAGGCAGAACGCCTGAATCGAGAACAGCTGGTCCTCGTAGTGGACGCCCTCGGGGAAGCGGAGGTTGTTGCGGTTCAGGAAGTCGCGTGTGTACATCCTGTTCGTCGACAGCGGCCAGAAGAGCAGCTCCGTGTCCGACTCGATGTTCTCCAGCGTGCGCCGCTCGGCGAACAGGTGCGGCATCCACGTGGTGCGTCGGCCGGTGTCCACCCGGAGGCGCTGGCAGGCGCCCATGGCGAAGTCCAGCTCGCGCTCGCGGTGCGCGGCGAGCAGCAACTCGACCGCGCGGGGCGGGAGTTCGTCGTCGCTGTCGAGGAACATCAGATACGGCGCCCGGGCGATCTCGATGGCCCGGTTGCGCGGGGCGCTGCAGCCGCCGCTGTTCTCCGGCAGGCGGAGATAGCGGACGCGAGAGTCCTGCGCCTCCAGCTGACGCGCCACGGTCGGTGTGTCGTCCGTGGAGTGGTCGTCGCTGATGATGATCTCGATGTTCGCGTGCGTCTGCGCGCGCAGGGACGCCACCGCCCGGGGCAGGCGCGCCGCGTCGTTGTAGACGATGACGGTGACCGTGACGTCGGGGGTCGTGGTCGTCGTGGTCGTCATGCCGAGGCCTCCTCGGGGGTCGGGGCGGGGGCGCGTTCCTCCAGCGGGATCACCGGGGGCAGTGAGTCCTCCGGCTCGCCCAGGAACACCCGTCGTACGACCCGTTCGGCCGCGCGGCCGTCGTCGTACTCGCAGAACCGGCGCCGGAAGGCGGCCCGCGCCTTGGCCGCGCTCTCGTCACGCCAGGCGCCGGAGGCGAAGATCTCCGTCAGCTGCTCCTGGGTGCGGGCGACCTGGCCGGGGTGGTCGGTCATCAGGTCGAAGTAGACGCCCCGGGTGGTGCGGTAGGTCTCCCAGTCGTCGGCGTAGACGACGATCGGACGGTCGAGGTTGGCGTAGTCGAACATGATCGACGAGTAGTCCGTGACCAGCGCGTCGGCGGCCAGGCACAGCTCCTCGACGGGGTCGTAGGAGGAGACGTCGATGATCCGGCCGGAGCGGCGCAGGCCGGTGAGCGGGGAGGCGGCGCCGCCGTAGAAGTAGTGGGCGCGGACCAGCAGGACCGTGTTCTCGCCGAGCCGGTCGGCGAGTTCGGCCAGGTCCAGGCGCGGAGTGAAGCCAGCCTCGTAGTCGCGGTGGGTCGGGGCGTACAGGACGGCCGTCTTGCCGCGCGGGATGCCGAGGCGTGCGCGGGCGGCGCGGACGTCGGCGGCCGTGGCCGAGTAGAAGACGTCGTTGCGCGGGTAGCCGTGGTCCAGCGAGGTGTAGCGGGCCGGGTAGGCGCGCTCCCACATGCGGGTGGAGTGGCTGTTGGCGCTGACGCTGTAGTCCCACTTGTCGATGCGGGTCAGCAGGGCGTCGAAGTCCAGGCCCTTGGCGGCGGCCGGGTGCTCCATCTGGTCCAGGCCCATGCGCTTGAGCGGGGTGCCGTGGTGGGTCTGGAGGTGGACCGCGTCGGGGCGCTTGACCACCGCGTTGGGGAAGTTGACGTTGTTGACGAGGTACTTGGCGGTGGCCAGGGTCTCCCAGTAGCGGCGGGTGCCGGGGATCACATGGTCGGTACCGGGCGGCAGCAGGGCCTCGTTGCTCTTCGACACCACCCACACCGGGTGGACGTGCGGGGCGAGTTCGCGGAGTTTCGCGGCGATCGCGGCCGGGTTGCAGGCCACTCCGCGCTCCCAGTAGGCGGCGAACACGGCCAGGTCCGGGTCGACCGGGCGGGTCAGGGCGCGGCGGTACTGCTGGTCGCGGAGCTTGGCGCCGACCTGCTTCTTACGGGTCCGTACGGCCTTCTTGGCAGCGCGGCGGGCGCGGTTGGCGGCCTGGAAGGCGCGGTACTTGGTGTACGCGCCCTCCTCCAGCAGCGCGTGCCGTACGCCCTCCACGCCCGCCGGGCGTTCGTGGTTCCCGGGGCGCCAGCGGACCGCGGCGAGGGAGGCCCGGTGGAAGAACTCCCGGGCCACGTCGTCGGGCAGGTTCTCGCCGGCGAAGGTGCGCACGAGGTCGCGCATCATCAGGTCGTACAGCACCGTGCGGGCAGCGCGGCGGTCCTTGGTGAGCGCGAGCAGCGACTCGTAGCTCCCGATCAGCGTGAACCGGTCCTCGGGGGCGCGCGGCGGCAGGCTCTCGGGGCGCAGTTCGCGGTTCTCGTACGCCACCTGGTTCAGGCAGGCGACGCGGCCGGCGTGCAGCAGGGTCGCGTACGCGGCGTGCGGTTCGTCGTGGGTGGTGAGCCGTTCCTCGTGCGCCTGCCAGAACTCCGCACGCAGGGCGCGGTTGCCGAGCAGCGGGGTGAGGCGCAGCAGGTCGGCGGACTCGTCCAGGGGCAGGCCCTCGCGGCCGACGGCGGCGAGCAGGCGGCCGTCGCCGGAGGGCGTGGCCGCGGTCTGCCAGGTGGTGGTGACATGGTCGAAGAGGAGCACGTCCACGGGGGCGTCGCCGTCGGCGCCGGTGGCGGCGTCCAGTTCGGCGGTGCGCTCGGCGATCAGCCGGGCGGCGCCGGCCGGCAGGCCGTCCTTGGCGTGCACGAAGTGCAGCCAGCGGCCAGTCGCACGGGCGGCGCCGGCGGTCCGGGCCGCCGCGTCAGCGGTGCCCTCGGGCAGCGGTACGACGATCGTGTCGGGGGCGTGGCCCTCGGCCGTCTCCCGTGCCCAGTCGCCGACCGCGGCGACGATGACCTCGGCGTCGGGGAGCGGGTGGGCCTCCAGGGAGCCAAGCAGCTCTGTCAGATGCCCCTGTGCGTTCGGTCCGTAGACGATGACGCTGAGTTGGGGCATCGCAGTGGACTCCTTCTGCTCGTTCAGCTCGGGGCACCCTTCATAACATACTGTCACTAAGCGGATGAAAGGGATGACCGTGCTCGGGGGGAGAGACGCTCAGGGAGGAAGAGGAAGTTCCGCGACTCCCGGTTTCCCTCCTGCTAACTTTTACGCCGCCTTGCCGGTGCCGGTTTTCTTGTCGCCCTTGTCACCGGTGAAGGTCTCGTACTCCTTCATGACCTCCTCCGTGGGCCCGTCCATGCGCAGCTCGCCGCGCTCCAGCCACAGGACCCGCTCGCAGGTGTCGCGGATCGACTTGTTGTTGTGGCTGACCAGGAAGACCGTGCCCGCCTTCTCGCGCAGTTCGCGGATCCGCTCCTCGGAGCGCATCTGGAACTTGCGGTCGCCGGTGGCCAGGGCCTCGTCGATCAGCAGGACGTCGTGGTCCTTGGCGGCGGCGATGGAGAACCGCAGCCGGGCGGCCATACCGGAGGAGTAGGTGCGCATCGGAAGGGTGATGAAGTCGCCCTTCTCGTTGATCCCGGAGAACTCGACGATGTCCTCGTAGCGCTCTTTGACCTGCTCCCGCGACATGCCCATGGCGAGACCGCCGAGGTGGACGTTGCGCTCGCCGGTGAGGTCGTTCATCAGGGCCGCGTTGACGCCGAGCAGGGAGGGCTGGCCGTGGGTGTAGATGTGGCCGTTCTCCACGGGGAGCAGGCCGGCGACCGCCTTGAGGAGCGTCGACTTGCCGGAGCCGTTGGTGCCGATGAGGCCGATCGCCTCGCCCTTGTAGGCGATGAACGACACCTTCTTCACCGCGTGCACCCGGCGCACGCCCGCCGCCTTCTCGGTCTGATTGCGGCGCAGGATGCGGTTGAGGGCGGCGGTGGCGGTGCCGCGGCCGGCGCCGGTGCCGTTGACCCGGTAGACGATGTCGACGTTCTCGGCGATGACGGTGGGGATCTTCGCTTCGGTCTGCTCAGCCACGGCCGTAGGTCTCCTCAGCCTTCCAGAAGTAGATGAAGCCGCCGATGCCGGCGAGCAGTGCCCAGCCGGTGGCCGCGGCCCACACGTGCGGGGGCAGCTGGCGGGCGTGGAAGCTGTCGATCAGCGCGTACCGCATGAGGTCGATGTAGACCGCGGCCGGGTTGGTCTCCAGCAGGACCGTGACGATGTGCGGCAGGTGGTCCTTCCTGGTGAGCTTGTCGATGCTCCACATCACGCCGGACACATACATCCAGGTGCGCAGGATGAAGGGCATCAGCTGGGCGATGTCCGGGGTCTTGGCGCCCATGCGCGCCATGACCAGCGACACGCCTGTGTTGAAGATGAACTGCAGGACCAGGACCGGGAGCACCAGCACCCAGGAGACGGCGACCGGCACGCCGAAGCAGAGCAGGATGACGATCAGCGCGGCCATCGAGAACAGCAGCTGCTGCAGCTGCTGGAGGCAGAAGGAGATCGGCAGCGCGGCGCGCGGGAAGTGCAGGGCGCGGACCAGACCGAGGTTGCCGGAGATCGCGCGGGTGCCGGCCATGATCGAGCTCTGTGTGAACGTCCACACGAACACGCCCGTGACCAGGAACGGGACGTAGTCCGGCACGTGCTGCTTGGTGCCCAGCAGCACGCCGAAGATGAAGTAGTAGACCGCCGCGTTCAGCAGCGGGGTCATGACCTGCCAGACCTGGCCGAGCTTCGCCTCGCTGTACTGGGCGGTGAGTTTGGCGGTGGCGAAGGCGCTGATGAAGTGGCGCCGGGCCCACAGCTGGCGG
Source organism: Streptomyces sp. NPDC007205 (assembly GCF_040634095.1). NCBI lineage: Bacteria > Bacillati > Actinomycetota > Actinomycetes > Kitasatosporales > Streptomycetaceae > Streptomyces > Streptomyces sp. NPDC007205. The sequence continues at coordinate 36,282 of NZ_JBEYEW010000024.1, forward strand.
ACGTATTCCGGCAGGGAGGGGCGGGCGCCGCTGACCGACAGGCCGTGCCGGGCGGCCAGCGCGGCGAGGTCGTCGGCCGGGGCCTGGGTGGGAGGCGGTGTGTCGAGGACCTGGCTCACATCCGCTGCTTTCGCTCGTGGGGAGGGGGTGGCGCGTCCGGCCGCCGGCCGGGGGTGCGTCGTGTGGGTCCCTTGTCCGGCGCTTCCTCCGCTTCGCGCGTTTTTTACGCTTCTCTTCACGTTCTCTTACGTCGGAACGGGACCGTATCGTCGCAACGTGAGCGTAGAACCAATCGACGTCGGAACGCAACCGTCTCGTCGTAACGGCCTATGCTGTGCGTCATGACGACGAACGCCGACGAGCCGCCGACGCGTACGCGCCGCCGGACCCCCGCGGGGGCCGCCGTACTCCGGGAGGACGTGACCGAGGCCATCCGCGCGGCGGTCTTCGAGGAGCTGGCGGCCGTCGGATACGCGCGCATGTCCATCGAGGGCATCGCGCGGCGCGCGGGCGTCGGCAAGACGGCGGTGTACCGGCGCTGGCGTTCGAAACTGCACCTCGTCCTGGACGTGGTGTCGGCGATGGCGGTCCTCGGCCTCCCCGTCCCCGACACGGGTTCCCTGGAGGGCGACCTCCGCCTCCTCTACGAGGTCACGTCCCGTGCCCTGCGCCACCCCATCGCCTCGCAGATCATCCCCGACCTGCAGGCGGAGGCGGCCCGCAATCCCGACATCGCCGACGCCTTCCAGAAGGCCCTGCGGGACGGTCAGGAGGGCGTGGCCAGCAAGATCGTGGCGGTGGCGGAGGAGCGGGGCGAGGTGCGGCCGGGGCTCGACCCCGACCTCGCACTCGACCTGATCTCCGGTCCCCTGTACTGGCGTGCGGTGGTCACCCGCTCCCCGAAGCTGCCGAAGGGCTACCTGGACAAGCTGGCCCGGGCCACGGCGGGGGCACTGAAGGCGTTGTGAGGGGGCGCCCGCCCCCCGTGCTGGCCGCAGATGGCCTCCGGGCCGAGCCGCCCCTCGTCGGGAGACTACGACCGCGCCGCCTCCGGGTGGTGGTGTACCCAGCCCTCCCAGGCCGAGGTGATCATGTCCTGGACGTCGTACTTGGCCTGCCAGCCCAGCTCGGTGGCGATGCGGGTGGCGGAGGCCACGACGCGGGCGGGGTCGCCGGGGCGGCGCGCGGTGACCGTCGGCGGGCGGTCGTAGCCGGTGACCGCGTTGATGCGGTCGATCATCTCGCGGACGGAGACGCCCTCGCCGCGCCCGATGTTGAGGGTCAGGTCGGTGCCGGGGGAGGAGGCCAGGGCACGGGCGACGGTGACGTGGGCCTCGGCCAGGTCGACCACGTGGATGTAGTCCCGGACGCAGGTGCCGTCGGGGGTCGGGTAGTCGTCGCCGAAGATGCGCGGGGCCGCCCCCTCGGTGAGCTTCTCGAAGACCATGGGGATCAGGTTGAACACGCCGGTGTCGGCGAGTTCGGGTCCGGCCGCGCCCGCCACGTTGAAGTACCGGAGGGAGGCGGTCGACATGCCGCTCGCCCTGCCCGCCGCGCGGACCAGCCACTCGCAGGCCAGCTTCGTCTCGCCGTACGGGGACATCGGCCGGCACGGGGTCTCCTCCGTCACCACGTCGACGTCCGGCATGCCGTAGACGGCGGCCGAGGAGGAGAAGACGAACGACGGGATCTCCGCCGCCGTCACCGCCTCCAGGAGGACCCGCAGGCCCTCGACGTTCTCGCGGTAGTAGTGCAGCGGGCGCTCCACCGACTCGCCCACCTGCTTCTTCGCCGCCAGATGCACGACCCCGCTGATCTCGTGCTCGGCGAGCGTGCGGGCCACCCGGTCCGCGTCCAGGGTGGAGCCCCGCACCAGGGGAACCTGCGCCGGTACGCGCTCGGCGACGCCCGAGGACAGGTCGTCGTAGACGACCGTGCGCTCGCCCGCCTCGGTCATCGCGCGGACGACGTGCGCACCGATGTATCCGGCACCGCCGGTGATCAGCCAGGTCATTGCGGCTGTCTCCTCGTTCAGTCGGCCCGTTCCGCCGCGTGGCGCGGCGGTGGGCATCTCTCAGTCAAGCAGCGGGCGCGCCGGTGACGCACCGCGCGGCTCAGCGCAGCAGGCGCCGGAGCCGGCCGCGCAGCACCTGTACGAGCCCGCGCACGCCGGTCGCCATGCGCACGGCCAGTGCGCCGGAGTGCGTGGCGTACGGCTGAACCAGGAGCACGCCGTGCCGGGCGCTCGGGACGGCGCGGCGGCGCAGCCGGCCGGCGCCCGCCAGGGCGTGCGCCGTGACCTCCCGTTGCGTGCCGTCCGCGAAGTGCACGGTCAGCCGCAGGTCCCAGGTGCCCGCGCCGAGCGCGGCCAGGTCAACGGGCAGTTTCGCCGACCAGCCGTCCGTGCCCAAGGGCGCGAGCGGAACCGTTGTGCGCCCCCGCGTCCGCTCGTCGTCGCGCGAGACCCACTCCACGTCCACCTCGCGCGGGCCCCCCTCGGCCACCCTGCCGTACAGCTCGTGCAGCCGCAGGCCCAGCAGCGAGGCACGCGCGCGTGGATGCAGCGCCGCGTCGACGGCGAGCGGGAGGGCGGCGACCGGGCCGGTCAGGTACGGCGCGAGGGTGACCTGGGGAAGGTCGGCGGACCAGACGGGGACGCCGTCGGGGGTGCGGGCGTAGGGCGGCAGCAGGCGCGCCGGGCGTGCGGCCAGTTCGCGCAGCCGGGGCAGGTCGCGCGGCTCGGGCGACTCCAGGACGACCCGCGCGAGCACCCGGCCGGTCGCCGCAGGGTTCAGCTCCCAGTCGGGGGCTTCGTAGTGCGCGAGGTACTCCCTGGTGTGCGCCCACCATGCGCGCTGGTAGTGCGCGTCGCGCAACTCCAGCTCGCGCACGTACATGCGCACCTCGTGGTCGAGGAACTTGGCCCGCACCGCCCGCGCCAGCTCCTTCTGCCCGGCGCTCAGCAGGATGTCGTACGCCTGCGCGCACGCCTCCACGCGCGCCTGCCAGTTGCCGATGTGCTCCCGGTCCAGCGAGAGCGACAGCCGCTCGGCGCCGCGGCGCACATGCCACACGTACACGCGGTCCGGTACGAGCGCGATGCACGGGCCGGCGGCCAGCACACGCGCGGTGAAGACGATGTCCTCGTAGAGGAAGCGGCCCTCCGGGAAGCGGATGCCGTGCTCACGCAGGAAGTCGGTGCGGTACAGCTTGTTGACGCACAGCGTGTCGTGGACCAGTCGCGGCTGCTGGGAGGGGCGCGCGAGGGTGGTGTGCGCCGTGTAGAGGGGCGCCTGCCAGGGTTGTTCGCGCCCTGAGGGCAGCTCCCGGCGCACGCACAGCCCGCTCGCGACCTCGGCGTGCGTCTCTGTGGCCGCCGTCAGCAGCGCGTCCACCGCACCGGACGGCAGCACGTCGTCGCTGTCCAGGAACATCACGTACGGGGTCGTCACCGCGTCGATCCCGGTGTTGCGCGGGCTGCCGCAGCCGCCGCTGTTCTCGCGCCGGCGCACCACCCGCAGCCGGGGCTCGTCGGCCGCCAGCCGGTCGAGCAACTCGGCGCTGCCGTCCGTCGAGCAGTCGTCCACGGCGACGACCTCGGCGACCGCCGGCCCCTGGGCGAGTGCCGAACGCACGGCGTCAGCGACATGCGCACGGTCGTTGTAGCCGATGACGACGACACCGACCTGCGGCGCGGGCGCGGGCCCGGCGGTGTCCGGACTGACGGGCGGATCTGACCGGTCGGGTGTGTCGGGCGGGTCGGTTCGCATGGAATCCACAGGCCGAGAGCGTAGAAATGAAGGGTAATATTCCGTTAAGAGCTGCTTAGCAGCCGTTCCGGAAGACGGTCGGAATAGGGTCCGGGTTCCGTCGTTCGCGGGTTCTTTGCATCCGCCTCCGCGGCCCGCCACAACCGGACGAAGGACAGCACGGCGGCGGCCGCCAGAATCCCGTTGCGGATCAGCATCAGCACACAGCCGGTCCAGGTGCCGCCGATCACTTCGCGGTAGCACATCGGGTACACCACGGTGCTCAGCGCGGTCGCCGCCAGGACCAGCGCCGCGACCGGCCGCTGACCGGTGTGCCGCGAGGTCAGGCACACGGCGGCCAGACCGAGCAGCCAGACCATGTACTGCGGACTGATCACCCGGCTGGTGACCGTGAACAGCAGCACCGCGCTCAGCGCCGCGTCGTACGGCGTGGCCTCGTTCCAGCGCCGCGCCCGCACCCGCCACAGCACCAGCAGCGCGCAGGCGACCGCCGTCAGTGCCAGCGAGGCGGTGGCGACGGCGTCCACATACGGGCCTACCAGCTCGACGGCGCCGTACCGGTAGCGCGTCCGGCCCGGCCAGCCGGCGTGCCGCGCGAGATTCAACGCCGTACCGCCGAGCGACTCGATCTGCACCCCGCGCCCGCCCTGCTGCCGCAGAAAGGCCAGCGGATGGTCGAACCACACGGCGAGGACACCGAGCGAGCCGGCCCCGGCGGCCACCGCCCACCCCCACGCCCCGCGCGTCGCCCGCCCCCGGGGCGTGCCCAGCAGCACCAGCGCCGGCCACACCTTCACCAGCGCGCCCAGCGCCCCCAGTACCCCGCCCGCACGCGGGTAGCGGCCCAGCGCCAGCAGCGAGAGCACGGCCAGGCCGGTGACCTGGACGTCGTACCGGGCGAGCGGGATGTGGAGCAGCAGGGGCAGCCCGGCCGTCCACAGGATCGCGCCGAGCGGGCTGCGCCCGGCCGGCGTGCCCGCGCGGGCGAGGGCCGCCGTGACCAGCGCGTCCACGGCCAGCGTGAGCACCACGAACGCCTGAAAGTACGTCAGCCACGGCAGCAGGCCCGGCGCGAGCAGCACCGCGCCCGCGCCCGGCGGGTACTGCCACAGCGTGTCGTGCGCCGGGAAGGAGCCGTGCGCGAGGACGCCGTACCAGCCGAAGTACAACCGCCATACCTCACGTGCCACCGACCCCCTGCCGAGCAGCGGGTCGTGGTCGTGGACGAGCAGCCACAGCATCAGGGCACGCGTGGTGAGCCAGAGAGCGGTGACGGAGAGGACCGGGCCGGGGGTGACACGGAGGCGGTTCATCACCTGGGAGCCTAAGCCGCATGGATGGTGTATCCCTGCTGATACGCCGTCATGCCCGCTGAAAGGTTGGCTAATCACAAAAGATCGGGCCGTGCTGAACGTCGGGGTTCCTGTGGAAGCGCAGTCGCGCGGGGCGGCTGCAGCGACAGCCGTCGCGGCGGCCGGTGGGACAGGGCACGAGTCGGAGGGCCACCGGTCGCGGACCCACCGCCGGGTCGCCGTCTGCCTGCCCGCGCTCGTGATGCTCGGGGTCGGGCTCTGGGGGCTCGACCGGGGCGGGATGTGGCGCGACGAGGCCGTCAGCTTCCAGGTCGGGAGGCGTACCGCGCCGCAGATCTGGCGGCTGCTGCACGACGTGGACGCCGTGCACGGTCTGTACTACCTCCTCATGCACGCCGTCCTCGCCGTCCACCCCGGCGAGGTCGTCCTGCGGCTGCCGTCGGTGTGCGCGGCGGCGGTGACGGCCGCGCTGGTGGCGGCGCTCGGCACCCGGCTGGCCCGGCCGCGCGTCGGACTGTGGGCGGGGCTGCTCTACGCCGTCACGCCGATGGCCGGCCACTACGCGCAGGAGGGCCGTTCCTACGCCCTTGTGGCCGCCGGGGCCACGGGCGCGACGCTGCTGCTCGTGCGCGCGGTGCAGGGGGGCTCGTGGTGGGCGTACGGCACGGTCCTCGGCGTCACCTGCTGGCTGCACGAGTTCGCGGTGCTGCTGTTGTGCGCCCACGCGGCGGCACTGGCGCTGGCCCGGACGGGGGCGCGGGTGTGGCGTGGCTGGGCGCGCGCGGCGGGCGGAGTGACGCTCTCGCTGCTGCCGTTGGTGGTGGTGTCCTGGGGGCAGGCGGCGCAGGTGGCGTGGTTGCGCAGGCCCACGGCGTCTTCGGCGGAGCGGTTGTCGCGGGGGTTTCTGGGGCCTGCGGTGGGGGTGTACGGGGTGTGTCTGGTTCTTGCCTTGGTGGGGCTGTCGGGACTGGTGGGGCGGCGGGGGCAGATCACTCTTTCGGGGGTGGCGTTGCCGTTGACGGTGGTTCCGCCGGTGGTGTTGATGTCGGCTTCTCAGATGTCGCCGCTGTATGCCGATCGGTATGTGCTGTACGCGCTGAGCGGGGTGCCGTTGTTGGTGGCCGGGGGAGCGGAGTGGGTGGCCGGGGTGGCGGGGCGGGCCGTCGGTGCTCGCGGAAGGCGCCCTCTGCCGCCGTCCCCTCTCGTCACCCTGGCCGGTGTTTCTGCCGTCTGCCTCGCCCCCCTCCTGCAGCTCCCCCTCCTGCGCGCAGATCGCGACGCCGCTACCCGGCCCGATGATCTCGGGGCCGTTTCCCGGGTGGTGGCGCGGGAGTCGGGGCCGGGGGAGGCGGTGGTGTTTCTGCCGGGGAGCGTGCGGAACACGGCCCTTGCCTATCCGGGGGCGTTCCGGGGGGTGCGGGACGTGGCGCTGGTGGAGGGGGCGGCCGGGTCGGGGACCCTGTACGGGCGGGAGGCCGGGGACCGTGAGGTGCGGCGCAGGCTGGCGCGGCTGGACCGGTTGTGGGTGGTGGCGGACCCGGACCTGCTCGCCGGCCGCTGGATCCCCCGCAGCCCCGTCGAGCGGGCCGAACTCGCGGTGCTGCGGCGGGACTTCACCGAGCGGGAGGAGATCCCGCTGCGCGCGACGGCCGTACGGCTGTATGTCCGGAAGCCGCTGAGGACACCCCCTGGCGCTCCTCCGCCGCTGCTGCCGCGTCCAGCGCGGTGGTGAGTCGGTCGAGGCGTTCGCGCAGTTCGGCGATCTCCGCCAGGTCGAAGCCGGTCGCGCCCATGATCCGGCGCGGCACCTGAAGGGCCCGCTCGCGCAGTGCCGCGCCCTCCTCGGTGAGCCGGACCCGGACCGAGCGCTCGTCCTCGGCGCTGCGCTCCCGGCGCACCAGGCCCACCCCCTCCAGCCGCTTGACCAGCGGTGACAGTGTGCCGGAGTCGAGCCGCAGGTGTTCGCCGAGCGCCTTGACGGGCAGGTCGCCCTGCTCCCACAGGACGAGCATCACGAGGTACTGCGGGTAGGTCAGCCCGAGGTCCTTGAGGACCACGCGGTAGACGCCGTTGAAGGCGCGGGACGCCGCGTGCAGCGAGAAACAGATCTGGCGGTCCAGGCGCAGCCATTCCGTGTCGGTCATGAGCCCAGGATAGCTCTTGCGGTCCATTTAGTTGTGCACAACTTAATTGTGTGCTCTACTCGTGGTTGTCAGGCGGTCAGGACAGGGGCCGCCGGAACCCGACTTCGTAAGGGATGGTCTTCATGGACGCGCTCTACACCGCTGTCGCCACCGCCACCCACGGCCGTGACGGTCGCGCCGTGTCCTCCGACGGCACGATCGACCTCCAGCTGGCCCCGCCGGTGGAGCTGGGCGGCAACGGCCAGGGCACCAACCCGGAGCAGCTCTTCGCCGCCGGTTACGCCGCCTGCTTCGGCAGTGCCCTCGGCCTCGTCGGCCGGCAGGCGAAGGTGGACGTCAGCGACGCGGCGGTGACCGCCGAGGTCGGCATCGGCAAGCAGGGCGAGGGCTTCGGGCTGAAGGTGACGCTGCGCGTCGAGCTGCCCGACACCGTGGACGAGGAGACCGGCCGCAAGCTGGTCGAGACCGCCCACCAGGTCTGCCCCTACTCCAACGCCACCCGCGGCAACATCGACGTCGACCTCGTCATCGAGTAGGCCCGCAGGACAGGCTTCCCGAGGGTGCCGGCCAGGGCCGGCACCCCCGCAGCCGTGCCGTCACGCCGATGCCAGCGTGTCCCGGCCGGCCGCCTGGCCAGGGATCCGTACCGCGCCCGCGCCGGTCATCGGCTCGCCCAGCAGCAGCGTCCGTACGACGCGCTCGGCGGCCCGGCCGTCGTCGAACTCGCAGAACCGGGCCCGGAAGTCCGCCCGCAGCCGCGCCGACTCCTCGTCCCGCCAGGACCCCGAGGCGAACAGCCAGGCCAGCTCCCGGTAGGAGCCCGAGACATGGCCCGGCGGCTCGGCGGTGATGTCGAGATAGGCGCCCCGGCTCGCCGTGTACGCGGGCCAGTCGTCGGCGTGCACCACGATCGGCCGGTCCAGGTTGGCGTAGTCGAACATCACGGACGAGTAGTCGGTGACCAGCACGTCCGCCGCGAGCAGGACGTCCTCCACCCGCGGCTCCCCGGTCGCGTCGACCACGACCCCGCGGCGGGCCAGCTCCGCGAGGCCCAGCCCGCGCGCGGGACCGCTCGCCAGCGACGGATGCAGCCGGACCACGAGGGTGCGCCCCTCGCCCAGGTCGGCCGCGAACCGGGCCAGGTCGATCCGGTCCACGTGCCCGCTGCGGCGGTAGTCCCGGCGGGTCGGCGCGTACAGCACGACCGTGTGGTCCGCCGGGATGCCATGCCGTTCGCGGAAGCCGCCGCAGTCACCGGAGCCGCCGTTCACCAGCACGTCGTTGCGCGGGCTGCCGGTGCGCAGCGAGGTGAAGTGGCAGGGGTAGGCCCGCTCCCAGACCAGCTCGGAGTGACGGTTGGCGACCAGGCTGTAGTCCCAGCGGTCGGCGCGGCGCAGCATCTGCGGCACGTCCAAGCCCAGCCGCGCACCCGGCTTGTCACGCAGGTCGGCGCCCATGTACTTCAGCGGGGTGCCCCGGTGGGTGTGGATGTACACGCTGCCGGGCCGCTTGGCCAGGGTGCCGGGCCAGTTGACGTCGTTGACGAAGAACGCCGCCCGCGCCGTGACCTCCAGATACCGCCGGGAGCCGACGATCACGTGCTCGACGCCGGCCGGCAGCTGTGCGGCGGTCTCCGCGTCCTTCACCACCCACACCCCGCGCAGCTGCGGGGCGATCTCCCGGGCCTTGGCGTGGACGGCCGCCGGGTCGCCGAGCATGCCCCGGTGCGAGGACGCCGAGTAGACGACCAGGTGCGGGTCCAGCGGGCGGTGCGTGTGCAGGGACGCCCAGCCGGAGCGGGCCCGCGCGGTGGCCGAGCCGCGCACCAGGTCCGCGCGCCGTGCCGTCTCCCGCCCGGCCCGTGCCGCCTGCCGCCTGATCCGGTACGCCGTCCAGGAGCCCTCCAGCAGGCGGACCTCCCCGTCGACCAGGGCGCCCTCGGGCCGGTGGTCGCGGAACATCCGCGCCGTACGCCGGAAGAACTCGGCCTTGTCGGCGGGCGGCAGCCGGTCCGGCTTGGCCAGGATGTCCAGGCAGTGCTCGCCCATCTTGCGGTGCAGATACGGCCGCCAGTGCGCCAGCTGGGGCCGCTGCTCGACGAACGCGAAGACCCGCTCGTACTGGTCGTGGATGTCGAAGTGCTTGCGGCTGGTCGTGGACAGGATGTTGCCCTGCCGGCGCTGCCGGTAGTTCAGGCAGATACGGTCCAGCGTGGCGATCCGCCGGGCACTGAGCATGGCCGGGAAGGTCCAGGGGGTGTCCTCGTAGTAGCCGGGCGGGAACCGGAAGCCCTCCGACTCCACGAACCGGCGCCGGTAGACCTTGTTCCACACCACCATCAGCAGATCCAGGATCTGCGGGAACTCGTCGGCGGTGAACGTGTCCGGGCCGGCCTCGCCGAGGACGTGGGCGAGGACGTTGCGCCGGGTGCCGCCCCACCAGTAGGTGCGCGCGTAGTCGAAGACCAGCACGTCCGGGTCCCGGGCCTCGGCCAGCCGGTCGGTGATGGCCCCCAGCGCGCCCGGGGTGAGGGTGTCGTCGCTGTCGAGGAAGAACAGGTAGTCGCCGGTGGCGTGCGGGATCCCGGCGTTGCGGGCCCGCCCGAGGCCCACGTTCTCCGGCAGGTGCAGCACCTTCACGCGCGGGTCACGCTCGGCGTACTCGTCGAGGATCGCGCCGCAGCCGTCCGGGGAGCGGTCGTCCACGGCGATCAGCTCGAAGTCGTTGAAGGACTGCAGCAGCACCGAGTCCAGGCACTCGCGCAGAAAGCCCTGCACCTTGAAACAGGGCACGATCAGACTGAAGCGGGGCACGTCGGGTCAGCTCCTCACGAGGGTCGCGGCGGCGGGGGCGGGGACGCGTTCCGCGAGCGGGATCACCGGCGGGATGGCCGCCGGCGGCTCGCCGAGCAGCACCCGCCGTACGACACGCTCGGCGGCCCGTCCGTCGTCGAAGTCGCAGAACCGCTCCCGGAACGCGGCCCGCAGTGCCCTGGCCTCCCCGCCCGCGTAGGAGCCGTCGCGGAAGACGGCGGCCAGCTCCTCAGGGGTGCGCGCGACGGGGCCGGGCGGCTCGGTCATCAGGTCGAAGTAGACGCCCCGCGTCTCCCGGTAGACCTCCCAGTCGTCGGCGTACACGACGATCGGCCGGTCCAGGTTGGCGTAGTCGAACATGATCGACGAGTAGTCGGTGACCAGCGCGTCGGCCGCCAGGCACACGTCCTCCGAGGAGCGGTGCGCGGTCACATCGATGACACGGCTGACGCGGGCGGCACTCTTCGCGGGCCGTTGGTCGTAGAAGTAGTGCGCGCGCAGGAGTACGACGACGTCCTCGCCGGCCGCTTCGCAGAACGCCTCCAGGTCCAGCCCGGGCTCGAAGCCGCTGTGGTGGTCGCGGTGGGTCGGCGCGTACAGCACGGCCGTCGTGCCCTCCGGGACGCCCAGCCGCCGCCTGATCCGCGCCACGTCCTCGGCGGTCGCCGTGTAGTAGACGTCGTTGCGCGGATAGCCGTACTCCAGATGCTCGTAGGAGCCGGGGAAGGCGCGCTCCCACATCTGGGTGGAGTGGCGGTTGGCGGAGAGGTTGAAGTCCCAGCGGTCCACCCGGCCCAGCAGCCGGCTGTAGCTGCCCGACTGCGCGGCCACCACCGGGTACGTCGACTGGTCCACGCCCATCGTCTTCAGCGGGGTGCCGTGCTGGGTCTGCAGATGCACGCTGCCGGGCCGCTTGACGATCCCCTCGGCGAAGTTGGCGTTGTTGATCAGGTACGTCGCGCGGGCCAGCACCTCCCAGTAGCGGCGCGAGCCGATCACCGCGTGGTCCACGTCCTCCGGCATGGCGTGCGCCTGGCCGGCCTCGACCAGGAACACCGAGCGCAGGTGCGGGGCGAGTTCGCGGGCCTTGGCGTGGATCGCGGCCGGGTTGCAGGCATAGCCCCGGCCCCAGTAGGCGCAGTACACGGCCAGATCGGGGTCGAGCGGGCGGCGCAGGTCGCACGCGTAGCGCAGCCGGGTGCGCAGCAGGCGCGGGCGCGGCAGCCGTTCGGCGGCTCCGGAGGCCACCTGGTTGGCGCCGCGCAGACCGCGGAACGCGGCGTACGCGCCCGTCGCCAGCAGCCGGTGCTGCACGCCCAGGCTGCCGCCCGGCGGCCGGAAGGCGGCCGGCCGGTGGCGCCGGTAGAGGCGGGCCGCGCGGCGGAAGAACGCCCGGTGCCCGGACGGGAGCCGCTCCGGCCGGGACGCGGTCTTCAGCACCGGGACGAACAGCTGCTCGAACAGCGGCCGGATCCGCTCGGCGGGCAGGGCGGCCTCGGCGGCCCGGGTCAGCACCAGGTCCACCTGGTCGAGCAGGGCGTGCTGGTGCGGCCCGGGCAGGTTGAGCCGGCTGCCCTGGCGGCGCAGCCGGTGCCGTACGACGACCCGGCGCAGCACCGCGATCCGCCCGGCGGCGAGTGTGACCAGGCCGCCCCAGCCCAGGTCGGTGAAGTGGCCGTCAGGAAAGGTGAGGTGATGCTCGGTGAGGAAGGCGCGGCGGTAGACCGCGCTCCACGCCGGCAGCTGCACACCGGTCAGCTCCGGCCGGTCGGCGGGGGCGAAGGCGCCCTTCGGGGCCCCCGCGAGCAGCGGCGCGGCCGGGTTGGCCGGCTCGCCCTCCCACCAGGGGACGCGCTCGTGCTCGACGTAGAGCACGTCCACGCCGGCGGTCTCGGTCAGCCGGGCGTCCAGCGCCGCGAGCGCGCCCGGCAGCAGCAGGTCGTCACCGTCGAGGAACAGCACATACGCGCCGGTCGCCGCCCGCATCCCGGCGTTGCGCGCCCCGCTCAGACCGGCGGACGGCGGCGAGTCGACCGGGGTCACCCGGGAGTCCCGGTGCGCGTGTCCGGCGGCCACCGCGGCGGCCGGGGAGTCGGGGGCGTCGCAGACCGGGATCAGTTGCAGATCGCCGAAGGACTGGCCGAGAACCGAGTCCAGCGCCTGGGACAGCCGGGCGGCGACCCCGTGGGACGGGACGATGATGCTGAAGCGGGGCATTCTGTTCTTTCTGTTGTCTTGCGGGCACATGTCCCGCGGACGACGCCGGACACGCGACCGGGCCGCCCCGCCGGACGCCAGGTGGACGGCCGGCTCGGGGTGGGCCGCGTCGAGCCGAGGTGCAGGGGAAGTCCCGCCGGGACCAACGGTCCTCAGCGCCTCTCGGTGACGGGGAGGTAACCGGAAGGTTGCTCCACGGTGGCCAGCGGCGAACGCGCGCAGGCCGACGGCACCGGACTGCGCTCCGCGAGCGGCACCACCGGCGGCAGGCCCGCCCCGCCCAGCACCACATGCCGTACGACCCGCTCGGCGGCGCGCCCGTCGTCGTACGGGCAGAACCGCTCCCGGAACGCCGCCCGCAGCTGGGCCGAGCGCGAGCCGCGCCAGTGACCGGTCGCGAAGATGTCGATCAGCTCGTCCTCGCTGCGCGCGACCGCGCCCGGCGGGAAGGCACGCAGATCGAAGTAGGTGCCCCGAGCCGCCCGGTACGCCTCCCAGTCGCCGGTGTGCACCACGATCGGCCGGTCCAGGACCGCGTAGTCGAACATGATCGACGAGTAGTCGGTGAGCAGCGCGTCCGAGGCCAGACAGAGCGACTGCACGCTCGGGTGGTCGCCGACGTCGATGATCCGGGTGCCCGTGCCGAGCGGGCCGCCGCGGGTGGGGTGCGGGCGGGCCAGGATCACGAAGCGCGGGCCGAGGCGGCGTGCGATCCGCTCCAGGTCCAGCAGCGGGCTCTGGGTGCGCCGGTGGTCGCGGAAGGTCGGCGCGTACAGGATCGCGACCGCGCCCTCGGGGACGCCCAGCGACTCGCGCAGCCGGGTCACGTCCGCCGGGGTCGCCCGCTGGAGGGCGTCGTTGCGCGGGGCGCCGTACTCCAGCGTGGTGTAGCGGCCCGGCAGGGCCCGCTCCCACACCAGCGTCGAGTGCCGGTTGCCGGACAGGACCAGGTCCCACTGGTCGACGCCGCGCAGCAGCTCGGCGAAGTCGGTGCCGCGGGCCGCCGCCGGGCGTTCCTGGAGGTCCAGGCCCATGTGCTTGAGCGGTGTTCCCTGCCGGGTCTGGATCATCACCTGCCCGCGCCGCTTGCGCAGCCGCCCGTCCAGGACGTCATCGGTGACCAGGTACTTGGAGCGGGCCAGCGCCGTCCAGTAGGCGGCCGTGCCGGGCCGCAGCCGGCGCGGCCCGGGCGGGACCGTGTGCTGGTGCTGCGGGCGGGTGATCCACGCGGTGCGGATGTGCGGGACGTGGGCGCGGAACGCCTCCTCCAGGGCGCCCGGGTCGCCGCCGTGGCCGCGGCCCGCACCGGAGGCGAACACCGCCCGGTCGGCGCGGACGGGCAGCCGCAGCTGGATCCGGTAGTGCAGCCGGAGCACGCCGGTGCGCACGGCGCGGACCAGTCCCGCCACCGTCTTCAGCGTGCGCCGGCATCCGGCCGAGGACAGCTGCAGCGCCCGGAACGTGCGGTGCAGGCCGAAGCGGACCAGGATGTTCCGCCGCCGCATCCGGGTGCCCGGGACGCGGTAACGGCGGTAGTGGGCGCGGGCCCGGCGCAGGAACGCGCCGTGGCTGCCGCGCGGCAGCCGGCCCCGCCTGGTGAACACCGTCGCGTAGTGGTCGATCATGCGGCGGAACAAGTCCCGGCGCCAGTGCGCGAGTTCCGGCCGCTCCTCGACGTAGGCGAACACCCGCTCGTACTGTTCGAACAGATCGAAGTGCTTGCGGCTGGTGGTGCCGAGGATGCTGCCCTGCCGGCGCTGCCGGTAGTGCACGCACACCCGGTCGAGCGTGGCGATCGACTCCGCCGTCATCAGAACGGGGAAGGTCCAGGGGGTGTCCTCGTAGTAGCCCGGCGGGAAGGCGAAGCCGTTGTCCTCGACGAACTCCCGCCGGCAGGCCTTGTTCCAGGCCACCATCAGCACCCTGAGCAGCCCCGGCCGGTCCTCCAGGCGGAACGGCGCCGGGCCCTGCTCGGTGAGCGGGGCGGTGAGCTGGTTGCGCACCGCCCGGCCGTCCCAGTACGTGCGCGCGTAGTCGTACACCAGGACGTCCGGCTCGCCCGACTCCTTGATCCGGTCGGCGATCGCGCGCAGCGCGTCCGGGGTGAGCGTGTCGTCGCTGTCCAGGAAGACCAGGTAGTCGCCGGTCGCCTCGGCCATCCCCGCGTTCCGGGCCCGCCCGAGCCCCCGGTTCTCGGCCAGGTGCACCGGCCGCACCCGCGCGTCCCGCGCCGCGTACTCGTCGATGATCGCCCCGCAGGCGTCCGGCGAGCAGTCGTCCACGGCGATCAGTTCCAGATCGGGATACGACTGCGAGAGCACCGAGTCCAGGCACTCGGAGAGATACGCCTGGACCTTGTACGCGGGGACAATGACACTGAACCTGGGCAAGGGACATCCAAGGGTCGTCGGTCGGCGCGGGGTTTCTGACCGGGAACGGCCGATGGAGTGAATTAGTTACGGTTCGTACGGCATGTGGGGGACATGGGGTGAACGCCAAGGGGCGGGCCGCTTAAGACCCACCCCTTGGAAAATGTCCCGTCTGTGACTACTTCACCGCGCCCGCCATCACCCCCGACACGAACTGCCGCTGGAACGCGAAGAACACGGCCAGCGGGATCACCATGGAGATGAACGCGCCCGGCGCCAGCACGTCGATGTTGTTGCCGAACTGCCGTACCTGGGTCTGCAGCGCCACCGTGATCGGCTGGGTGCCCGACTTGGTGAACACCAGCGCCACCAGCATGTCGTTCCACACCCACAGGAACTGGAAGATGCCGAGGCTCGCGATCGCCGGCCCGCCCAGCGGCATCACCACGCGTGTGAACAGCCGCAGTTCACCGGCACCGTCCAGGCGGGCCGCCTCCAGCAGCTCGCGCGGGATCTCCGCGAAGAAGTTCCGCAGCAGGAACACCGCGAACGGCAGACCGAAGCCGGTGTGGAACAGGACCACTCCGAGGATCGACCCGAACAGGCCGATCTTCCCGAAGAGTTCGGCGATCGGGATCAGCGCCACCTGCACCGGCACCACCAGCAGACTCACCACGCCCAGGAACCACCAGTCCCGGCCCGGGAACTCCATCCACGCGAACGCGTAGCCCGCGAGCGCGCCGATCACGACGACCAGCAGGGTCGCCGGGACCGTGATCAGCACGGTGTTCAGCAGGGAGCCGGTGATGTCGCCGTTCTCCAGCAGCTTCTGGTAGCTGTCGAAGGTGAGCTGGGACGGCTTGGAGAACACCGTCCACCAGCCGCTCGCGCTCATGTCCTCGGGCGCCCGCAGCGAGGAGACGAGCAGCCCGATCGTCGGCACCAGCCAGAACAGGCCCACGACGATCAGGAAGACGCGGACCAGACCACCGTTGATCTTCTCCAGCAGCCAGGTCATCGCCTGACCTCCCGCCTCAGCCGACGGATGTTGAACGCCATCACCGGGATCACCAGCACCAGCAGCAGCACCGCGATCGCGCTCGCGACGCCCGGCTGGTTCTCCGCGAAGCCCTTGCGGTACAGCTCCAGGGCGAGCACGTCGGCGTCGTCCTGGGAGGAGCCCGGCGCGATGATGTAGACGAGGTCGAACACCTTCAGCACGTTGATCATCAGGGTGACGGTCACCACCGCGAGGACCGGCGCGAGCAGCGGCACGGTGACCTTGCGGAACACCTGCCACTCGGTGGCGCCGTCCACCCGCGCCGCCTCCAGCAGCTCCCGGGGCACGCCCGCGAGACCGGCCGCGATCAGCACCATCGCGAAGCCCGCCCACATCCACACGTACGCCCCGATGACCGCCGGGGTGACCAGCGTCGGGCCGAGCCACTCGACACCGTTGTACGGCGCCCGGAAGTTGCTCGCGGGGAGCCTGAGGTGTGCGCCGTCGGCGGACGCGGGCAGCGTGAAGGTGCCGTCGCCGGCCGCCTCGGTGGAGGCGACCACCTTGCCGTCCTTCACCGCCTCGATCCGCATCCCGGCGTATCCGAGCTCGGACGGGTCGGGCGCGCCGAGCCGTCCCACGCCCTTGCCGCGCGTGAAGTCCTGCCAGGTGGTGCCGGTGATCTTCCCCGGTACCGGGCCGGCGGCGACGGCCTTCTTCGCGCTGTCCGGCATCTGGTCCGGGGCGACACCGACGAGGGGCAGGGTCACCGCCCGGCCCGTGTGGACGGTGGCCTTGGTGACGAAGCCGCCCCCCTGGGCCACGAGCGGCGACTCGCGGCCCGGGTGCGCCTTCGGGAACGCCGACGACCGGGCGAAGGTGTCGTGGACGCCCACCCACACCGCGTTCGCGACCCCCTTGTGCGGATCCTGGTCGTACACCAGCCGGAAGATGATCCCGGCCGCCAGCATCGAGATCGCCATCGGCATGAAGACGACCAGCTTGAACGCCGTTCCCCAGCGCACCCGCTCGGTCAGCACCGCGAAGACCAGACCGAGCGCGGTGGAGACCGTCGGCGCGAACACCACCCAGATCACATTGTTCTTCAGGGCGGTGCGGATGCCGTCGTCCGTGAAGAGCGTCCTGTAGTTGTCGACGCCGGCGAAACCGTCGCCGGAGGCGCCCACGAAGCTGCGGATGAGCGAGTACCCGATCGGGTAGACCACGAGCGCGCCGAGCAGCACCAGGGCGGGCAGCAGGAACAGGGCTGCCACGGCCTTGCGGGTGCCGGTCACGCTCTTGCGACCGCGGGGTGCGGCGGGACCCGGTGGGGCCCCGGCCGCCGCTGCCGACGTCATCGCCGGGTCAGCTCCCGCTCCCGTACGCGGCCGCCGCGTCCTTCTCCAGCTTCGCCTGGGCGCCCGCCACGTCCGCCGGGTTCTTCAGGAAGTCCTGGAGGTCCTTCCACTCACCCTTGCCCGGGGTGCCGCCGAAGGCCTGCGGGGCCTGGTCGGACATGTCGAAGCGGAAGTCGTCACCGGACGCGATCAGCGCCTTGGCGATCTTCTGCTGCACCGCGTTCGGGTACGCCGAGATCTGCACGTTCTTGTTCGGCGAGAGATAGCCGCCGAGCTTCGCCTGGATGGTCGCCGCGTCCGGGGAGGCGAGGAAGATGGCCAGGGCCTGGGCCGCCTTGGAGTCCTTCAGGATCACCGCCGCGTCACCGCCGGAGACGACCGGCGCGGTGGAGCCGACGGCCGGGAACGGGAACACCTTCGCGTCCGTGCCCACCTTCGCCTTGGTCTCCCCGATGTTGACCTGCACGAAGTCACCCTCGTAGACCATCGCGGCCTTCGGCTGGTCGCCGCCGGTGAAGGTCTGTGTGACCGAGGCCGGGAACTCCGTCTGCAGCGCGCCGTCCTGGCCGCCCGCGAGGTAGTCCTTCCTGCCCCAGATCTGCGCCAGCGTCGTCAGCGCCTGCCCGACCGAGGGATCCGTCCACTTGATCTTGTGCTGGGCCAGCTCGTCGTACTTCTGCGGGCCCGCCTGGGACAGATAGACGTTCTCGAACCAGTCCGTCAGCGGCCAGCCGTCCGCGCCGGCCACCGAGAACGGTGTGACACCGGAGTCGTACACCGCCCGTGCCGTGGTCAGCAGGTCCTTCCAGGTCTTCGGCTCCTTGGCGTTCGCATTCTCCAAGACCTTGGCGTTGTACCAGATCAGCGACTTGTTGGCGGCCTTGTAGTAGACGCCGTACTGCTTGCCGCCGACCTTGCCGATGTCCTGCCAGCCCTGCGAGTAGTTCTTCTGCACCTCCTTCACGGCCTCGGACCCGAGCGGCTTGGCCCACCCCCGCTGCACGGCCTGCCTGATGGCGCCGGGCTGCGGCAGCAGTGCCACGTCCGGCGGCTGGCCGCCCGCGATCTTCGAGCCGAGGAAGTTGATGATCGGGTCCTGGGCGGGCACGAAGGTGACCTTCGCGCCGGTGCGCTTCTCGAACTCGGCCAGCACCTGCTTGAAGTTCTTCTGCTCCTGGCCGGTCCAGACGGCGGCGATCTCCAGGCTCGCGCCGTTCAGCTTCGGCAGGGTGACGGTGGAGCCGGTGGCGCCGCCGGTCTGCTCCCCGCTGCCCTTCTTGCCGCTGTCACTGCTGGAGCAGGCGCTGAGCGCGAGGGCTCCGGTCAGCAGCGCGGCGAGTGTGGTGACGGTCCTGTGGGTCCGGATGGTGCTGCTCTTGCTGCGCATCACTTCCCCGTTCGTCGTTCTTCGTTGAACGTCAGAACTCTGTCCGTGCGCTCCGGTGTACGCCGCGCCGTACAACGGCGGCAAGAGCGCCTGCGCCGTCCGGCGGCTCATCGTGACCGGCTCGTGATCAGGGAGGTATGCGTAGACGGTTCCGGCTGTTCCGCCTCAGAGCAGCGAGGGCATCTGAGCCGCCGACACCTCACGTGCCGCCCGCTGCACCGCGCTCGCCAGCAGGGCCAGGTCGGTGGGGCCGTTGCCCAGCTCCCGCACGGGCCGGCGGGCCGGCGGGTCGCCCATGCGCTGCCAGTCCAGCGGGACGACCGTGGGCCGCTGGGTCGCGGTACGCGGGATACGGCCCGTCACCCGGCCGCCCTGGAAAACGGCGACCCGCCCGTCGGCGTACGCCAACCGCCCACGCCCCGGCGCCGGTTCGTCCGGCCCCTGGCTCGGCGTGTCCAGCACGACCCGCAAGGTGGCCCTGCGCGCGGGCTCGGTCTCCGCCGTACGGCCACCCGTCCCGGCCGCCGCCACCAGATGCACCCCCAGCCGCTCGCCCTCCCGGGCCACCGCCTCCAGCGCCCGCAGCACCGACCCCGCGGCGGGCCGGCCCGGCGAGCCGAGCGGGGGCGAGACCAGCGCGTCCAGGTCGTCGACGACGACCACAAGCCGCGGCAGCGGCGGCGCGGCCTCGGCCTGCTGCCGCGCGGCAGCGCCCGGCCGCAGCCGCAGGGTGGAGCTGGACGGCGCCTCTATGTCACCGTTCGATGGCGTGCGCTGCGCCACGATCCGGCCCGACACCGCACGCCCCGTGTGCCACTGCGCGAAGTCGGTGCGGCCCAGCAGCTCCGCCCGCCGCTTCAGCTCGGCGGTCAGCGACTGGGCGAACTCCCGCATCCGCACGGGGTCGTTGGCGATGAGGTGCGTGGTGACATGCGGTATGTCGGTACACACCCGCAGGCCCTCCCCCCGCCCCGCGCCCGCCCCGACACCGTCCCGCCCGTCGATCAGCACCACGCCCAGCCGGTCCGGCCGCTCGGCGGCGGCCAGCGAGGCCACCACGGCCCGCAGCGACTCCGTACGACCGCTGCCGGCCGGTCCTTCGACCAGCAGATGCGGCCCGTCGGTGACGAGGTCGACGGTGACCGGGCCGCGCGGCCCGGCGCCCAGCACGGCTCGCGCCCGGCCGCCCAGCGCCTGGGTGTCGTCCGCCGCGTCCGCCCAGCGCGCCATCAGCGACGCCGGGGTGGCCCGGGCCAGCCCCAGCTCGTCCAGCAGCCGCGCCGACTGCGGCAACGGCGTGGCCACGCGGGTGTCCCGCTCGCCCACCGGGCCGTCCGGACGCAGCGGCGCCAGCGCCCGCGCGAACCGCTCCGCCCAGGCGAGGGAGACGGCGTCGACGATGGCCGGCGAGCCCGGTCCGACGGGCCCGCTCGGCGCGACCCGCATCAGCTGCAGCGCCGTGGCCACATCGCCGCTGAGCAACGCCACGGCACCGCAGTGCCGGAACGTCGGCGTCACCGCGCACGCGGCCTCGTACGTCAGCGTCACGGGGGAGGCGGGCGAGGAGGGCTCGGTCTCCGCGAGACACACCACATGGACCCCGGCCCGCGGCCCGGCCACGGCCAGCCGCGCGACGGCCTCCCGAAGCGCGGTCCCGCCGGGGTCCCCGTCCACCACGACGACGGTGTACGGCCCGGGGAACGCGCTGACTCCACCGACTTCGCCGTCTTCCTTGGCCCAGGAGGGGCGACGGGTGGAGGAGGCGTCGGTGGGCTGGGGGGCGGTGGCGGGGCTGTGTCCGGGGGTGGAGCCGGCCCGGTGGCCGGGGTGGCCGGGGTGGCCGGAAAGGGGCCCCGGGGCTGGGGCTCCGAGGTGTTCGGGGCCGGCTTCGGGGAGGGGACCGTCAAAGCTGCGAGTCGTGGTGCCGGATCCGCCGGACGCGGGTCCCTGGGCGAGGGCGCCCGGCGTACCGGGATGCGCGATGGCGGTGTCCGGGCGGCCGGAAACGGACCCTGGAGGGTAGCTGCCCCGGTCCGGCGTGCTGCCGGGGGCGGCCGGGGCGAAGGCACCGGTGCCGGATCCGTACGTGGCCGGGTCGGACGGGGCACCGTGTGCGGCGCTGCCGAGTGTGTCGGGGCGAGTGCCCTGGGCGGCGGCAGCCGGGCGGGAGCCTGGCGTGGCCGCGTCGGACGGGGCACCGTGTGCGGTGTTGCCGGGGGTGCCGTGGGCTTCGGTGGCCGAGGTCTGGGCGCCCGTGCCGTGTGGGTGGGCGTGGGTGCTCCGGGCCGCGGCAGCGGGGCGGGAGCCTGGCGTCGCCGGGCCGGCAGGGTTGGGGGGTACGGCGCCCGGCGCCGGGTCCGATGGGGTGCCGGGGGCCGGGACGCGGGGCGAGGCGGGGTGGGCCGCGCTTCTGCCGGTCGCCGCGTGGTCCTCCACCCGGCGCAGCAGTTCCTCCGTGCGGGCCGCCGCCTGTTCGCGGTCGTAGGCGAGCAGCAGCCGGCAGTCCTGGCCGTGGCCCGGCCGGACGTGCGGGAGCCAGCCCAGCCAGGACCACTCGGCCGTGCGCTCCTCCTCGGGACGGGCGCGGTCGGCGCTGATCAGCACGATCTCCAGCAGGTCCGGGGAGTGCAGCGCGGCCAGCTGCGCCAGCACCGCGCGGGCCAGCCCCGACAGCCGGGGGCGCGGACCGGCCAGGCCCAGCGCGCCCGCCTCGCGCAGCGCCGCCGTCACGGGTACCGCGGGCAGCAGCCCGGAGCCGTCCGGCGCGTGGCGGTCGGCCGTGCCGAGCCGCACGGTCAGCGCCTCCGCGTGGTCCGGCCCGCGCTCCCACAGGCGGGGCCCGGGACCGAGCGCCGTCAGCAGCAGTGCGGCGGGGTCCGGCCAGGCCTCCGGCTGCTGCGGTGCCGGGTCCGCCGGGACGGCGTCGGCGCGGGAGGCGGTGCCGTCGTATGTCCCGGGGCCGGCGGGCTGCTCCCCGCGTCCGCCGGTCAGCTTGCGCGCCCAGGCACCGAGCCCGCGCCGCCGCGCACCCTGGGGCATGCCGGTGCCCCTGACGGGGGTGCCGCCACGGCCCTGTGCCCGCGGATCCTCGACGGGTTCCGGCTCACGGCCGGCGGGTCCGTGTCCCGCCGCACCGGCATACGGTTCTCCGGCCACGGGGCTCGATCCACCGACCCCGAAGCGCCCGGCGTGCGTGTCCCCGCCGTTCCCCTTCTCGATCCCCGGCGCCCCGCCCTGCCCCGGCACCACCCCCGACTCCCGCCACCGATGCCCAGGCCCCTCGCCCCCGGAGGCCCCCCACCCGACAGAGCCATAACCGTGCTGTGCGGACCCGACCGGACCCCCGGACGCCCCACCGACACCTGCGAACGCTCCACCGGCCCCACCGGCGCCTACGGATGCCCCACCGGCGCCTGTGCGCGGACCACCGGCATCGGCGGACGCCCCACCGGCGCCTGTGCGCGGAACACCGGCCCTCCCGGCACCTGCCGACGGCCCCCTGGTCCCGCCCGCAGCCGCCGGCGGCGCTTCCGCCCCGCCAGGGCCATCCGTACCCGACGACGAAAGCCGCACGTGAGGTGCGGGTGGGAAGCCGGACTCAGACCCCGCCCCCGACGCGCCCGCACCCGGCAACGCATCCCGAACGACCCGGACGCATCCCTCCCCGTCCGGCACGACGCGGACACCGCCTCCCCCGGACGGAGCAACCCGCAGCGCCGACTCCCCGATCCGCAGCAGGCCCCCGGCAGGGAACCGCACCGGACGCGAGTCCACTCGCACCCCGTCCAGCGCCGTACCGTTCGTGGAGCCGAGGTCGGCGACCGAGACGCGTCCGTCCGCGCCGACGGTGACCGCGCAGTGCAGCCGGGACACGTCGGGGTCGTCCAGCGGTACGTCCGCGTCGGCCGAGCGGCCCACGGTGATCCGGCCGCCGTGCAGCAGATGGACCCCGCCCGCGTCGGGGCCCGCAACGACATGCAGCTGGGTCGGCGCGTCGGCCGGCTCGGGATGCGGCTCGGCGACCGCCGGGGCGCCCAGGGACAGCACGGCGCCGTCGACCAGGGGAGGCTCGCCGAGGGTGCAGCGGCGCGGGTCGAGCCGTTCCGTACCGGCGTACAGCACGACCGTGGCGTTGGAGGCGTCGCGGCCCTCCCCGGTGACCGCCCCGGCCAGCGCCGAGGCGACCGCGGCCAGGTCCGTGCCCGTGGGCGCCGTGACCAGCACGTCGCGGCTCGCGGCGCGGCCCCGCTGCGGGGCCGCGCCCAGCGGGTCTACGACGGTCAGCCGGATCTGCATCCCCACCCCAACACGAGCACGTCGGCCAGTACTGGAAGGCATCCTCGCACCTGCCACTGACAGCCCGCCCGGCACCCGGTAACAAGTGATCTTGATTGGTCGGCTCTGCCCTCAAAAGTGCCTGACCAAGAGGGCGCAGGCGATCACTTGAGATCGGTCACGTCCGTTTCCGGCAACCAGTGGACCGGGACATGCGTCTTTCCGTCGAGCACCTGGCGCCCCCGAGGGCGGCACTACAGTGGGTCGGACAACCGGAATGACCACCGGAATGACAACCGGAATGCAGGCAAGCAAGCATCAGCAAGCAGCAGGGAGCGCGTGACGTGCGGCCAGTCGGCAGCAAGTACCTGCTTGAGGAGCCGCTCGGACGCGGCGCCACAGGCACCGTCTGGCGTGCCCGCCAGCGCGAGACCGCGGGCGCCGAGGCAGCCGTACCCGGGCAGCCCGGCGAGACGGTCGCGATCAAGGTCCTCAAGGAGGAGCTGGCGAGCGATCCGGACATCGTGATGCGCTTCCTGCGCGAGCGCTCCGTCCTGCTCCGCCTCACCCACCCGAACATCGTCCGGGTCCGCGACCTGGTCGTCGAGGGCGATCTGCTGGCGCTGGTCATGGACCTCGTCGACGGCCCCGACCTGCACCGCTACCTGCGCGAGAACGGCGCCCTCACCCCGGTCGCCGCCGCGCTGATGACCGCGCAGATCGCCGACGCGCTCGCCGCGAGCCACGCCGACGGCGTCGTCCACCGCGACCTGAAGCCCGCCAACGTCCTGCTCGAGCAGCACGAGGGCCGGATGCACCCGATGCTGACCGACTTCGGCATCGCCCGCCTCGCCGACTCCCCGGGCCTGACCCGCACCCAGGAATTCGTCGGCACGCCCGCGTACGTGGCGCCGGAGTCCGCCGAGGGCCGCCCGCAGACCTCCGCCGTGGACATCTACGGCGCCGGCATCCTGCTGTACGAGCTGGTCACCGGACGCCCGCCGTTCTCCGGCGGCACCGCCCTGGAGGTCCTGCACCAGCACCTGAGCGCCGAGCCGCGCCGCCCCTCCACCGTGCCGGACCCGCTGTGGGCGGTCATAGAGCGCTGCCTGCGCAAGAACCCGGACGAACGGCCGAGCGCCGAGAACCTCGCGCGCGGCCTCAGGGTCGTCGCCGAGGGCATCGGGGTGCACGCGAACGCCGCGCAGATCGCCGCGGCCGAGGGCGTCGGCGCGCTGCTCGCGCCGGACCCGGCCCCGACCGCCGTCCCGGGCGTGCCCGGCGCCGCCGACCCCACCCAGGTGCTGCCGAACACCGGCCCCCAGGGCGCGTACGACCCGAACGGGGCGACCAGCGTGCTGCCGCACACCGGTGGCCCGGCCGGCGCCGCCGATCCGACCGCCGTCCTGCCGAACACGGCCGCGGCGGATCCGACGGCGGTGCTGCCGAACACAGGACCGCAGGGGCAGCAGCCCGAGCAGCCGCACCCCTGGCAGAGCCAGCTGCGCGCCGCCCGCGACCGCAACGAGCAGACGCAGATCCAGTACCTGTCCCCGGAGGACGACCCGCTGCGCCACCGGCCCCAGCGGCAGGTCGCCCGGCCCCAGCAGCAGCCCCGCCAGGCGCCGCAGGCCCGCCCGCAGCAGCCGCAGCAGCGCGGCCGGCAGCAGCGGTACCAGCAGGGGCAGGGATACGGCTATGCGCCCCAGCAGCCGCAGCAGGCCCCGCAGCCTCAGCAGTACGCCCCGCCGCAGCAGCCGCAGCGGTACGCGCCCCCCGCTCCGGAGCCGCAGCGGCCCGCGCGCGAGCCCCGCGCGCCGCGGCAGCGCAGCGCCAACCCGATGAAGATCCCGGGGCTGGGCTGCCTGAAGGGCTGCCTGTTCACGATCGTCATCCTGGTCGTGGCGAGCTGGCTGATCTACGAGCTGACCCCGCTGCACACCTGGATCGGCCAGGGCAGGAGCTACTGGCACGAGGTGAGCCACTGGGCCGGCCGGGTGAGCCGCTGGGTCAAGGACCTGGGCGGCTCGTCCGGAAGCGGCAACTGATCACAGGCCTGTGGATTTGTCGACATCTGACGGGTGATTTCCGTCTCCGCGGTGAAGGTTGGCTCATCGGACGCGTAGTTTTAGCGACAACACGCGTCTGTAGGAGCAGTCTTGGCACGGAAGATCGGCAGCCGGTACACCGCGAACCAGATCCTGGGGCGGGGCAGCGCCGGCACGGTGTGGCTGGGCGAGGGGCCGGAGGGCCCCGTCGCCGTCAAGCTGCTGCGTGAGGACCTCGCCTCCGACCAGGAGCTCGTCGGACGCTTCGTCCACGAGCGCACCGCGCTGCTCGGTCTGGAGCACCCGCACATCGTCACCGTGCGCGACCTGGTGGTCGACGGCAACGACCTGGCCCTGGTCATGGACCTCGTGCGCGGCACCGACCTGCGCACCCGCCTGGAGCGCGAGCGACGGCTGGCCCCCGAGGCGGCCGTGGCGATCGTCGCCGACGTCGCCGACGCGCTGGCGGCGGCCCACGCGGCCGGGATCGTGCACCGGGACGTGAAGCCCGAGAACGTCCTGCTGGACATGCAGGGCCCGCTCGGCCCGGGCGGCGCCCACCCGGCGCTGCTCACCGACTTCGGCGTCGCCAAGCTGATCGACTCACCGAAGCGGACCCGCGCCACGAAGATCATCGGTACGCCGGACTACCTGGCCCCGGAGATCGTCGAGGGCCTGCCGCCGCGCGCGGCCGTGGACATCTACGCCCTCGCGACCGTCCTGTACGAGCTGCTGGCCGGGTTCACCCCCTTCGGCGGCGGTCACCCCGGCGCGGTGCTACGGCGCCATGTCACCGAGACCGTCGTCCCGCTGCCCGGCATCCCCGAAGAGCTGTGGCAGCTGATCGTGCAGTGCCTGGCCAAGGCGCCCGCGTCCCGGCTGCGTGCCTCGGAGCTGGCGGCGCGGCTGCGCGAGCAGCTGCCGACGCTGGCGGGGATGCCCCCGCTGGACGTGGACGAGCCGGATCTCTCCGAGGAGGCCGCCGAGGAGCCCCAGCCGTCGGCTCCGCCTGGTGAGCCGGTACGGCGGCGGGGGGCCGTGTCCCTCGTCCCCGGAGCCAGACCGGACTCCAACCGGGACACGCATACGTCGATGAGGGTGCCGGCACCGGACGAGCTGGCGGGGGGCGCGCACGGGACCGCTCGCGCCCCGCGGGCCACTGGTGCGCCTCGGCCCGGCTCGGCGCGGCACCGGGCGGCGGTGCGGCGGCGCAGGGTGACGCTGGGAGTGGCCGGAGTGGTCCTGGCGGCCCTCGTGGGCGTCGGCGCGTGGCTGGCGTCCGGCGACGGGGACGACCACCCGGCGCCGGCCACCCACAGCACGTCGGCCCCCTGACCCACCCAGGGCGCTCCGCCCCTGGACCCCCGTTTCCCCTTCACCCCCCGACTCGGTCGGCTGAGAAGTGCCCAGTCCCAGCCGCCTCCCGGTCGGCCGAGAAACGCCCCCGGCCGCCGGCCCCACCCCGCTCCGCCCCACCCCGGCCCGGTCCGGGCCAGGCGCTGCCCTCCCAGCCGGCCGAATAGGGCGGGCGGCTGGGAAAACGGGGGTCTGGGGACGGAGCCCCCGGCAAACGGCCGGGCGGGGCCGGGCACCCCGTCGGCTGGGACACACCCGACCCTCGGCGCCCGGCGGAGCCGTTACGCTGGATGCGTGGCAGTCGTCGATGTATCCGAAGAGCTGAAGTCCCTCTCCTCGACCATGGAGTCGATCGAGGCCGTCCTGGACCTCGACAGGCTGAGGGCAGACATCGCCGTGCTCGAGGAGCAGGCGGCCGCGCCGTCCCTCTGGGACAACCCGGACGAGGCGCAGAAGATCACCAGCAAGCTCTCCCACCTCCAGGCCGAGGTCAGGAAGGCGGAGGCGCTGCGCGGCCGGATCGACGATCTCGCCGTCCTCTTCGAGATGGCCGAGGAGGAGGACGACCCGGACACCCGCGCCGAGGCCGAGTCCGAGCTGGCCGCGGTGAAGAAGTCGCTGGACGAGATGGAGGTCCGTACCCTCCTGTCCGGCGAGTACGACGCCCGCGAGGCGCTCGTCAACATCCGCGCCGAGGCCGGTGGCGTCGACGCCGCCGACTTCGCCGAGAAGCTCCAGCGCATGTACCTGCGCTGGGCCGAGCAGCGCGGCTACAAGACCGAGCTCATCGAGACGTCGTACGCCGAAGAGGCCGGCATCAAGTCGACCACTTTCTCCGTCCAGGCGCCGTACGCCTACGGCACCCTCTCCGTCGAGCAGGGCACGCACCGCCTCGTGCGGATCTCGCCCTTCGACAACCAGGGCCGCCGGCAGACCTCCTTCGCGGGCGTCGAGGTGCTGCCCGTCGTCGAGCAGTCCGACCACGTCGAGATCGACGAGAGTGAACTCCGGATCGACGTGTACCGCTCCTCCGGGCCCGGCGGCCAGGGCGTGAACACCACCGACTCGGCGGTGCGCATCACCCACCTCCCCACCGGCATCGTCGTCTCCTGCCAGAACGAGCGCTCGCAGATCCAGAACAAGGCCACGGCGATGAACGTCCTCCAGGCCAAGCTGCTGGAGCGCCGCCGGCAGGAGGAGCAGGCCAAGATGGACGCCCTCAAGGGCGACGGCGGCAACTCCTGGGGCAACCAGATGCGCTCGTACGTGCTGCACCCGTACCAGATGGTCAAGGACCTGCGGACCGACCACGAAGTCGGCAACCCCGAGGCCGTGTTCAACGGTGAGATCGACGGCTTCCTGGAGGCCGGCATTCGCTGGCGCAAGCAGCAAGAGAAGTAACTTTGTCGACAAGACAACCAGCCTGAGAACTGCCGCCCACAAGGCGGCAGTTGTCTTTTGTCTGGGTTTTACATCACACTCACAGGCTTCAACCCGCCCCAAACGCCATCTCAACGGACATCAGGCCCGCAACGCCCTTGACGTTGCTTTGAAAAATCGCAAGGGTGAGGCGCGGCATGCGTACATCTGGGGCGCATGTGAACCGGGGGATAAAGACGCGTACTTCGTCGCCAGCTGCCTCCGTCGATCACGGCACGCCCCACGCGCCGCCTCATTGACGAACAGCTACTGGGGGTAGCAACCATATGACGAAGAAGACGCGGATCCGGGTCGCGCGGATAGCCGCGGGCGCCGTGATCGCGGCCGGTGCGTCCCTGACCGCAGCCGGCGCGGCATCCGCCCTGGACCTCGACGTCCAGGCGGGCCCCATCAGCCTGGGTGCGCACACGAACGCCGGGAGCGACGACGGCGGCACCGACGGCGGCACCACCGACGGCGGCTGCCCGATCGCCGTGTGCACCACGGACGGTGGCACGACCGACGGTGGCACCACTGACGGTGGCACGACCGACGGCGGTTCCACGGACGGTGGCACCACCGACGGTGGCACCACTGACGGTGGCACGACCAACGGCGGCACCACCGACGGCGGCACCGTCACCATCGGCGGCACCACCGACGGCGGTTCCACGGACGGTGGCACCACTGACGGCGGTTCCACGGACGGTGGCACGACCGACGGTGGCACCACCGACGGCGGCACCACCGATGGTGGCTCCACGACCAACGGCGGCACCACCAACGGCGGCACCACCACGGACGGCGGCTCCACCACCGGCGGCAGCAGCACGAACGGCGGCTCCACCACCGGCGGCTCCACCACGGACGGCGGCTCCACCACGGACGGCGGCTCCACCACCGGCGGCAGCAGCACGTCCGGAGGCTCCAGCAGCACCGGCGGTTCCAGCAGCACGGGCGGCTCCGGCAGCACGGGCGGCGGCCACGGTACCGGTGGCTCCTCCAGCACCGGTGGCAACCACGACACCCCGCAGGGCGGCAACAACAACGCCTCGCAGGAGGAGGGCTCCTCGGAGCTCACCGACACCGGCTCCGACACCCAGGCCCAGGGCAAGGGCAGCGGCAAGCAGCTCGCCGAAACCGGTGCCGGCCAGACCGCGTTCCTGGTCATCGGCGCCGCGACGATGATCGCCGGCGGCGTCGGCTTCCGCGTCCTGCCGCGTCTGGTGAACGGCCGCGGCGGCGCTGCGGCCTGACCGTAACCTCACGGTCACGCTGCGCACGCATCGCGCATGCTGAAGGGCCCGGAGCTTGGCGCTCCGGGCCCTGACGCGTTTCTCAGAGTTTTCTCACGCGTTTTTTCTCATGCGTCCTCACGCGCTCTCTCACGCGGTCTGGTGCGCCAGCAGCGCCACCGCGGCGATCAGCACCGCCAGCAGCGCGATCAGCGCCATCGGGTTTATCCCGCCCAGAAAGCTCTCTTGCTGCAGTCGCTCGCGGTTGGCACGGCACACCGGGCACCGGCCCTCGCTCACGGGCGCCGCGCAGTTCGCGCACACCAACCGGTCGTACGTCATGCGCTCGCCCTCCTTGCACCGGCCATCGCTCGTACAACGCTCACGGGAACCAGAACGTTCCCCCCTCCACTGTGCCAGGTTCACGGAGCGCGTGCGCGGGGCCTTGGGGAGCCGGGCAAGGACAGGGCCCGGTACAAAAACGTACAAGCCTTACCCAACCTCGTCCTGCGACTGCACTTGCACACCCGGTTCGCGTATGGTCACGCTCATCTACCCCCGGCGACCCGTGGTGCATCCGTGATCCGATTCGACAACGTCTCCAAGGTCTACCCCAAGCAGACCCGCCCCGCACTCAGGGATGTCTCCCTGGAGGTGGAGAAGGGCGAGTTCGTGTTCCTCGTGGGGTCCTCCGGCTCCGGAAAGTCCACCTTCCTGCGGCTCCTGCTCCGCGAGGAGCGGTGCAGCCACGGCCAGGTGCACGTCCTGGGCAAGGACCTCGCGCGCCTCTCCAACTGGAAGGTGCCGCAGATGCGCCGCCAGCTGGGGACGGTGTTCCAGGACTTCCGGCTCCTGCCGAACAAGACCGTCGCGGAGAACGTGGCCTTCGCCCAGGAGGTCATCGGCAAGTCCCGCGGCGAGATCCGCAAGTCCGTGCCGCAGGTGCTCGATCTCGTCGGCCTCGGCGGCAAGGAGGACCGGCGGCCGGGCGAGCTGTCCGGTGGTGAGCAGCAGCGCGTGGCCATCGCGCGGGCCTTCGTCAACCGGCCCAAGCTGCTGATCGCCGACGAGCCCACCGGCAACCTCGACCCGCAGACCTCCGTCGGCATCATGAAGCTGCTCGACCGCATCAACCGGACGGGCACCACGGTCATCATGGCGACACACGATCAGAACATCGTGGACCAGATGCGCAAGCGCGTCATCGAGCTGGAGAAGGGCCGCCTCGTCCGCGACCAGGCCCGCGGCGTCTACGGCTACCAGCACTAAGCAAGTTCACGACGAAAGGCTCGACCAGACGCCATGCGCGCCCAGTTCGTCCTGTCGGAGATCGGTGTCGGTCTCCGCCGCAACCTGACGATGACCTTCGCCGTCATCGTCTCCGTCGCCCTGTCCCTGTCTCTCTTCGGCGGCTCGCTGCTGATGAGCGACCAGGTGAGCACCATGAAGGGCTACTGGTACGACAAGGTCAACGTCTCGATCTTCCTGTGCAACAAGCACGACGCCGAATCGGACGTCAACTGCGCCAAGGGTGCGGTCACGGCGGACCAGAAGAAGCAGATCCTCGATGATCTGAACAAGATGTCGTCGGTCGTCGAGAAGGTCTCCTACGAGTCGCAGGACCAGGCGTACAAGCACTACAAGGAGCAGTTCGGCAACTCCCCGCTGGCCGGTTCGCTCACGCCGGACCAGATGCAGGAGTCGTACCGGATCAAGCTCAAGGACCCGCAGAAGTACCAGGTCATCGCGTCGGCCTTCAACGGGCGCGCCGGTGTGCAGTCCGTGCAGGACCAGAAGGGCATCCTGGACAACCTCTTCACGCTGCTGAACCTGATGAACCGGGGCGCGCTCGGTGTGATGGCGCTGATGCTGATCGTCGCGCTGCTGCTGATCGTCAACACCGTGCGTGTCTCGGCGTTCAGCCGCCGGCGTGAGACCGGGATCATGCGGCTGGTCGGCGCCTCGGGCTTCTACATCCAGGCGCCGTTCATCGCCGAGGCCGCGGTCGCGGGACTCATCGGCGGCGGGCTCGCCTGTGTGGCCCTGGTGGTCGGCCGGTACTTCACCATCGACCACGGCATGGCCCTGTCCCACAAGCTGCAGCTCATCAACTTCGTCGGCTGGGACGCGGTGTTGACCAAGCTGCCGCTGATCCTCGCCACGAGCGTGGTGATGCCGTCGCTGGCGGCGTTCTTCGCGTTGCGCAAGTACCTGAAGGTGTGACGCATGCCAAGAGGACCGTACGGACATCGGGCCGTACGGTCCTTCGC
The DNA here is from genome assembly GCF_040634095.1 of Streptomyces sp. NPDC007205. Classification (NCBI taxonomy): domain Bacteria; kingdom Bacillati; phylum Actinomycetota; class Actinomycetes; order Kitasatosporales; family Streptomycetaceae; genus Streptomyces; species Streptomyces sp. NPDC007205. The sequence continues at coordinate 67,256 of NZ_JBEYEW010000024.1, forward strand.
GTTGTCCTAGACTCACCGCCATGTCAGGCCGAGAGCTGTGCGGAGACCTGTTCAGTCCGCCCCGTCGCATCCGCCGCGGGGCCGCCCTGACATTGGTCTTCGCCGGCGTCCTGGTCGCCGGTGCCGCCACCGGCTCCTTCCCGGAGACCGGTACGCCCGCGCGCAGGGCCGCCTCCGGGCCCGTGCCCTCGGCCACCCGGCACGAGGACGTGCAGAAGGCCGCCGCCGAGGCGATGGCCGACGGCAAGTCCCCGATGGAGGCCGCCGAGCGGGCCGTCAGCCGCAGCGGGGACCGCTGGGGCGCCGTCTACTCCGAAGGCGAGTACCAGGAGTTCCAGGACGCCCTCGACGGCCGGTACACCGGCGTCGGACTGTGGGCGCGCAGCGACCGGGACGGCCGGATCGAGGTGACCAAGGTGCAGCCCGGCTCGCCCGCCGCCGAGGCGGGGGTCCGCACGGGCGACCGGCTGCGCAGCGTCGACGGCCGCAGGGTCGACGGACGGCCGGTCACCGAGGTGGTCTCGTTACTGCGCGGCGACGCCGACGACGCGGCCGCCGGTACGACCGTCACCCTGGGCCTCGAACGCGGCACGCGCGCGTGGACCGAGAAACTGCGCCGGGCCAGCCTGTCCACCCACTCCGTGACGGTGAGCAGACTGCCCGGCGGGGTCACCGTCATCAAGATCGCCGCGTTCACCAAGGGCACCGGGGACGCCGTCCACGCCGCGGTACGGCAGGTCCCGGCCGACGGCGGGATCGTCCTCGACCTGCGCGGCAACTCCGGCGGCCTGGTCACCGAGGCGGTGGAGACCTCCTCCGCCTTCCTCGACGGCGGCCTGGTCGCCACCTACGACGTCGACGGCGCCCCGCGCTCGCTGCACGCCGAGCCCGGCGGCGACACCGCCCGGCCGCTGGTCACCCTGGTCGACGGCGGCACGATGAGCGCGGCCGAGCTGCTCACCGGGGCCCTGCAGGACCGGGGCCGCGCGGTGGTGATCGGCTCGCGCACCTTCGGCAAGGGCTCCATCCAGATGCCGACGAAACTGCCCGACGGCTCGGTGGCCGAGCTGACCGTCGGCCACTACCGCACCCCCTCCGGTCACACCGTCGACGGCCAGGGCATCACCCCGGACCTGGAGGCGGCGCCGGCACAGTCCCTGCCGCGGGCGGAGACCGTGCTCACGGGCCTGGGCAACCCGTCGTAGCCTCGTGTTAATCGGCTGTACGCACGGCCCCTCCGTAGTGCGAAAATGGTCGGCACTATGAGCAAGGGAATGTACGTACCGAAGGAGTCCCAGCCCAAGCAGGGCGGCGGGGCCGCCAAGGCCAGGGACGGCGAGAAGGGCGGCAAGCGCAAGATCGTCGCCCAGAACAAGAAGGCCCGGCACGACTACGCGATCATCGACACCTACGAGGCCGGGCTCGTGCTCATGGGCACCGAGGTCAAGTCGCTGCGCGAGGGGCGGACCTCGCTGACCGACGGCTTCGTCCAGATCGACCGCGGTGAGGCGTGGCTGCACAACGCCCACATCCCCGAGTACCACCAGGGCAGCTGGACCAACCACTCCGCGCGGCGCAAGCGCAAGCTGCTCCTGCACCGCGAGGAGATCGACAAGCTGGAGTCGAAGTCCCAGGAGACGGGTCACACGATCGTGCCCCTCGCCATCTACTTCAAGGACGGCCGGGCGAAGGCCGAGATCGCCCTCGCACGGGGCAAGAAGGAGTACGACAAGCGGCAGACGCTGCGGGAGAAGCAGGACCGGCGGGAGTCGGACCGGGCCATCGCGGCGGCGAAGCGCAGGCAGCGCGGCCTCTAGCGGCCGACCGCCGGGGAATAGGCTGGCATCGTCGTGCGTTGGTCACGTACGATGGCGGTGCACTCGACAGAGGGTGCGTGGCCCCTCAATGCAGGGGATTGAAAAATCAACATGGGGATGATCGGTTTCGACAGCGGCTGTCGAAGCAGGGGAAGCGTGTCGAGGAAGCGGCAATGATCTCGTAAACCATATGTCGCAAAAAATAATCGCCAACACCAAGCGCGATTCCTTCGCCCTCGCTGCCTAAGTAGCGACTTGCGAAGTGTCAGCCCGGGGCTGTTCCCGACCCGGATCCTGGCATCAGCTAGGGAACTAAACCTTGATCCCGGTCACGGGGTGAAGAGGGAAATCAAACAGTGACTGAGCCCGTCGGAGACTTGTCCGCGTGATCTCCGGGGCCGAGAAAAGCGAAGCGGACTGCACACGGAGAAGCCCTGATTCCGCACCGTTGGACGCGGGTTCGATTCCCGCCATCTCCACGACACCCCTCCGGGGGTACCCCATGTGGGCAAGGCCCCGTCGCTTTCGAGCGGCGGGGCCTTCGCTTAGGGAACTGCGGTGCCGTCGGCTGCATCGCGCGGCACCCCGCCGGCGCGGGTGAGCGAAGCCAGGCCCAGGGCGAGAGAGGCGGCCACTGCCGGTACGGCGTACGCGGAAGCCGGCGTGCAGTGCTCCGCCGCCCAGCCGCCCGTCGCCGAGCCGCATGCGATCCCCGTGAGCAGGGCGGTCACCACCAGGCTCATGCCCTCGTTCAGGCGGTCGGACGGTGTCCGCTTCTGCACCAGCGTCATCGCCGTGACCATGGTCGGCGCCGTCGCCATCCCCGCCACCAGCAGCGCCCCCGCCAGCACCGCAAGGGACCCGGCGGTCGCGGCCGCCCAGGGAAGCGTCATCAGCACAGCCATGGCCCCCAGGCACCAGGAGAAGCGCACCCGCGCCGGCTTCAGCGCGCCGTACGCCAGACCCGCCGCGCACGAGCCCGCCGCCTGCAGGGCGAGGACCACGCCGGCCGCCGACCGGTGTCCCTGCGCGTCGGCGTAAGCGATCGTGACGACCTCCATCGAGCCGAACATCGCGCCGGTCGCGAGGAAGCAGGCCAGCAGGGCAGGAACGCCCGGGCTGCGCAGCGGTGAGGGTGCCTGCGTACGGGCCTGCGGCGGCGGCTCGGTGGCCCGCTGCGCGGTGAACAGGACCATGCCGGAGAGCAGCAGCACCGCGCCCGTGAGCGTGCCCGCCTCCGGGAAGAACGTGCCGGTGACGAAGGAGGCCAGCACCGGGCCGAGCATGAAGCACAGCTCGTCGGCGGCCTGTTCGAAGGAGTTGGCGGTGTGCAGCGCGCCGGGCTCGTCGCGCAGCAGGTGGGCCCAGCGGGCGCGGGAGAGGCCGCCGATGTTCGGCGTGGTCGCGGTGAGGGCGTAGGCGGCGAAGAGGGTCCAGTCCGGGGCGCCGTAGCGAACGCACAGCAGCAGCGCGAGGCTGCCGAGCACGGACGCGAGCGTGGCCGGTACGGCGATGCGGGCCTGCCCGTGCCGGTCGACGAGCCGGGCGACCCAGGGCCCGGCCAGCGCGGTCGCCGCGAGACCGGTGGCGGTGACGGCACCGGCGAGGGCGTACGAGCCCCGCGACCCGGCGATCATCACGACGGCGCTCACGCTGAACATGCCCATGGGCAGCCGGGCGAGGAGGTTGCCGATGGTGAAGGCGCGGGTGCCGGGGAGGCGGAAGAGGCGGCGGTAGCCGTGGGTGGTGGATATGACCGAGGGCATGTGAGCCACTCTGGCCCTGAGTGGATCAAGAGGTCCAACACCTTCTCCGTCCCGATTCACTCACCTGTGTTGTAAGTTCACGCCGTGGACCCCCGGCTTCTGCGTGCCTTCGTCGTCGTCGCGGAGGAGTTGCACTTCACCCGCGCCGCGGCCCGCCTGTACGTCGCCCAGCAGGCACTCAGCCGGGATGTGCGGCGGCTGGAGCGGGAGTTGGGGGCGGAGCTGTTCGTGCGGACGACCCGGCAGGTGACGCTGACCGCGGACGGCGCGCGGCTGCTGCCGCACGCCCGGCGGGTCCTCGCCGCCCAGGACGACCTGCTCGCCGCCTTCGCCCCCGGCCAGTCCCGCCCGCTGCTGGTGGACCTCAACTCGCCGGGCCTGGCCACCGGCCGCCGGGTGCTGCACCGGGCCCGTGAACTCGCCCCCGACTGCGAGCTGATGGCCCGCTACGAGAGCGGTCTGACCGGAGCTGCCGGCGAGCTGCTGGCCGGCCGGCTGGATGTCTCCTTCGGCCGTTTCGCCGGCCTGGACCCGGCGCTGCGGTCCGCGCTGGAGCAGCAGCCGGTGCGCTGCGAGCCGATGGCCGTCGTGCTGCCCGAGGACCATCCGCTGGCCGCGCTTGCCGAAGTGCCCCTGTCCGCGCTGGCCGGCGAGACGGTGTACGCCGGCGCCGGGAACCCCCGCACCCGGGAGTGGACCGACCTGGCGGGCCGGCTCTTCGAGGGGCGCGGCATCCGGCTCGCCCCACCCCTTCCGCCGGCTTTCGGGGACGAGGAGTTCGAGCGGATCATGGCCAAGACCCGCCACCCCGTGCTGGCGGTCGTGGACTTTCCGGTGATGCCCCGCACGGTGCGCCGGCCCCTCGTCGATCCCGTCCCGCTGTCGCCGGTCTCCCTGGTGTGGCGGAAGGGGCTGGTCCATCCCGGACTGGACGCGCTGCGCCGGGCGGCGGCCGAGCTGGCACGGGCGCAGGGGTGGCTGCGGCGGCCCGCCGGGGGATGGATACCGGCCGCCGATGCGGATGCCATGGGCACGGCGGGATGACCTCACGGGGCACAGGGGCGGTGAGTGAGAGCAAAGTTCCCTCGCGGTCACTCACAGCCACAGGCAGGAAACGCGCCCTCCCTACCTTCGGGCTGAGTCGGTCGATGGCAGGTCGACGGCAGACCGAGCAGCCGGAGCCCCCCGTGGAGGCGCGATGACAGCCCCAGCCCCAACACCAGCCCCCTCAGCCCCAACCCGTCGCAGTGGCCGCTGGATCGAGCGCTGGGATCCGGAGGACGAGGGGTTCTGGGAGGCGACCGGGGAACGGATCGCCAACCGGAACCTCTGGTTCTCCGTCCTCTCGGAGCACATCGGCTTCTCGGTCTGGACCCTGTGGTCGGTCCTCGTGCTCTTCATGGGCCCCGAGTACGGCCTGACCCCCGCCGACAAGTTCCTGCTGACCTCGATGGTCACGCTCGTCGGTGCCGTCGTCCGCGTCCCCTACACCTTCGCCGTGGCCGTCTTCGGCGGCCGCAACTGGACCGTCATCTCGGCGAGCCTGCTGCTCATCCCGACGGTCGCCGCGTTCGCGGTCATGAAGCCGGGCACGTCCTTCAGCACGTTCCTCCTGGTCGGCCTGCTGGCCGGCATAGGAGGCGGCAACTTCGCCTCCTCCATGACCAACATCAACGCCTTCTTCCCGCTGAGGAAGAAGGGCTGGGCGCTCGGCCTCAACGCGGGCGGCGGCAACATCGGCGTGCCGGTCATCCAGCTCGTCACCCTCGCCGTCATCGGCGCGAGCGGCGGCCCGCGCGTGCTGCTGGGCATCTACATCCCGCTGATCGTCGTGGCCGCCGTATGCGCCGCCTCCTTCATGGACAACCTGGCGACGGTCAGGAACGACACCGGCGCGGCCAAGGACGCCGCGAAGGACGCGCACACCTGGATCATGGCCTTCCTCTACATCGGCACCTTCGGCTCCTTCATCGGCTACAGCTTCGCCTTCGGGCAGGTCCTGACGATCCAGTTCGGCCGCACCCCGCTCCAGGCGGCCTACCTCACCTTCATCGGCCCACTGCTCGGCTCCCTGATCCGCCCCCTCGGCGGCCGGCTCGCCGACCGCTACGGCGGCGCCCGCATCACCCTGTGGAACTACGTCGGCATGGCCACCGCGACCGCCGTCCTGATCGTCGCGAGCACCCGGAAGTCACTGCCGCTGTTCGTGTCCGTCTTCGTCGTCCTGTTCGTGCTGAGCGGCCTCGGCAACGGCTCGACGTACAAGATGATCCCGGGCATCTTCCAGGCGAAGGCCCTGGCGAAGGGCCTGGAGGGGGAGGCCGCCGCGGCCCACGGCCGCCGCCTGTCCGGCGCCGCGATGGGCCTCATCGGCGCGGTCGGCGCGCTCGGCGGAGTCGGCATCAACCTCGCCTTCCGGCAGTCCTTCCTGTCCTACGGTTCCGGCACCGGCGCGTTCGTCGCCTTCCTCGCCTTCTACGGCGTCTGCTTCGCGGTGACGTGGGCCGTATACCTTCGCCGCTCGGCCGGGCAGTCTGTGACGGAGACGGCGGCGGACACAAAGCCGCAGCTCAGCTACGCGGAAGTGTGAAGTAACACCGGCGACATCAAGCCGAACCGAGCCTGTCACGCGCCGTTGACAGGCTCGTTCGGTGCGCCGGCCAGCTAGGAGAGCCCATGTACGACGAAGAGCAGCAATCCGGAGCTCCTGAGCACGGTCCGCTCGCGGGATTCACGGTGGGCGTCACCGCCGCGCGCCGGGCCGACGAGCTGGGGGCCCTGCTCCAGCGGCGCGGTGCCGCCGTCCTGCACGCCCCCGCCCTGCGCATCGTGCAGCTCGCCGACGACGGTGAACTCCTCGCCGCCACGAAGGAGATCATCGATCAGGTGCCGGACGTGGTCGTGGCCACCACGGCGATCGGTTTCCGGGGCTGGATCGAGGCCGCCGACGGCTGGGGCCTCGGTGAGCAGTTGCTCGGGCGGCTGCGCGGCGTGGAGCTGCTGGCCCGGGGCCCCAAGGTCAAGGGAGCGATCCGGGCGGCCGGCCTGACGGAGGAGTGGTCCCCCTGCTCGGAATCCCTGGCCGAGGTCCTGGACCGCCTCCTGGCGGAGGGTGTCGACGGCCGCCGTATAGCCGTACAGCTGCACGGGGAGCCGCTCCCGGGCTTCGTCGAGTCCCTGCGGGCCGGGGGAGCGGAGGTGGTCCCGGTCCCGGTGTACCGCTGGATGCCGCCGGAGGACATCACGCCGCTGGACCGTCTCCTGGACGCGGCCGTCTCCCGGTCCCTGGACGCACTGACCTTCACGAGCGCCCCCGCGGCGGCGTCCCTGCTGGAACGGGCGGAGGTCCGAGGCCTCCTGCCGGACCTGCTGTCGGCGCTCGCCCACGACGTCGTGCCGGCCTGTGTGGGCCCGGTGACCGCCCTCCCCCTCCAGACGCACGGCGTGGACACGATCCAGCCGGAACGCTTCCGCCTGGGCCCCCTCGTCCAGCTCCTCTGCCAGGAACTCCCGGGCCGTGCCCGCGCCCTGCCGGTCGCCGGCCACCGGGTGGAGATCCGCGGGCACGCGGTCCTGGTCGACGGCGCGCTCAAACCGGTCCCCCCGGCAGGCATGTCGCTGTTGCGGGCCCTGTCCCGTCGCCCGGGCTGGGTCGTCCCCCGGGCGGACCTCCTGCGCGCACTGCCGGGCGCGGGCCGCGACGAGCACGCCGTGGAGACGGCGATGGCCCGCCTCCGCACGGCCCTCGGCGCCCCGAAACTGATCCAGACGGTGGTGAAGCGGGGGTACCGGCTGGCGCTGGACCCGGCGACGGACGCGAAGTACGCGGACGCGTAGCGGCGGCGTACCTCGTCAGTTCCCCTCGAGTCGGCTTGCTCCTGTACGCGGCGGAAGCGACACGCTGAGCTGGTACCAAGTCCCCGGCCTGCCCCCGACGTCGGACGGGTCGGCCGGGCCGGCCGGGGTGAACCCCGCTTTCGTCAGCACCCTCCGGGACGCGGTGTTCTCCAGGGCCGTGGCCGCCCTGACCGTGTGCAGTCCATGGCGCTCCGCCGCCAGCCGGCACAGCTTCCGGACGGTCGCCGTCGCCACGCCGTGGCCGGCGGCATGCTCGGCGACCCGGTAGCCGAGTTCCGCGGTGCCGTCGGTGATGTCGACCAGGTTGAACCTGCCGAGCACGGAGCCGTCCCCGGCGACGAGCACGTAGAAGGCGCAGACGCCGGCCTCCTGTTCGGCCAGCAGGGCGTCGTACCGGTCGGTGAACTGCTCGAAGTACGCGTCGCCACGGTCGGAGACCGAGGCCGCGAAGTAGACGCGGTTCGCCAGCTCGAAGGCCAGGACCGCCGGGGCGTGGTCGGCGTGCAGCCGCTGCAGCTCGGGCATCACCCGAATGTACTCACGCCGGCACCGGTCCTCCCGACCCGAGCGCCGGGGGTTCCGGCCGGAGCCCAGGGCGGGCACTGTGAGGGGGAGACCCCACGCTTCCTGCCTAGGCGGTGACAGGCGCATGGCACTGGGTACGGCCACGTCCCCGTACGAACTGCGGTTCGACGCCGGACGGATCTGTCTCGATCTCCTCGCGACCACGCACCCGGCCGAACGGCTGGACAGCGCGGAGGCGTTGTGCGCGTGGATCGGCGGGGCCGGGCTGGTGCCGGAGGGTACGGAGCTCGGCCACGCCGACGCCTCCTGGCTCGTGGGGTTCCGCGAACTGCGGGCGCACCTCGGGCTGCTGGTGCGCAACTGCGGCAACTCCCGCGTGCCGGACACGTCCTCGTACGCCCGGGCGCTCGGGCGCGTCAACGAGGCCGCCCGTGCCGCGCCTCCGGCCCTGCGTGCCGTATGCGGTGAAGAAGGCGGACTTGTCCGGGAGTTGGCCGATCCGCCGACCTGCGCGGGACTGCTCGCGCTCGTCGCGCGGGACGCCGTGGAACTGCTCACCGATCCCGTCGCGCGGGCGGCCGTGCGGGAGTGCGAGGGGGACAGCTGTCCGCTCGTCTACCTGGACACCTCGCGGGGGCGGCGCCGCCGCTGGTGCTCCAGTGAGGTCTGCGGGAACCGGGAGCGGGTGGCCCGGCACCGACGGCGGGCCGCGCTCGCGCGAGCGTGATTTCCGTAACACCGGGGCTAGGTGCTGGATACACGGGGACCTTTCACCGACCCCCGGCGATGTGTCGGAAATGTAAAGATCACGCGGTGGGAATGTGCGTGCATGTCCCGCTCGTCACGTCACTTCGAAGAATTCTGTCACCTCCGTTTGAACACCGCGCCGCTCCCTTCCGTACGGGTGGGCGAGCGACCGACTGGGGGAACCCCCGGACACCGGAGGTGGGCGTGCGCAAGGATGCGGCCGTGGCCAATGAACGTGGATCGAGGGCCCGACATCGCATGTCCTCACAGCCCTCGGAACCTGACGAGGAGTTGATGCGTGCCCTGTATCGAGAGCACGCCGGACCCCTGCTCGCGTATGTCCTGCGCCTCGTCGCCGGTGACCGGCAGCGCGCCGAGGACGTCGTACAGGAAACGCTCATCCGTGCCTGGAAGAACGCCGGTCAGCTCAATCGGGCGACCGGTTCGGTACGCCCCTGGCTGGTGACGGTCGCGCGTCGCATCGTCATCGACGGCCACCGCAGCCGGCAGGCCCGGCCGCAGGAGGTCGATCCGTCGCCGCTGGAGGTCATCCCCGCGGAGGACGAGATCGACAAGGCGCTGTGGCTGATGACGCTGTCGGATGCGCTCGACGACCTGACCCCGGCCCACCGGGAGGTACTCGTCGAGACGTACTTCAAGGGGCGTACGGTCAATGAGGCGGCCGAGACGCTGGGCATTCCCAGCGGCACGGTGCGGTCTCGGGTGTTCTACGCCCTGCGATCGATGAAGCTGGCACTTGAGGAGCGGGGGGTGACGGCGTGATGAGCAGCGGATACGGGGGGATGCAGGGATTCGGGGCGGGTGGTCCGGGTATGTCTGGGCCCATGAGCCCCCCATCGGGATCTTCGGTGCCGAACGAGCACGAGACCGTCGGCGCCTACGCCCTCGGGATTCTCGACGACGCCGAGGCGACCGCTTTTGAAGCGCACCTCGCGGGCTGTGAATGGTGCGCCCAGCAGCTGGACGAGCTGGCCGGGATGGAGCCGATGCTGGCCGCGCTCGCGGACCTGCCGGGCTCCGGCAGTACCCCCGCGATCGGCGACTCGCTGTCCGCCAAGCCCAGTCCGCGGCTGGCGGAGAAGCTGGTCGACGAGGTCGCCGAGAAGCGCGCCCAGAAGCGCCGGCGCAGCTTCTACATGATCGCGGCCGCGGCCGCCCTGATCATCGCCGGCCCGCTGGCGGCGGTCGCGGTGAACAGCGGTTCGTCCGGCAGCGGCCAGGTCACCGCGTCCTCGGCGCAGACCACCTTCGAAGCCATGCCCGACAAGAAGTCGGCCACCGACCCGTCGTCCCGGATCAGCGCGACCGTCGGCATGGAGCAGAAGGACTGGGGCACCCAGGCGGTGCTGGAACTGAAGAACGCCAAGGGGCCGCTCAAGTGCTCCCTGGTGCTCGTCGCGAAGAACGGACAGCGCGTGACCATGTCGTCGTGGTCCGTGCCGAACTGGGGCTACGGCATCCCGGACGGGAAGACACCGGAGTCCAGGAAACCGCTCTACATCGGCGGCGCGGCGGCCTTCAAGCCGAACGAGATCGACCACTTCGAGGTCGTGACCTTCCAGGGCAAGAAGCTGGTGCAAGTGGACGCGTAGCTTCGACCGGCCCCCTTCGCGTACGGTTGACGGCTGCCCAGCACGTCAGAAGGGGGCCCGGTGGCCGCTCAGGTTCAGCAGTCCGCGGTCGGCTCGGTACAGGACGCACACGATTCCGTCCGTGACCGGGAGATCAGCGTCGAACAGGAACACCTGGACCGGGTGTACCGGCGGCTGGAAGAGAAGATCCACGAGGCCGAGTTCCTGATGAACGACGCGGCCAAGCGCGGCCAGGTCGGCACCCCGGGTGCGCTGGCCGAGCGGGACGCGCAGGTCTTCCGGGCCGGCGTCCACCTGAACCGGCTCAACAACGAGTTCGAGGACTTCCTCTTCGGGCGGGTCGACCTGCTGCTCGGGAAAGACGGGAAGAAGGGGCCCGACGGGGCGTACACCGCCGTCGAACCCGCCGAGGGCGCCGTGCGGGACGACAACACCGCCGACATCGCCGAGACCCTGCACATCGGGCGCATCGGCGTCCTCGACCAGGACTACGCGCCGCTGGTCATCGACTGGCGGGCGCCCGCCGCCGCGCCCTTCTACCGGGCCACGCCGGTGGAGCCGGGCCGGGTCGTACGGCGCCGGGTCATCCGCTCCAAGGGGCGCCGCGTCCTCGGTGTCGAGGACGACCTGATGCGCCCCGAGCTGACCGCCTACCTCGACGGCCGCGAACTGCCCGTCATCGGCGACGGTGCCCTCATGGCCGCCCTCGGCCAGGCCCGCAGCCACACCATGCGGGACATCGTCTCCTCCATCCAGGCCGAGCAGGACCTGGTGATCCGCGCCCCCGCCGCCTCCATCACCTACGTCGAGGGCGGTCCGGGCACCGGCAAGACCGCCGTCGCCCTGCACCGCGCCGCCTATCTGCTCTACCAGGACCGCAGACGCTACGCGGGCGGCATCCTGATCGTCTCGCCGACCCCGCTGCTCGTGGCCTACACCGAGGGCGTGCTGCCCTCGCTCGGCGAGGAGGGCCAGGTCGCGATCCGCGCGATCGGCTCACTCGCCGTGGACGCCGTCGGCGCCGAGGCCACCTTGTACGACTCCCCGTCCGTGGCCCGCGCCAAGGGCTCGTACCGCATGCTGAAGGTGCTGCGGAAGGCCGCCCGGGGCGCGCTGGAGCTCGGGTCCATCGCTCCGCCGCAGGACGAGGAGGACACCGAGCCGCGGACGGGCACCGGGTCACCGACGCGGCTCCGTGTCGTCGCCTTCGGGCGCCGTCTGGAGCTGGAGGCGCAGGAACTGGAACGTGTCCGCCGTACCGTGCTCGGCGGCACCGCGCCCGTCAACCTGCTCCGCCCGCGCGCCCGCAAGCTGCTCCTGGACGCCCTGTGGGCCAGGTCCGGGGCCGCCGCCCGGCACAGCGACCCGGAGCTGGCCGCCGAGCTGCGCTCCTCCTTCGACGAGGACGTCACGAGCGAGGACTCCTTCATCGCCTTCCTGAACGCCTGGTGGCCGGAGCTGACGCCGAAGGCGGTGCTCGCCGCCATGGCCGACGAGAAGCGGCTCGGCCGCTGGGCCCGCCGCATCCTCAACCCCGGCGAGATCCGCAAGGTGGCCCGGTCGCTCCAGCGGGACGGCCTCTCCGTGCACGACATCGCCCTGCTGGACGAGCTCCAGGCGATCCTCGGTGCCCCGGCCCGCCCCAGGAAGCGGCGCGAGCTGGACCCGCTGGACCAGCTCACCGGCCTGGAGGAGCTGATGCCGGTGCGCGAGGAGACCCAGCGGGAGCGGGCCGAGCGGCTCGCGCAGGAGCGCACCGAGTACGCGCACGTCATCGTGGACGAGGCGCAGGACCTCACGCCGATGCAGTGGCGCATGGTCGGCCGCCGCGGCCGGCACGCCACCTGGACGGTCGTCGGCGACCCGGCCCAGTCCTCCTGGTCCGACCCGGACGAGGCGGCCGAGGCCCGCGACGAGGCCCTCGGCTCCCGCCCGCGGCGCCGCTTCCAGCTCACCGTGAACTACCGCAACCCGGCCGAGATCGCCGAGCTGGCCGCCAAGGTGCTCGCGCTCGCCATGCCCGGCTCACAGGCGCCCAGGGCGGTGCGGTCCACCGGGGTCCAGCCGCGCTTCACGGTCGTGGGGGAGTCGCTGGGCGGCACCGTGCGCGCCGAGGCCGAGCGGCTGCTGGAGCTGGTGGACGGCACGGTCGGTGTGGTCGTCGCGATGAACCGGCGCGAGGAGGCCCGGCGCTGGCTGGCCGGGCTCGGCGACCGGGTGGTGGCGCTCGGCAGCCTGGAGGCCAAGGGCCTGGAGTACGACGCGACCGTGGTCGTCTCGCCGGCGGAGATCGCCGACGAGTCCCCGGCCGGCCTGCGCGTGCTGTACGTGGCGCTGACCCGGGCCACCCAGCAGCTGACGGTGGTCTCGGGGGAGCGGGACGAACCGGACGCGGCCGGGGTGCCGGATCTGCTGAGAGACTGAGATTTCTGTGAACTCCCCGCAAGGGGAATGGTCCCCGGCATCCGTTTGTTAGCCTGGGTACGGCACCGGCTCGATCCAAGCCCCCGGGCCCAACCTTTGTCCCTGCGAGGGACCACTTGCCGCGAGGCGAGCATGGCGGGTCGGTGTCGTAAGCGTGGGAGGTCCACGTCACGAATGTGACGTGGACCTCTTTCTTTGCCCCCGCATGACCCTTCCCCCACCTGATCATCTCTCGTATGGTGGAAGTGATTTTCCGAAACTGCGCGCCTGGCCGTGCGCCCGCTGTGAACAAAACGTCCGCAATGCCGGGCGACTATCACGTACTCACGGGTAGGTGCGACGATCGGACGGCACAACTCGCGACACGGTGAAAGCAGAGGAAGTCGGCCATGGCAACGGCGCCCAGCGTCTCCTACTCGATGACCATCCGGCTGGAGGTGCCCGCGAGCGGAACCGCCGTCTCGCAGCTCACCACCGCCGTGGAGTCCTCCGGAGGCTCGGTGACCGGCCTCGACGTCACCGCGTCCGGGCACGAGAAGCTCCGTATCGACGTCACCATCGCGGCCACCTCGACCGCGCATGCCGAGGAGATCGTCGGGAAGCTCCGCGGCATCGAGGGTGTCACGCTGGGCAAGGTCTCCGACCGTACGTTCCTGATGCACCTCGGCGGCAAGATCGAGATGGCGTCGAAACACCCCATCCGCAACCGTGACGACCTGTCCATGGTCTACACGCCGGGTGTGGCCCGCGTCTGCATGGCGATCGCCGAGAACCCCGAGGACGCCCGCCGCCTGACCATCAAGCGCAACTCCGTTGCGGTCGTGACGGACGGTTCCGCCGTGCTCGGCCTGGGCAACATCGGCCCCAAGGCGGCCCTGCCCGTCATGGAAGGCAAGGCGGCCCTGTTCAAGCGCTTCGCCGGGATCGACGCCTGGCCGATCTGCCTGGACACCCAGGACAGCGACGCGATCGTGGAGATCGTCAAGGCGATCGCCCCCGGGTTCGCCGGCATCAACCTGGAGGACATCTCCGCGCCCCGCTGCTTCGAGATCGAGGCCCGGCTGCGCGAGGCCCTGGACATCCCCGTCTTCCACGACGACCAGCACGGCACCGCCATCGTCGTCCTCGCCGCCCTGACCAACGCCCTGCGCGTCACGGACAAGGCGATCGAGAACATCCGGGTCGTCATGTCCGGCGCCGGCGCGGCCGGTACGGCCATCCTCAAGCTGCTCATCGCGGCGGGCGTGAAGAACGCCGTCGTCGCCGACATCCACGGCGTCGTGCACGCCGGCCGCGAGGACCTGGTGAACGCCCCCGCCGACTCGCCGCTGCGCTGGATCGCCGACAACACCAACCCCGAGGGCCTCACCGGCACCCTGAAGGAAGCCGTGCGCGGCGCCGACGTGTTCATCGGCGTCTCGGCTCCCAATGTGCTGGACGGCGACGACGTGGCCGCCATGGCAGACGGCGCGATCGTGTTCGCGCTCGCGAACCCCGACCCCGAGGTGGACCCCGCAATCGCCCGTCAGACGGCGGCCGTTGTGGCCACCGGGCGCTCCGACTTCCCGAACCAGATCAACAACGTGCTGGTCTTCCCGGGTGTCTTCCGCGGCCTGCTGGACGCCCAGTCCCGCACCGTCAACACCGAGATGATGCTCGCCGCCGCCAAGGCCCTGGCGGACGTGGTGACCGAGGACGAGCTGAACCCGAACTACATCATCCCCAGCGTCTTCAACGACAAGGTCGCGGGCGCGGTCGCCGGAGCCGTCCGCGAGGCCGCGAAGGCGGCCGGGGCGACGGCCTAGTCACCTGGTGAAGGGAAGGGGGCGGCCGGGCGTCGGCCAGGTGACGGCGTACCGTACTGTGCAAGGGCTGTGAGGATCACCACGGCGGCCCCCCGCACCGGCGCGTCGTGGAACCAGCTGATGCCGGGCGCGCTCTAGGGTGACGCCGAGCGGGCGCCTTTCGTGTGACTCCCCAGGGTGTTCTCACGACTCCTACGGGTGCCGGATTGGCTTTACCGCCGCAGGTAGGGGCAGGATGCGTCCCTGGGCGCGAGCGCATCGGCATCGCAGTGCCTCGGGCGGATCCGCCGCGTGGCACACCCCAACGGCAAGAAATACACGGGAGTAACAACATGAACCGCAGTGAGCTGGTGGCCGCGCTGGCCGACCGCGCCGAGGTGACCCGCAAGGACGCCGACGCCGTGCTGGCCGCGTTCGCCGAGACCGTCGGCGAGATCGTCGCCAAGGGCGACGAGAAGGTCACCATCCCGGGCTTCCTGACCTTCGAGCGCACCCACCGTGCCGCTCGCACCGCGCGCAACCCGCAGACCGGCGAGCCCATCAACATCCCCGCCGGCTACAGCGTGAAGGTCACCGCGGGCTCCAAGCTCAAGGAAGCGGCCAAGGGCAAGTAAGCGCTCCGCTCTGAGCGCCGTTCAAGCGCCGATGGGGCGGCTCCCGGATTTCCGGGAGCCGCCCCATCGTGGTTGCTGTCACAAACGGCCTCGAACGCCGGCCCGGCTGGAGCCGGCCGGACTCAGCCCAGTGCCTTGCCCGGCAACTCCACCTTCGCGCCCAGTTCCACGAGCTTCTCCATGAAGTTCTCGTAGCCGCGGTTGATGAGGTCGATGCCGTGGACGCGGGACGTGCCCTCGGCGGCCAGGGCCGCGATCAGGTAGGAGAAGCCGCCGCGCAGGTCGGGGATGACCAGGTCGGCACCCTGCAGCTTGGTGGGGCCGGAGACGACCGCGGAATGCAGGAAGTTGCGCTGGCCGAAGCGGCAGTCGGAGCCGCCCAGGCACTCGCGGTAGAGCTG
This sequence comes from Streptomyces sp. NPDC007205, assembly GCF_040634095.1. Lineage (NCBI taxonomy): Bacteria > Bacillati > Actinomycetota > Actinomycetes > Kitasatosporales > Streptomycetaceae > Streptomyces > Streptomyces sp. NPDC007205. The sequence goes on from NZ_JBEYEW010000024.1 coordinate 82,826, forward strand.
GATGTGGGCGCCCATCTGGTTGAGGGCCGAGGTGAAGCCGAGGCGGGACTCGTAGACCGTCTCGTGGATGATGGACAGGCCCGTGGCCTGCGTGAGCGCCACGACCAGCGGCTGCTGCCAGTCGGTCTGGAAGCCGGGGTGCACGTCCGTCTCCAGCGCGATGGACTTCAACTGGCCGCCGGGGTGCCAGAAACGGATGCCCTCGTCGTCGATCTCGAAGGCACCGCCCACCTTCCGGTAGGTGTTCAGGAACGTCATCATCGAGCGCTGCTGGGCGCCGCGGACGTAGATGTTGCCGCTGGTCGCGAGGGCCGCGGACGCCCATGAGGCGGCCTCCAGGCGGTCCGACAGTGCGCGGTGGGTGTAGCCGCCGAGCTTGTCCACACCGGTGATGCGGATCGTGCGGTCGGTGTCCATCGCGATGATCGCGCCCATCTTCTGCAGCACGCAGATGAGGTCCTCGATCTCCGGCTCGACGGCCGCGTTGGACAACTCCGTCACGCCCTCGGCGAGTACGGCCGTCAGCAGCACCTGCTCGGTCGCGCCGACGGACGGGTACGGCAGCCGGATCTTGGTGCCGCGCAGCCGCTGCGGGGCCTCCAGGTACTGACCGTCCGCGCGCTTCTCGATGGTCGCGCCGAACTGCCGCAGCACGTCGAAGTGGAAGTCGATGGGCCGGCCGCCGATGTCGCAGCCGCCGAGGCCCGGGATGAACGCGTGGCCGAGACGGTGCAGGAGAGGGCCGCAGAACAGGATCGGGATACGGCTCGACCCCGCGTGGGCATCGATGTCAGCCACGTTGGCGCTCTCGACGTGCGTCGGGTCGAGCACCAGCTCGCCGGGCTCGTCGCCCGGACGGACCGTCACCCCGTGCAGCTGGAGCAGGCCGCGGACGACCCGCACGTCACGGATGTCGGGAACATTGCGCAGTCGGCTCGGCGCGCTGCCCAGCAGGGCGGCGACCATGGCCTTCGGTACGAGGTTCTTCGCACCGCGGACACGGATCTCGCCCTCCAGCGGGGTTCCGCCATGGACAAGCAGGACATCGTCGTTGACGGTCATGTATCTCGCGTTCCGATGAGTTGGGCAGGGGCCGGCCGATCACTGTGCGCAGGGGCCGGGAAGACAGGGTAATCGCCGATTACCCCCCGTCCGTAAGCCCGAGTACCACCCGGACACGTCATAGCTGTGTCACAACACGAACCGTTCCCTTTCGGGCACATGGGGTCACCGGCCGGGTGTGCGCCCGGGGTGCCTCCTTGCTCCCTGAGCTGCGTTCACTCCGGCACGCCGATTGGCTCCCCACCGAAGGGGAAGATGCGGGATCATGTCTGGCATGACCGAGGTGTCCTCGCTCACAGGGCGGCTGCTCGTGGCCACTCCCGCCCTGGCGGACCCGAACTTCGACCGCGCGGTGGTGCTCCTTCTCGACCACGACGAGGAGGGTTCCCTCGGCGTCGTCCTCAACCGCCCCACCCCGGTGGACGTGGGTGACATCCTGGAGGGCTGGGCCGACCTCGCCGGCGAGCCCGGTGTCGTCTTCCAGGGCGGCCCCGTCTCGCTCGACTCGGCGCTCGGCATCGCGGTCATCCCGGGCGGTGCGAACGGCGACCTCGCCCCGCTCGGCTGGCGCCGGGTGCACGGTGCGATCGGTCTGGTCGACCTGGAGGCCCCGCCCGAGCTGCTCGCCGCGGCCCTCGGGTCCTTGCGGATCTTCGCCGGATACTCCGGCTGGGGCCCGGGTCAGCTGGAGGACGAGCTGGTCGAGGGTGCCTGGTACGTGGTCGAGTCGGAACCCGGTGACGTCTCCTCGCCGGCCCCGGAAAGACTCTGGCGGGAGGTACTGCGCCGCCAGCGCAGCGAGCTGGCGATGGTGGCGACGTACCCGGACGACCCGTCGCTCAACTGATGCGCCTGCGCTTCAGTACCCTGGGGCTTATGAGCACTCTTGAGCCCGAGCGCGGGACTGGTACGGGGACCCTCGTAGAGCCGACGCCACAGGTGTCCCACGGCGACGGCGACCACGAGCGCTTCGCCCACTACGTCCAGAAGGACAAGATCATGGCGAGCGCGCTCGACGGCACTCCCGTCGTGGCGCTGTGCGGCAAGGTCTGGGTGCCGGGCCGCGACCCGAAGAAGTACCCCGTGTGCCCCATGTGCAAGGAGATCTACGAGTCCATGGGCAGCGGTGGCGAGGACAAGGGCGGCAAGGGCGGCAAGGGCGGCGACAAGTAAGGCCGTCCCGTCCGCGGTCGTGAGCCCCCGGCGCGTATGCGGCGCGCGCGCCGGGGGTCTTTGTGTCGTCTTTGCGTCCTCGGCGCGCGAGTGGTCCAGACCTCTTGTGGGCGTGGTGGCGGAGTCCGTAGCCTCACCGGTGTCATGCGCGTGACGAAACGGTCACGGGGCAGGATGCACTGCACGTTCTGGTGGCGCGGCAGAGGACTGACGACATGAGCGACACGCCCCTTTTCCCGGAGCCCGACGTGGCGCTGATCCCCGCGCCGAGCCGCGTGTCGGCCTCGCTGCCCGGCGGCGGCACCGGATACGTCATCGACGCGGACACCGAGATCGACGCCACCGGGGGCACCGAGCGGGTCGCGCGCTGGCTGCGGACGGCCGTGGGCGCGGCCACCGGGCTGCCGCTGGCCCCGCACCGCGACAGCGGCTCCCGCATCCTGCTGCGGATCCGGCCGTCGCTCGCGGACGAACTCGGCAGCCCTGAGGCCTATCAGCTGTGCGCCGACGGCTATCTCGTCTGCATCGACGGCGCGAGCGAGACCGGCCTGTTCTGGGGCGCCCAGACCTTCCGTCAACTGCTCGGCCCGGAGGCCTTCCGGCGCGCCCCGGTCACCGGCCGGACGGAATGGGAGATCCCGGCCGTCACCGTCCGCGACGCCCCCCGGTTCCGCTGGCGCGGTCTCCTCCTCGACGTGGCCCGGCACTTCATGCCCAAGGACGGCGTGCTGCGCTATCTGGACCTGATGGCCGCGCACAAACTCAACGTCTTCCACTTCCACCTGACGGACGATCAGGGCTGGCGGCTCGAGATCAAGCGCTACCCGAGGCTGACGGAGGTCGCCTCCTGGCGGGCCCGGACGAAATTCGGTCACCGGGCCTCGCCGCTGTGGGAGGAGAAACCGCACGGGGGTTACTACACCCAGGACGACATCCGGGAGATCGTCGCCTACGCCGCCGAGCGGCATATCACCGTCGTCCCGGAAATCGACGTACCGGGCCACTCGCAGGCCGCCGTCGCCGCGTACCCGGAACTCGGCAACACCGACGTCATCGACACCACCGCCCTCTCCGTGTGGGACACCTGGGGAATCTCCTCCAACGTACTGGCCCCCACCGACAACACCCTGCGCTTCTACGAGGGAGTGTTCGAGGAGGTCCTGGAACTGTTCCCTTCGCAGTTCGTCCACGTCGGCGGGGACGAGTGCCGAAAGGAGCAGTGGAGCGGGTCGGTGGCGGCCAAGACCCGGATCGCGGACCTCGCACTCGCCGACGAGGACGCACTGCAGGCGTGGTTCATCGGGCACTTCGACACGTGGCTGTCCGCGCGCGGGCGCCGGCTCATCGGCTGGGACGAGATCCTGGAGGGCGGGCTCGCCAAGGGGGCCGCGGTGTCGTCCTGGCGTGGGTACGGCGGCGGGATCGCGGCCGCGCGGGCCGGCCACGACGTCGTCATGTGCCCGGAGCAGTACGTGTATCTGGACCATCGTCAGGCCCCGGGCGACGACGAGCCGGTGCCGATCGGGTTCGTGCGCACGCTGGAGGACGTCTACCGGTTCGAACCCGTTCCGCCCGGCCTCACCGAGGAGGAGGCCCGGCATGTGCTGGGCACTCAGGCCAACGTTTGGACCGAGGTGATGGAGGACGTCGCGCGCGTGGACTACCAGACGTTTCCCCGGCTGGCCGCCTTCGCCGAGGTGGCCTGGAGCCGGCTGCCCGCCCCCGCGGAACGGGACTTCGCCGGCTTCGAACGCCGTATGGCCGCCCACTACGCGCGACTCGACGCCCTCGGGGTCGCATATCGGCCGCCCGCCGGACCCCGGCCGTGGCAGAAACGCCCCGGCGTCCCGGGTCGCCCGAAAGAGGGCCCGCCGCCGAACAAGTGACCACCCCGAACACGTGACCGTTCCGAACAAGGAATGGAAAACCGCGTCAAGGGTCACCGAAGAGTGTCAATCGGTGCGCACCGGTGATGCCGTGCGAAAACGGACCATCTCCGTGGTGAGGTGGGCGAATGCCTCCTAGCGGACCCCCGCGTTCGGCCGTTGCGAAGATGTGCCAGAGTTGCCACGTCCGCCCTGTGAGCACGTACGGTACGGCCACACAGGTGGGACCAGTGGGGCAGCGGGAAGGGGCAGCCGGTTTGACCACGCACGCACCGCAGGCGGCGCAGGCCGTCACGCTGCCCACGACGCTGGACGAGGCGGTGGCGGCCCTCGCCGAGACGCCCACCGCGGTCCCCGTCGCGGGCGGCACCGATCTGATGGCCGCCGTCAACTCCGGTCAGCTCAGGCCCGCCGCCCTGGTGGGTCTCGGGCGGATCAGCGAGATCCGCGGCTGGCAGTACCAGGACGGCCACGCGCTGCTCGGCGCGGGCCTCACACACGCGCGCATGGGCCGCCCCGACTTCGCGGCCCTGATCCCGGCGCTCGCCGCCGCCGCGCGCGCCGCGGGCCCGCCGCACATCCGCAACGCGGGCACCCTCGGCGGCAACATCGCCTCGGCCGCCCCCACCGGGGACGCGCTGCCGGTGCTGGCCGCGCTGGAGGCGACGCTGATCATCGCGGGCCCGGGCGGGGCCCGCCGGGAGATCCCGGTGTCGCACCTGCTGGCCGGCATGGAGATGCTGCGCGGCGGCGAACTCATCGGCTACGTGCGCGTGCCGCTGCTGCACGCCCCGCAGGTCTTCCTGAAGGCGACCGGACGCACCGGCCCGGGCCGCGCGCTGGCCTCCGTGGCCCTCGTCCTCGACCCTGCCCGGCGCGGAGTGCGGTGCGCCGTCGGTGCCATAGCGCCGATGCCGCTCAGGCCTCTGGAGGCCGAGCAGTGGGTCGCCCAGCTGATCGACTGGGACAACGACCGTGCGCTCGTGCCGGAGGCCCTGAACGCCTTCGGCGAGTACGTCGCCGCGGCCTGCATCCCGGACCCGGCACCGGAGCCCGACGGCTCGGTCGCCCCGCTTCCGCCCGCCGTACTGCACCTGCGGCGCGCCGTCGCCGCACTGGCCCGACGAGCACTGGGGAGGGCACTGTCGTGACCGACGACCAGCACGGAGAGGGCACGCCCCAGGGCGGCGGACGCTGGAATCCGCTGCCCCACGGCGACTACGACGACGGCGCCACCGCCTTCGTCAAGCTCCCCGAGGGCGGCATCGACGCCCTGCTGTCCGGCGACAGCCCGCTGGCCGCACCGGGGCACGGCTATGTGCCGCCGCAGATAACGGTTGCCCCCGGCACCGGGGACCCCGCCGCCACCGGCACCTGGGCCGCGCCCGCGGGCGGCGCCGAGTGGCCCGACCCGAACGCCACGCCCCAGGTGCCCACCGCGGACGACCGGTTCACCTACCAGCCCGGCGCGACCCAGCACTGGACCTTCGACGAGCCCGCGGCCCCGGCCGCGCCCGGGCACGACGTCACCGGACAGTGGTCCATCCCGGTCGCCGGCGGTGATCTTCCGGACGAGTCGGGCGAGTTCACCACGTCCTCCCTGGTCGAGCAGTGGGGCGGCACCCCGCCGGCCACGCTGCCCGGCGGCGCGCCCGCGCCATGGGCGACCCAGGACACGGGCCGCCCCTGGGGCCGGCCCGCGGACACCGGCCACACCGCCCTGCCCGACCACACCGACGCACACCCGGCGGGCGCTCCGGCCGCACCGGCGCCGGGCTACGCACCCGCACCGGACGAGCGGTACCGGCAGGCCCCGGCCGATCACGCCACGGCCCCTCACGAGGAGACCGGGGCAGGAGAAACCGCTCACGGGGACGCCGGGCACGCACCGGCCGGTCACGAAGACACCGGCCACCAGCCGGCCGCTCACAGGGACGCCGGGCACCCGCCGGTCGGTCATGGGGACGCCGGGCACGCACCGGCCAGTCACGAAGACACCGGCCACCCGCCGGCCGCCCGCGGGGACGGTCGGCGGGCCGAGGGCGCCGAGGCGCAGGCCGATGCGCAGGCCGATGCGCGCGGCGTCGAGGCCGGCCGCCCCGGCGCGTTCGGTGAGTCCGCCGAGCCTGTCCGGCCTGCCCAGTCCGGGGAGTTCCGGGAGTTCGGCGAGTCCGCCGAGCCCGAGCAGCCCGGCGTGCCGACCGCGTTCCCGGAGCAGCGGGCCGACTCGGCGGCCGGACCAGGACCAGGACCGGGCACCGACGGCCACGGCCCCGCGGAGCCCGCTGAGCGCCCCGCTGACGGCCCGACAGGTCACGAAGGCCCCGAGGCCCCTGCCGGGGTCCCGCAGGCGGCCACAGCGCCCACGACGCCCGCCGGCCCCGCCACGGCCGACGCGGCGGCGGCCGACCACTCGGCACCGCGGACCCCGGCCTCCGCAGCCGTACCGGAGAACGCCGCCGACGCGCCCGGGACCGCCGTGGCGGCCGAACCCGGGGCGGACGACGCGCCCGAGGGCGCAGCCGAGGAACACGCGGAGCACGCCGCCCCCCTCCCGCCGAACGACGACCACCCGCTCGCCTCCTACGTCCTGCGCGTCAACGGCGCCGACCGCCCCGTCACCGATGCCTGGATCGGCGAGTCGCTGCTGTACGTCCTGCGGGAGCGGCTCGGTCTCGCGGGCGCCAAGGACGGCTGTTCGCAGGGCGAGTGCGGGGCCTGCAACGTGCAGGTCGACGGCCGGCTCGTGGCCTCCTGCCTGGTCCCGGCGGTCACCGCGGCCGGCAGCGAGGTGCGGACGGTCGAGGGCCTGGCCGTCGACGGACAGCCCTCCGACGTACAGCGCGCGCTCGCCCGGTGCGGCGCCGTGCAGTGCGGCTTCTGCGTGCCCGGCATGGCGATGACCCTGCACGACCTGCTGGAGGGCAACCCCGCGCCGACCGAGCTGGAGACCCGGCAGGCGCTGTGCGGAAACCTGTGCCGCTGCTCCGGCTACCGGGGCGTCCTCCAGGCCGTCCAGGAGGTCGTCGCCGAACGCGAGGCGTCGCACGCCGCCGACGCCGAGACGGACGCGGGCGAGGCCCGTATTCCCCATCAGGCGGGCCCCGGCGCCGGCGGTGTCAATCCGTCGGCGTTCGAGGCGCCGGGCGCGTTCGACACGCCGCGGGCCGCTCCCGGCGGCTACGGCGACGCACCGGATCCGTACGGCCCGCCCGACCCGTACGGCACCCCGCCGCACGGCACCCCGGGACCGCACGACCAGCACGGCCCGCACGACCCGCACTACGGCCAGGACGGAGGCCAGGCGTGAGCAACGAAGCCGCCGCGGCGACCACCGCCGCGGAAGCGGCCCCCGAGGCCGAGGCGTGGCCGCACGGCATCGGCGCCTCCCTGCCGCACGCCGACGCCCGCGCCAAGACCGAGGGCACGTTCCCGTACGCGGCCGACCTGTGGGCCGAGGGCCTGCTGTGGGCGGCCGTCCTGCGCTCCCCGCACGCGCACGCGCGCATCGTCTCCATCGACACCAGCCACGCGCGCGAGATGCCCGGCGTACGGGCCGTCGTCACCCACGAGGACGTGCCCGGCACCCCCCGGCACGGCCGGGGCACGCCCGACCGGCCGGTGTTCGCCTCCGAGGTCGTACGCCACCACGGCGAACCCATCGCGGCCGTGGCCGCCGACCACCCGGACACCGCGCGGATGGCCGCCGCGGCCGTCATCGTCGAGTACGAGGTACTCGACCCGGTCACCGACCCCGAGCACGCCTTCGAGGCCGAGCCGCTGCACCCCGACGGCAATCTGATCCGGCACATCCCGCTGCACCACGGCGACCCGTCGGCGGTCGGCGAGGTCGTCGTGGAGGGCCAGTACCGCATAGGGCGCCAGGACCCGGCCCCGATCGGCGCCGAGGCCGGCCTCGCCGTGCCGCGCCCCGACGGCGGCGTGGAGCTGTACCTGGCCTCCACCGACCCGCACGCCGACCGCAACACGGCCGCGGCCTGCTATGGCCTGTCCCCCGATCGGGTGAAGATCGTCGTCACCGGGGTGCCGGGCGCCACCGCCGACCGCGAGGACCAGGGCTTTCAGCTGCCGCTCGGCCTGCTCGCCCTGAAGACCGGCTGCCCGGTGAAGCTCACGGCGACCCGCGAGGAGTCCTTCCTCGGCCATACCCACCGCCATCCGACGCTGCTCCGGTACCGCCACCACGCGGACGCCGAGGGCAAGCTGGTGAAGGTGGAGGCGCAGATCCTGCTGGACGCCGGCGCGTACGCCGACACCTCCTCCGACGCGCTGGCCGCCGCCGTCTCCTTCGCGTGCGGCCCGTACGTCGTCCCGAACGCCTTCATCGAGGGCTGGGCCGTGCGCACCAACAACCCGCCCTCCGGCCATGTGCGCGGCGAGGGCGCGATGCAGGTCTGCGCCGCCTACGAGGCGCAGATGGACAAGCTGGCGAAGAAGCTGGGCCTGGACCCGGCCGAGGTGCGCCTGCGCAACGTCCTGGCGACGGGGGACGTCCTCCCGATCGGCCAGACGGTGACCTGCCCCGCCCCGGTGGCCGAACTCCTGCAGGCGGTCCGGGACTTCCCGCTGCCCACCCTGCCCAAGGACAGCCCCGAGGAGGAGTGGCTGCTGCCCGGCGGACCCGAGGGCGCGGGCGAACCGGGCGCGGTGCGCCGGGGTGTCGGCTACGGCCTGGGCATGGTGCACATGCTCGGCGCGGAGGGCGCCGACGAGGTGTCCACGGCGACGGTCAAGGTCCACGACGGCGTGGCGACCGTCCTCTGCGCCGCCGTCGAGACCGGCCAGGGCTTCACCACGCTCGCCCGGCAGATCGTCCAGGAGACCCTCGGCATCGAGGAGGTCCACGTGGCGCCGGTCGACACCGACCAGCCGCCGGCCGGCGCGGGCTGCCGGGGCCGGCACACCTGGGTGTCCGGCGGCGCGGTGGAGCGGGCGGCGAAGATGGTCCGCACACAGCTGCTGCAGCCCCTGGCGCACAAGTTCGGCATGTCCACCGAGCTGCTGCAGATCACCGACGGCAAGATCACCTCGTACGACGGTGTGCTCTCGACGACCGTCACCGAGGCGCTGGACGGCAAGGAGCTGTGGGCCACCGCCCAGTGCCGCCCGCACCCCACCGAGCCGCTGAACGCCTCCGGGCAGGGCGACGCCTTCGTGGGCCTCGCGTTCTGCGCGATCCGCGCGGTGGTGGACGTCGACATCGAGCTGGGCTCGGTACGGGTGGTGGAGCTGGCGGTCGCCCAGGACGTGGGCCGGATCCTCAACCCGACCCAGCTGGCCGCCCGGATCGAGGCGGGCGTCACCCAGGGCGTGGGCATCGCCCTGACGGAGAACCTCCGTACGCCCCGCGGCCTGATCCGCCACCCGGACCTGACGGGCTACGCCCTTCCGACGGCCCTCGACGCCCCGGACATCCGGATCGTCAGACTGGTCGAGGAGCGGGACGTGGTCGCGCCCTTCGGCGCCAAGTCCGTCAGCGCGGTCCCGGTCGTGACGGCACCGGCCGCGATCGCCTCCGCCGTCCGCGCGGCCACCGGCCGCCCGGTCAACCGCCTCCCGATCCGCCCGCAGGCAGCAGTGGTGATGCCCCAATGAGCACTCCCGAACCCTCCGACGAACCCCGTTACGAACCCCCGCCGAGCGTCGGCAAGTTGTTCCTGTGGATCCTGCTGTTCCTCGTCGCGGCGCTGGCCGTGGTCCTGGGCGGTATCTACTTCACGTGACGCGACGGACCCGGGTCGCCTGACGTCTTTCCTGGTGAGGGCCGTTGTCAGTGGGGCGGCGTAGTGTGCTGAGCGGTGGGGGCAGCGGCACTCACGGACTCACGGTGCACCGTACGGGGAAGATCGCGGGGGAGCGATGGGCACGACCGACGCCGGGATCACGGCGATCACGCTGACCGAGGCGGAGCTTGACCGCCATGTCACGCACGCGCCGACGCGCGGCCTGCTCAGCGGCACCGGTGTGCCCGCGGCCACCGACCTGCTGACCTTCTCCCCGCTGCGCACGCACGGCCTGCGCACGCTCGCCGACGCCGTGGGGGGCCCGTTCCGCGTGGCGGACGAGCTGCGGGACCGGCTGGTGATAGGCGAACTGCTCAGCCCGGCGGGCATGGAGCGCGAGTCGATCCTGCTCGACGGCGGCACCGGCGAGCTGACGACGGCGTACCTCTTCGCCCCCTCCGACACTCGCCCCTTCGCGCGCTCCCTGGACACCCTGCTGCGCTTCGCCGCGGTCACGGAGGAGCTGGCGGGCCTGCGCGGCCGTTTCGCCTCCCTGGCGGGCCGGTACGGCCCCGGGACGGCGGCCGAGGCGACCCGCCGGCTGCTCACCCTCTTCCAGGAGGGCGCGGGCGGCGAGGTCCCGCCGTACTGGAAGGCGGCGGCCCTGATCCGCCCGCTCGCCCTCGCCGCGGGTCCCGGCACCGCCTCCGGGCTCTCCCTGGACGTTCCCGCCCGCCTGCTGGACCAGGAGTTCGGGCACGGCCGGGTGGTGCGCTTCGAGGAGGTCGACTTCCCCGCGACGCTCACGCACGAGCCGACCCGGCGCTTCCTGCGCGAGACCGGGCTGCCGGAGGAGGCGGTGCTCTTCCACGCCGACACGGACGTCCCGCTGCAGACGCTCCGGGAGTACGTCACCGAGGAGTACACGGGCGACTGTCTCCCGGACGAACTCCCGGCCCACGCCGACCACCTGATCCGCCTCGGCCGCCTGGCCGGGGACCACGGCCTGGTGGTCGACGGCAGAACGGGCGCGGTCCTGACCCACAGCGGGCCGGATGCGGCGCTCCACCCGCTCAACACTGACGTCTCCACCCTCGCCTTCACGCTCTGGCTCCTGCACCACGAGCGCACCATCGACGAGCACCTCGGCAACGAACTGACGACCCGCGCCTACGACCACCTGGCCGCGGCCATGCTCCACACCCTGACCGCCCTCGACCCCGCGGCCACCCTCCCGGACACGACCTGGCACTACTGGACAGACGCGTTCCGGGACGAGGCGGGCGGCGCCCTCTGACCCGGCCCGCCCGCCCTCACCCCGTCACCGCTCACGCCACGATCGGGCTTGGAGGCCGTGGCGGGAATTGAACCCACGTAACTCGCTTTGCAGGTTTGTCCGGGCTGGTTGGAGTCTGATCCAGACGGGTGCGCGTGCGTTCACTGCCGTACGGACGCTGTGCTCGTTGAGGCAGCGCGAACGGGTCCGGACGACGGCGGGCGACTACGAACGAGACGGAAACTGAGACGGAGCCAGAGCCGCTACCAACCACTCTGACAGCCTCGGACGTGCTACGCGCTGCACTGAGGTCTTTCAGCGTTGCCGCTCCAGGGTGAGGACAGCTGCGGCGATTGACGTCATTCGATTCGGGCGGTGTAGTCACCCACGCGCCGGCACCGGTTCACCCCGTGCCGACGGTGCTTGGCCGAGTAGCCGGCCCGGCCCTCGCCGAGGCGGTCGCACTCGGCCAGGGTGCCGTCCAGCAGGACGAAATCGGGGTCAGCTTCGCGCAGAGCACGCAACAGACCCGGGGCACGGGCGGCCAGCAGCTCGATGACCGCGCTGGTATAACAACGGCACGGGAGCCTTGCGCGTTGCGGCCAAGGTCGCTGTCATCCGATCGTGCCCTCGCTGAAAGACCTCACTGAGCGAGCGTCCAACAGTTCGCCCGTGGCCCCCATCAGCATCGCCTCGGTCAACTATTCCTTCGCCGGGCGAGTGCAGGCTTCCCTCGCTCGTCGACTTGAATGGCGTAGTCACGAAAGAAGTCCGCAGAGGGCGTTGCTGAATACAGCTCAGCGGGAACCTCTACCTCATGCAGCACTTCACCTTCCGCCAGAGCAACACTAATCTCAGACGGGCCTTCGTGTTGCTCGTAGGGCCAGAAGACACTGACGATTTCACCAGACCCTTCGGCCCGGACGAGTAGGCTGCGGGCCCTTTTAGGCTCAGACATCAAACTACACCTCCCCCAGTAAGGTCGTAACTTACCCACTCTGACGAACTGGCATTCGATATCACCAGCCAGTAAACCGAATCCCCGCTGATGTGCAGGCATTCGGTTCCCGCGTTCGACGTCACAAGACTTCCTCCACCGTTATTGGCCCGCGGAAGAATGAATTGTGGACCCACCCAACTCGGATTCGTCCAAGTGAATTGTCGCCTCTCGGAGGCGCCGGGGCGAAGCCATACCAGCCCAGCATTCCACGACATGGTCCAAGTCCCCTCGGTTGCGATGGAATCCATCCGACACCTACATCGTCCCACAACAACGAAAGCCTCGCGATTCGACAGATGTAAGGCTGTTTCATCTCACTGACAGAGGTTCGTCGGCGCGTAGATGAGGAACGCTGCCACGCGATCTCTCTCTTTCAGTGAGGTCTTTCAGCGAGGGCACGATCGGATGACAGCGACCTTGGCCGCAACGCACAAGGCTCCCGTGCCGTTGAGGGAGGTGTTCGAAGTCTCAACCCATCGGCGCAGGAGCCTTGTTGGTCCCTCATCCTGCCGCACTCGACCTGCCCCATGCGCTCATCGAGTGGGTCACCATGCTCATCGTCACCCGCGAGGGTGACCGCCGCTGCAAGTTCCCGCCGCACCAGCGTGCCCTGGTCGCTCTGGTGTACCTGCGCAAGCACGAGTCCCTCGCACAGATCGCCGCCGGGTTCGGCATCTCGGTCGGCACCGCGCACGCCTATACCAGCGCGGTCATCGAGCTGCTGGCCGCCCGTGCCCCGGGTCTGTTGCGTGCTCTGCGCGAAGCTGACCCCGATTTCGTCCTGCTGGACGGCACCCTGGCCGAGTGCGACCGCCTCGGCGAGGGCCGGGCCGACTACTCGGCCAAGCACCGTCGGCACGGGGTGAACGAGCAGGTGGTCACCGACCTCCATGGCGAGGTGCTGTGGCTGTCTCCGGCCCTGCCGGGGCGCTGCCACGACCTCACCGCGGCCCGCGCCCACCGGATCATCAGGATCTGCGAGCGCCAAGGAGTGCCGATCCTGGCCGATCGCGCCTACATCGGTGCCGGCGCGTGGGTGACTACACCGGCGAGACGGCCTGCGGGAGGTGAACTGACGCCCACCCAACAGGCCGTCAACCGGGCGCTGTCGAAGGCATGGGGCCCGGTCGAGCGTGGAATCGCCCGTCTGAAGTCCTGGCGGATCTTCCGCAGATCCCGGTGCAGCCCGAATCGAATGACGTCAATCGCCGCAGCTGTCCTCACCCTGGAGCGGCAACGCTGAAAGACTTCACTGGATCGAGAACGTCGAACCCCTCGCCGTCAACGACAACACGATGGTCGGGTACGGGGTCGCCGTGCGGAAGCACCTCATCCCCGGCTTGGGCGCTCACCGTCTCGACAGGCTCAAGCCTGAGCACATCGAGGCGTTCTACGCGAAGATGCAGGCCAACGGCAGCAAGCCCGCGACTGCTCACCAGGTGCACCGCACCCTCCGCACCGCCCTCAACGAGGCCGTACGGCGCGGGCATCTCGGCAAAAACCCCGTTCAGTTGGCCAAGGCCCCGAAGACGGGGCAGTACGAGGTGGAGCCCTACACCGTCCAAGAAGTACAGCGGTTGCTGAAGGCCGCTGACCAGCACCGCAATTCCGCACGCTGGGCCGTCGCCCTCGCCCTCGGACTCCGTCAGGGGGAAGTACTGGCCCTCAAGTGGGAGGACGTGGACCTTGACGGTGGGTTCCTTGTTGTCCGCCGAAGTCGCCACCGGCCGCAGTACAGCCACGGGTGCGCGGAGCCCTGTGGACGCATGGCCGCTGGATACTGCCCGCAGAGGCGACGTACCAACCCGGAGATCTCTACCACCAAGTCGCGTGCCGGCCGCCGTGCGGTCGGTGTCCCCGAACAGCTCGTTGACCTACTTCGTGCCCACCTCAAGGCGCAGGAAGAGGACCGGGAGGCGGCGGGCAAGCGATGGGAGGAGAACAGCTTGGTGTTCCCGGATGAGCACGGCCGCAGCCCGTCCCACCGCCGGGATTGGGCGGAGTGGAAGTCCCTTCTGGCAGAGGCCAGCGTCCGTGACGGGCGTCTGCACGACGCGCGCCACACGGCCGCGACAGTCCTGCTGATCCTCGGTGTCCCCGAGCGGGCCGTCATGGGTCTCATTGGGGTGGTCGACCACAGCTATGGCCGCTCGGTATCAGCACATGGTCGACGCGGTGCGCGCTGACATCGCGAGGCAGGTCGATGGCCTGATCTGGAAGACTGAGACGGACCGGCCGGATGATGACGGCGGTGTGGCTAGCGTGCGCGAACCAGTTAGATGAGACTACGCAAAGAGGGCAGGTGGCAGCCCCTCCGGTTGCCACCTGCACCATGCGTCATGCGACACGAGTCCACCCATTCATCGCTATGCGGTGTTCTGTCAGATCATTTCGGGCCGAAGATTGTTGCGCTGAAGCCAAGTTTTCACGATGGGTACACCTGTCAACCCATAGAATCGGTCAGGGAGTGCCTGCTTTAGCGCGTGCATATCGGCCACGACTTGTTCGCGCACATGACTAGGAGATTCCCCCTCGCTCGGCGAGTCCAGATTAATTAGACAGAGCGCACGATTAAATTCATACAGTGGCCAACCTTTTTCCATCACCGGGCCACGTCGCTCGATGGCTAGGGACAATTCGGAAAGGGCGGACTGCCAATCGGGGACTGCCTGATCCTTTAGTGCATAGCCGAGCTGTCCATGAGCTTGATGGAATTCTCCGGAGGTATCCGTCTTTATTATGGCGTGAAAAATTGGAATAGTCCGCGCCATTCCCGCCTTATCATCTTTCCAGGTGGAGCGCCGACGCTCGCGGACCTTGTCGAAAATTTGCAGCCTAGCCTCGGGGGTAGCTTTAGCGATGACTTCGTCGATTTGCTCCTGTGGTTTTGTCGGCGTCCCTGGTGGGGGGTCCAGTACTTCCTGGACGACGAGATGTGCCAAGGCGTCCAAATGCGCTTGGTCCTGCAGATCCTGCCTGATCGTGTCGGACACGTCAGATACTAGCTTCCGATAGGTGTTGCGAAAGTAGTCGGTTACGGACGTATACACCCATAGATAGGATTTAATGAATCCGAATACGGCAAAGACGATTAATAGTGATCCGCCCGCGATCCTTGCTGATGCAGTACCTCCCAATCCATTACCCACTGTGTGTATTAGTCTGGCTGATGTCGCCGTCGCGGTTCCAAGCTGGACTAGCCCAACCCCTACGATGATCTTGGTGAGCCAGTCGGATACGTCTTCGAGATTCGTGCTGGGTCTGTAGCCTCTGTCGTCCTCAGAATTCGGATCACCGATGGCGACTTGCTGCCTTCCGCGAATGCTCCTGGGTATTCCGAAGAGGAATCCAAGAAGTGCTCCTGTCAAGCCCGAAGCGATGGCTATGAGTGCGCCAGTGCCGAGCGTGCCCCAGAAAAACTTCGCACCCAGGCTTCCACAGTAAAACGCGAACGCTATAAGTGCCGCAGCCGGGAATATGTCCCAGATGTCGAGGATTTTACGGCTGCTGGCCTTGTCGGGGTCAGGCATAATTCCACCACAGGTCACTGTTGGGGACTCGTAACCCATCAGGGATTGAACGGCGAGCAGCGGTTGGCGTCACCTCTCGTGACCGGGAAACCTCTTTCAGTATGAGCCAGAGTTACCTGCCCTGCCACTCAAGCAGTAGCCGTCGAACGGCCGTGGCTGCCTAGCCGGCTAGCCTCCCTAGCAGGAGCCCAGCGGGGCCAACTGAGACGGCAACTGAGACGGACGGACCCAAAAAGCGGCACCCCTCCATGGGTGCCGCCCTTTCGTTTTGCCTGGTCAAGGCGCTAGAGGCCGTGGCGGGATTCGAACCCGCGTAACTCGCTTTGCAGGCGAGCCCCTCAACCACTCGGGCACACGGCCGTGTTCGTGGAAATGACGGTATGGGGACGCGGCCTGGGGGTTCAAGGGACGGCGTGGGGGCGCAACGGGACTGCCATACGCCGTTCATGAAAGGGGGGGCGTAGGACCGAGGGCGAGCGTCGGGCCCGACCATCGACAGGGGTCAAACCCGGTTGTGGGCCTTGCTCTGGCGGGCATGGCCGCCCTTGAGCCCCCTGACGCCGCCGTCATGGACCCCGTCGGGCAAGGCGGCGGCTGAGGGGCGCAGTATGCAGGCCTTCGCGCACGACGCCGTAATCGCAGGAACAGGAAGAGGTGCGCGACGACGGGCTCCTGGGCTCGGCGCCGGCGCGACCCCGGTCGGGCCTCTTCGGTCAGGACGCGTACCCGGACGTATGGCAAAGGCCGCGGCGCTGATCGG
Source organism: Streptomyces sp. NPDC007205 (assembly GCF_040634095.1). Lineage (NCBI taxonomy): Bacteria > Bacillati > Actinomycetota > Actinomycetes > Kitasatosporales > Streptomycetaceae > Streptomyces > Streptomyces sp. NPDC007205. The sequence goes on from NZ_JBEYEW010000024.1 coordinate 99,257, forward strand.
CAAAATCGCGGCCCGGCTGCAGCGCTTCGCACGCTGACTGTGACCTCGGTCCCACCCACGGGCGACCCGGGCTCGTCCGGGCGTGGGCGGGAGGGCGGCGCCGGTAAGGTGGCCCGGTTGTCATACGTAGCCGAGCCGCCCGACCCGCAAGACATACGGAGACCGTGACTACCACCGCCGCTTCCTCCGCTCACTCCCACCACCTGTCGCCCGCCTTCCCGGGCCGCGCGCCCTGGGGTACCGCCAGCAAGCTGCGTGCCTGGCAGCAGGGGGCGATGGAGAAGTACATCCAGGAGCAGCCGCGTGACTTCCTCGCCGTCGCCACGCCCGGCGCCGGCAAGACCACCTTCGCGCTGACGCTCGCCTCCTGGCTGCTGCACCACCACGTCGTGCAGCAGGTGACCGTGGTCGCGCCGACCGAGCACCTGAAGAAGCAGTGGGCCGAGGCGGCGGGCCGGATAGGGATCAAGCTCGACCCCGAGTACAGCGCGGGCCCGCTCGGCAAGGACTACGACGGCGTCGCGGTCACCTACGCCGGTGTCGGCGTACGGCCCATGCTGCACCGCAACCGGGTCGAGCAGCGCAAGACGCTCGTCATCCTCGACGAGATCCACCACGCCGGTGACTCCAAGTCCTGGGGCGAGGCCTGCCTGGAGGCGTTCGAGCCCGCCACGCGCCGGCTCGCGCTGACCGGTACGCCGTTCCGCTCGGACACCAACCCCATCCCGTTCGTGACGTACGAGGAGGACAACGCCGGCATCCGGCGGTCCGCCGCCGACTACACGTACGGGTACGGCAACGCCCTCGCCGACCACGTCGTCCGGCCGGTCATCTTCCTCTCCTACAGCGGCAACATGCGCTGGCGCACCAAGGCCGGTGACGAGGTCGCGGCCCGGCTCGGCGAGCCGATGACCAAGGACGCGGTCAGCCAGGCCTGGCGTACGGCGCTGGACCCGCGCGGCGAGTGGATGCCCAGTGTGCTGCGCGCCGCCGATCAGCGGCTGACCGAGGTCCGCAAGGCCATCCCGGACGCGGGGGCGCTGGTCATCGCCTCCGACCAGGACTCCGCCCGCGCCTACGCCAAGCTCATCCGTGAGATCACGGGGACGAAGGCGACGCTCGTGCTGTCCGACGACGCCGGCGCCTCGAAGAGGATCGACGAGTTCAGCGAGAGCGACGACCGGTGGATGGTCGCGGTGCGCATGGTGTCCGAGGGCGTCGACGTCCCCCGGCTCGCGGTGGGCGTGTACGCGACGACGATCTCGACGCCTCTCTTCTTCGCGCAGGCCGTCGGGCGTTTCGTACGGTCCCGGCGGCGCGGCGAGACCGCGTCCGTGTTCCTGCCGACCGTGCCCGACCTGCTGACCTTCGCCAACGAGATGGAGAAGGAACGGGACCACGCCCTCGACAAGCCCAAGAAGGAGGGCGAGGAGGACCCGTACGCCGAATCCGAGAAGGAGATGGAGGAGGCGAACAAGCAGCAGGACGAGGACACCGGCGAGCAGGACATGCTGCCCTTCGAGGCGCTGGAGTCCGACGCCGTCTTCGACCGGGTGCTGTACGACGGCGCCGAGTTCGGCATGCAGGCCCACCCGGGGAGCGAGGAGGAGCAGGACTACCTCGGTATCCCGGGGCTCCTGGAACCCGAGCAGGTGCAGTTGCTGCTGCAGAAGCGGCAGGCCCGGCAGATCGCGCACAGCCGGAAGAAGCCGGACACCGAGGCCGACCTGCTGGAGCTGCCCGCCGAGCGCCGGCCGGTGGTCACGCACAAGGAGATGATGGAGCTGCGCAAGCAGCTGAACACGATGGTCAGCGCGTATGTGCACCAGAGCGGGAAGCCGCATGGCGTGATCCACACCGAGCTGCGGCGGGTGTGCGGGGGGCCGCCCAGCGCCGAGGCCACGGCGGGGCAGCTGCGGCAGCGGATCGCGAAGGTGCAGGAGTGGGCGACCCGGATGAAGTGACGTGCCCGCCCGACTCGGTCGGCGGATGGGCAGGGGCACCCCCAGGGATTGGCGCGTGTCAGTTCCTGGGGCCTGTGCGATTCCGGACGAATGGCAGCAGGCCGGATCTGGGCTTGACCGGATTGTGGACTGAGACTTCCGCTGAGCGAACCTGCTTCGCTACTGTCCCGCTACGCACACGCCCCGTGGCAGCGCCGCCGCGGAGCGCAGCCGTGAAGCGACATGACCCGGAGCCGCCGGGCCGTTCTGCCGATCGGCGGCCTCTGAGGCGCGTCGCCGACGGGACTCGGTGACGCATCCGCCGCCCAGGGGGCCGCCGGCCTCACCACCAAAGGAGTGGGCGTCGTGACCGCGGAGACCTCCCAGACGCTCGACCGGGGACTGCGCGTCCTCAAGCTGCTGGCCGACACCGACCACGGGCTGACCGTCACCGAGCTGTCCACGAAACTGGGCGTGAACCGTACCGTGGTGTACCGGTTGCTCGCCACGCTGGAACAACACGCGCTGGTACGGCGTGACTTGGGCGGTCGGGCCCGGGTGGGCCTCGGGGTGCTGCGGCTCGGCCGGCAGGTGCATCCGCTGGTGCGGGAGGCCGCGCTGCCCGCGCTGCGGGCGCTGGCGGAGGACATAGGTGCGACGGCGCACCTGACCCTGGTGGACGGGACGGAGGCGCTGGCCGTCGCCGTGGTCGAACCGACGTGGACCGACTATCACGTGGCGTACCGGGCCGGGTTCCGGCATCCGCTGGACCGGGGGGCGGCGGGCAGGGCGATCCTGTCGGCTCGGCAGTCGCCGTCCGTGGATCCCGGGTACACCCTCACCCATGGTGAGCTGGAGGCCGGGGCGAGCGGGGCTGCGGCGCCGCTGGTCGGGGTCACGGGGGTCGAGGGCAGTGTGGGCGTCGTGATGCTGGCGGACTCCGTGCCGGAGCGGGTGGGGCCCAGGGTGGTGGAAGCGGCGCGGGAAGTCGCCGAGGCGTTGCGCTGACGCCGGATGCGCTGAGCGGCACGTCCGGTTGCCCTGCGCCGATCAGCTGCCCTGCGCCGATCAGCTGGCCTGTGCTGGTGCCGGCCGGGGGTGGGTTTCGCTTGCCCGCGCTCGCGGTGTGCCGCTGCGCCCACCCGTGCCGCCCTGGGGGTACCTGCCAGGCCCTTGAGGCACTGGGGGAGGCACGACTGTCCGCAGCGGCGGCGGTGTCGGCCCACCCCGACCGCCACCGGCACAAGACTCTCGCCACCCCTTTGCCCATCCGGCCAATCGACACCCCGGACCTTTGGTCGATCGGCACACCCCACCACCCCGTCCCCCTCCGCATCATCGAGGCCCATACAGCCCCGAGGCGGAGGGAACAGCGCGGTGGACACAGTGGACACCCGGCCGGAGGCCACAGCACCAAGAACGAGCACACACAGCCTCACCCGGCGCCGGCCGGTGCAACGCCTCCTCGGCGATGCCGCCGGCAGCCCGCTCAGGCGGACCATGGGCGTGGCTCAGCTGACGTTGCTCAGCGTGGGAGCCACCCTCGGCACGGGGATCTTCGTGGTGCTGGGCCAGGCCGTCCCCGAGGCCGGACCCGCCATCGTCGTCTCCTTCGTCGTCGCCGGCGTCACCGCCCTGTTCTCCGCGCTGTCGTACGCCGAGCTGGCCGGCATGATCCCCGGCTCGGGGTCCTCCTACAGCTACGCCTACGCCACCCTCGGCGAGCTGGTCGCCTGGGTGTGCGGATGGTGTCTGATCCTGGAGTACGGGGTCTCCGTGGCGGCCGTCGCCGTGGGATGGGGCCAGTACGTCAACGAGCTGCTGGAGCTCACCTTCGGCGTCTCCCTCCCCGACTCGCTCAGTGCGCCGCCCGGAGCCGGTGGCACCCTCAACATCCCCGCCGCCCTCATCGTCGTACTCGCCATGGTCGTCCTGCTGCGCGGCGCCAAGGAGAGCGCCGTCGCCAACACCGTCATGGTCGGGATCAAGATCGCGGCCCTCGTGCTGTTCTGCGCCGTCGCCTTCACCGCCTTCCGCGCCGGGAACTTCCACCCCCTCTTCCCGCTCGGTGCCGCCGGCATGAGCGCCGGAGCGGCCTCGCTCTTCTTCTCCTACATCGGCTTCGACGCCGCCTCCACCGCAGGTGAGGAGGCACGCAACCCGCAGAAGGACCTGCCGCGGGCCATCATCCTGTCCCTCGCCCTGGTCACCGTCCTGTACGTCCTCGTCGCGGTCGCCGCGCTCGGCGCCATGCCGTGGAAGCAGTTCGCCGGGACCGAGGCCACGCTCAGCGAGGTGCTCGTGCGGGCCGTCGGCGGCGGGAACCTGTGGCCGGTCCTGCTGTCCGTCGGCGCGGTCGTCGCCACCACCAGTGTGGTGCTCACCGTGCAGTACGGGCAGATCCGCATTCTGTTCGCCATGGCCCGGGACGGGCTGCTGCCGCCCTTGTTCGCCAAGGTGCACCCCCGTACCGGAGTGCCCCGCGCCAACACCGTGATCGTCTCGGGGTTCATCGCCGTCCTCGCCGCCCTCGTCCCGCTCGGCAGCCTCGCCGACGCCACCAGCATCGGCACCCTCTTCGCGTTCATGCTGGTCAACCTGGCGGTGGTGCTGCTGCGCCGGCGCAGCCCCGACCTCCCGCGCTCCTTCCGGGTGCCGTTCTCCCCGGTCACCCCGCTCCTGGGGGTCGGCTTCTGTGTCTACATGCTGGGCAGCCTGGGCGCCGACACCTGGATCGCCTTCGGGGCGTGGATGGCGGCCGGGCTCGTCGTCTACGGCCTCTACGGCATCCGCCACTCCCGGCTGAACCAGCCCCAGGACCTCGGATGAGCACGCTCGACCTCACCGCCGACGTCGTCACCCTCACCCGTGCCCTCGTCGACCTGCCCTCCGAGAGCGGACGGGAGGCCGTCATCGCCGACGCCGTCCACGCCGCCCTGCGCGGCCTGCCCCACCTCACCGTCGACCGGGTCGGCAACTCCGTCGTCGCCCGCACCGGCCTCGGCCGCCCCGAACGCGCCGTGATCGCCGGGCACCTGGACACCGTCCCGGCCGCCGGGAACCTGCCCTCCCGGCTCGCGGACGGCCGTGTGCACGGGCTCGGTGCCTGCGACATGAAGGGCGGGGTGGCGGTCGCCCTGCGGCTGGCCGCCACCCTTCCCGCCCCCGTCCGCGATCTCACCTTCGTCTTCTACGAGTGCGAGGAGGTCGAAGGCGAGCGCAACGGGCTCGCCCGCATCGGTGCCGAGCGGCCGGAGCTGCTCGCCGACGCCGGCCTGGCGATCCTCATGGAGCCCTCCGACGCGGGCGTCGAGGCCGGCTGTCAGGGGATCCTCACCGCCGACATCGTGGTCAAGGGTGCCCGCGCCCACACCGCCCGCGCCTGGCGGGGCGTCAATGCCGCGCACAAGGCCGGCGAGGTCCTCCGGCGCCTCGATGCGCACCGGCCGCAGCGGATCGTGATCGATGGGCTGGAGTACCGGGAGGGGCTCGGCGCCGTCGCCGTACGGGCCGGGGTCGCCGGGAACGTCGTACCCGACGCGTGTGTCGTCACCGTCAACTGCCGTTTTGCACCCAGCCGTTCGCCGGAGGAGGCCGAGGCGCACGTGCGCTCGCTCTTCCCGGAGTACGAGGTGCAGGTCACCGAGGTCGTCGCGGGCGCCCTGCCGCATCTGGACCGGGTCGGCGCTCTCGTCGCCGCGCTCGGTGCCGAGCCGAGGCCCAAGCTCGGCTGGACGGACGTCGCCCGGTTCGCCGCGCTGGGCGTGCCCGCGCTCAACTACGGCCCCGGGGACCCGTCCCTCGCCCACACGCCGGGGGAGTACGTCCCCGTCGAGCACCTGCACACCTGCGAGGACCGGCTCAGGGCGTGGCTGAGCTGAGCCCGGCCAGCGCCCGCAACTGCAGCCACAGCACCAGCCGTTCGTCGGGGTCGTCCAGATCGACCCCGGCGTGCTGCTGGAGCTGTCTGAGGCGGTAGCGGCAGGTGTTGGGGTGCACGGCGAGGAGCTTCGCCGCGCCCGCCATGTCGCAGCCCGCGTCGAACCAGCACACCAGCGTGCGCGCGTACTCGGTGCCGTGCCCGGCGTCGTACGCCAGTACCCGCCGCCACGCGCCCGCGCTCAACTCGCGCCGCCCGGCCATCACTTCGGCCAGCCGCAGCAGCGTCACCCGGGCCCGTACCTCGTCCACCGTGGCCACCGGCAGCTGTGCGTCCAGCACCCGCAGCACCAGATCCGCGTCCGCCCGCGAGTGGGCGAGCCCCTCCGCGTCCGCTGCGACCTCGCCGAGCGCCGCCCGCACCGGCACCCGCAGCGCCTGCCCGGCCCGCGCCACGATGTCCTCGGCGAGCCGCTTGTGCCGCTCGCCGGGACCGGGCAGCACCGCGTAGACGACCCCGTCCACCAGCACACCCGCGTGCCGCCCGTAGCGCGCCTCGCACTGCAGCCGTACGACGTCCAGCAGGCGGGACGCCGTGCGCTCGGTGTCCGGGACGCTCCCGGCGGAGTCCAGCGCCAGGACGAAGGCCGCCACCCTGGCCGGGCCGGCGACGCCCAGCCGTTCGGCGGCCGTCGTCGCGTCCGCCGCCGTACCGTCCAGCAGCCGGCGCAGCAGCTCGCCGCCCCGGTGCCGGGCCAGCTCCCGGGCCGCGCGCGCCCGCAGCAGGAGCAGGGCGGCCGTCGAGGCGCCCTGGGTGAGGGTCTCCTCGGCGTCCGGGGCGAGAGCGCCGCCGTCGACCACCCACACCGAGCCGAGCGTCTCCCCGCCGGCCCGCACCGGCACCGCCAGCCGGGGCAGGTCGCCGTCGGTCAGCGCGGGCAGCCGCAGGGGGCGGTCGGCGGCGAACAGCCGGCGGTACTGCTCGGTGTTCTCCGTGCCGGTCGTCGGCACCTGACGGCCGAGGATGCCCTGCCGGCGGTCCTCGTCGATCGGCTGGCCGGGGACAGTGGAGTAGGCGAGGATCCGCTGCCTGGGGTCCTCGACGGCGGTGGCCCCGCCGGTCGCCGTCGCGATCGCGTCGGCCAGCGCGAACAGGTCGCCGAGCCCGCTGTCCGGGGCGACGGCGGTGGGCCGGGCGGCGATGGCCGAGGCCAGCAGCAGATGCACGTGATGCCAGGCGGCGTCCTCGGCGACGGACAGCAGCGCCACGCCGTGCGCCTCGGCCTCCGCGACCGGCCCGTGCGCGCCGCGCACCACCACGCCGGTCAGCCCGGCCTCCGCCGCCGCCCGCAGCAGCGGCCCCGCCCGGTCCGCCGGCACGCCGACCGCCAGCAGCAGCGCGCCGGGCAGCCGGGGGAGCGGGGTGCGGCCGTCGTAGAGCACCGCCTCGGTGACCGGTACGGCCCGACCGGCGGGCGCGGTGTGCAGGCGCAGGGCGGGGCCGCCGACGACGTCCAGGAGATCGCCGAGGGTGCAGACGTCCATGAGGGTCCCAGCAGGCTGTTGGCGGATGGTGAAACGAACGTACGCATCCCTTGGCCGCTCGCACAACACATGCGCAGCCGGCTCCTTCGAGACTCGTGCCATGACAGCAGGACTCACCATCCGTACCGTCCACGACGTCGCCCGCCTCGCGGCCGTGGCCGGTTACTTCAGCGACGTCTGGCAGACACCCCGGGCCGCCCCGCCCTATCCGGCCGAGGTCCTGCACAGCCTGGTGCACGCCGGCGGCGCCGTCCACGCCGCCTACGACGGGCAGCGGCTCGCCGGGGCGTCCGTCGCCGTCCTCGGCCCCGAGCACAGCACGTACTCACTGGTGGCCGCCGCCGACCGGGGGCTCGGGCACGCCGTCAAGCTGGCCCAGCGCGACTGGGCGGCCGGGCTCGGCGCCCGCACCATGCGCTGGACCTTCGACCCGCTGGTCGGCCGCAACGCCCGCTTCAACCTGGTCAAGCTGGGCGCCGTCGGCACCGAGTACCTGGTCGACTTCTACGGCCCCATGAGCGACGGCGTGAACGACGGCGACGAGAGCGACCGGCTGACGGTGACCTGGGACCTGACGGTGCCCAGTGCCTCGTACGAGGTGACGGCCCACGGTCCCGTCATCCGGCGGGCCCCCGACGGCGACCCCCTCGCCCGCCGCGACCCCGCCGGCCGGTACGTCTGGTGCCGGGTGCCGGAGGACATCGTGAAACTGCGCGCCGCCGACCCGGCGCTGGCGCTGCGCTGGCGGCACGCGGTGCGTGACGTGTTCCTGGACGCCTTCACGGAGGGGTTCCGGGCCACCGGCATGTCCCGTGACGGCTGGTACACCCTCACCCGGGAAGGGGCGGGCGCATGAAGCTGGAACGCGTCGAGATCGTGCACGTGGCGATCCCGCTGGTCACGCCCTTCCGTACGTCCTTCGGGACGATGACGGCGAAGGACACCTTCCTCCTGCGGGCCGTCACGGACACCGCCGAGGGCTGGTCCGAGTTCGCCGCCGACCCCGAACCGCTGTACTGCCCGGAGTTCGTCGCCGGCGCCGAGATCGTGCTGCGCGACTTCCTGATCCCGCGCGTGGCCGCCCTCCCGCACCTCACCACGGCCGCGCTCGCTCCCGCCCTGGCGAAGATCAAGGGCCACGAGCTGGCGAAGGCCGCCCTGGAGACGGCGCTCCTGGACGCCGAGCTGCGGTCGTACGGCATGCCGCTCGCCACCTACCTCGGCGCGGTACGGGACCGGGTGCCCGCCGGGGTGTCGGTCGGCATCAAGAACTCGGTCCCGGAGCTGCTGGACGACGTCGAGCGCTACCTCGCCGAGGGGTACGTCCGCATCAAGCTGAAGATAGAGCCCGGCTGGGACGTGGAGCCGGTCCGTGCGGTCCGCGGCCGCTTCGGCGAGGCCCTCCCCCTGCAGGTCGACGCGAACACGGCGTACACCCTCGCGGACGCCGAGCATCTGCGGCGGCTGGACGAGTTCGGGCTGCTGCTGATCGAGGAGCCGCTGGAGGAGAACAACCTGCACGCCCACGCCCGGCTGCAGCAGCGCCTGCGGACGCCGGTCTGCCTGGACGAGTCCCTGCACGGCGCGCGCGACACCGCCTCGGCGATCGCGCTGGACGCCTGCCGGGTGGTGAACGTCAAGCCCGCCCGGGTCGGCGGCTACCTGGAGGCCCGCCGGGTCCACGACGTGGCGCACGCGCACGGGGTCCCGGTGTGGTGCGGCGGCATGCTGGAGACGGGCATCGGCCGGGCCCCGAACCTGGCCCTGGCCGCCCTGCCGGGCTTCACCCTCCCCGGGGACACCTCCGCCTCCTCCCGGTACTTCGCCGAGGACATCACCGAGCCGTTCGTCCTGGAGGACGGCCACCTCCCGGTCCCGGCCACCCCCGGTATCGGCACCGCGCCCCTGCCGGACGCCCTGCGCCGGTTCACCGTGCAGCGACGGGACCTGTACGCGGCATGAGGACACAGCCGGTGGTCGCGTTAGATTGATCCTGTGTTCTCTCGTCTCACGCGTCCCCAGGCCGTAGCCGTCTGCGCGCTGCCCCTCGTGGCCCTGCTGGCCACGGCGGTGTTCGCGCCGCTGCCGTTCTCGGTGGCGCAGCCCGGTCCGACGGCGAACGTGCTCGGTTCGAGCAAGGGCGCCGAGGTGATCACCGTCTCCGGCGCGCCGGTCCGCAGGAGCAGCGGGCAGCTGCGGATGGTCACGATCGTGGCGACCGGCCCGGACACCAAGGTCACCCTCGGCGAAGTGGTCGGCAACTGGTTCCGCACCGACCGGGCCGTGATGCCGCACGACGCCGTCTACAGCGGGGACACGGTCAAGGAGATCGAGAAGCACAACGTGGCGCAGATGCGGCAGTCCCAGGACGCCGCGACCCAGGCGGCGCTGAAGTACCTCGGGCTGAGCTCCGACAAGGTCAAGATCTCGTTGAAGCTCGCCGGCGTGGGCGGGCCCAGCGCGGGCCTGCTGTTCACGCTGGGGATCATCGACAAGCTGGACGGCGACGGCAGCGGCGGCGACCTCACGGGCGGCCGCACCATCGCCGGTACGGGCACGATCGACGCCGCCGGCAAGGTCGGCGCGGTCGGCGGGGTGGCCCTGAAGCTGCAGGCCGCCCGGCGGGACGGGGCGACCGTCTTCCTGGTGCCGAAGGACGAATGCGCCGACGCCAAGGGGGAACTGCCCGAGGGTCTCAGGCTGGTCCCGGTCACCACGCTGAAGGGCGCGGTGAACTCCCTGGTGGCCCTGGAGAAGGGCAAGGACTCGGTCCCGACCTGCTAGGCCCTGTCGTCAGAATCCTGCCTGCCCCGCGACGCCTGCCTCGCGACGCCTGCCCCGCACTCCTTCACGCTCGGCTCGCTCGGTTTCGTCGCGCGGGCACCTGCTCGCCGCCGGCGGGCCGGATCCCTGCGTCTCACGAACCCCTCTCGGCGGCGTCCAGGGCCGCCTGTTCCACCAGCGGGATGATCCGCAGCGGAACGGGGTTCTCCATGACGATCGTGGTGGAGGCGCGGACGATGCCGTCGAAGCCGACGACCCGGTCGATCACCCGTTGCAGATCGGCGTTCGAGCGGGCCACCAGCCGGCAGAGCATGTCCCCGCTGCCGGTGGTCGTCAGCAGCTCCAGCACCTCCGGCACGGTCGCCAGGTGGGCCCGGACATCGGCGCCCTGGCCCTGCCGGATCTGCAGCGTGGCGAACGCGGTGACCGGGTAGCCGAGGGCCGCCGGGTCCACCTGCGGGCCGAATCCGCGGATCACGCCGTTCGACTGGAGCCGGTCCAGGCGGGCCTGCACGGTCCCGCGCGCGACCCCGAGCCGCCGGGACATCTCCAGCACACCGATGCGCGGCTCCTGGGCCAGCAGCACGATGATGCGCCCGTCCAGATGATCGATCGCCACGGCACCCCCAGGAATAGTCATACTGCACAGAAAGCCCGCCGAGGCGGCCGTAGTGCTGAGCAGATTGCACAGCGAATACGCCAACTATTGCGCAGCTTGCAGAGCAGGGCCACCCTTCCCGCATGGCAGCGATTTCTGCGAACACACACCTCACTCCCGACACCGCACGGCAGGCCGACCCCTTCCCGGTCAAGGGAATGGACGCGGTCGTCTTCGCCGTGGGCAACGCCAAGCAGGCCGCGCACTACTACTCCACCGCCTTCGGCATGAAGCTGGTCGCGTACTGCGGACCGGAGAACGGCAGCCGCGAGACCGCCAGTTACGTCCTGGAGAACGGCTCCGCCCGCTTCGTGCTCACCTCGGTGGTCAAGCCGAGCACCGACTGGGGCCGCTTCCTCGCCCGGCACGTGGCCGAGCACGGCGACGGTGTCGTCGACCTGGCCATCGAGGTCCCGGACGCCCGCGCCGCGTACGCCTACGCCATCGAGCACGGCGCGAAGAGCGTCGCCGAGCCGTACGAGGTGAAGGACGAGCACGGCACCGTCGTCCTCGCCGCCATCGCCACCTACGGCGAGACCCGCCACACCCTGGTCGACCGCAGCGGCTACGACGGCCCCTACCTGCCCGGTTACGTCGCTGCCGAGCCGATGGTCCAACCGCCCGCCCAGCGCACCTTCCAGGCCATCGACCACTGCGTCGGCAACGTCGAACTCGGCCGGATGAACGAGTGGGTCGGGTTCTACAACAAGGTCATGGGCTTCACGAACATGAAGGAGTTCGTGGGCGACGACATCGCCACCGAGTACAGCGCGCTGATGTCGAAGGTCGTCGCGGACGGCACCCTCAAGGTGAAGTTCCCGATCAACGAGCCCGCGATCGCCAAGAAGAAGTCGCAGATCGACGAGTACCTGGAGTTCTACGGCGGCGCCGGTGTCCAGCACATCGCGCTGAACACCAACGACATCGTGCAGACGGTCCGCACCATGCGCGCGGCCGGGGTCGAGTTCCTCGACACTCCCGACTCCTACTACGACACTCTCGGCGAGTGGGTCGGCGACACCCGGGTGCCCATCGAGACGCTGCGCGAGCTGAAGATCCTCGCCGACCGCGACGAGGACGGGTATCTGCTGCAGATCTTCACCAAGCCGGTCCAGGACCGGCCGACCGTGTTCTTCGAGATCATCGAGCGGCACGGCTCGATGGGCTTCGGCAAGGGCAACTTCAAGGCCCTGTTCGAGGCGATCGAACGCGAGCAGGCCAAGCGGGGCAACCTGTAACGGCAGTGCCTAGGTGTATTGATCACGAGCGTTGTTAACGTGGGCCGGTCTTGATCGTGGCGAAGGCCCCCGTGTGTGGTGGAGGTGTCGAATCTTCACCGCAC
>NZ_JBEYEW010000025.1:0-107170 GCF_040634095.1 Streptomyces sp. NPDC007205
TGCCCAGCCCCGTGGGGCGCGACGGGAGGCCCGGGTCGCGCGAAGCGGCGGCCCCGGCGGACGGCGGGCGCGGCGGTGGCGGCGTCGCTGACAGCAGGGCCCGCACCAGACCCGCCATGTCGTGGGCCGCGGTGGGTGCCGTGACCCGGGAGATCAACGACACCGTCGTCAGCTCCCGTTCGTCCGGGCGATCTCGACGTTCTCCAGGACGCCGAGGGCGTCGGGCACCAGGACGGCCGCCGAGTAGTAGGTGCTGACCAGATAGGAGATGATCGCCTGCTCGTTGATGCCCATGAAGCGGACGTTCAGGCCCGGCTCCACCTCGTCCGGGATCCCGGTCTGGTAGAGGCCGATGACGCCCTGGTCGTCCTCGCCGGTGCGCATGGCGATGATCGACGTCGTGCCCTGCTCGCTGACCGGGATCTTGCTGCACGGCAGCAGCGGCACTCCGCGCCAGGCGGGCAGGTGGTTGCCGTTCAGTTCGACGCTGCCGAAGTAGATGCCCCGCTTGTTGCACTGGCGGCCGAACGCGGCGATGGCCTTGGGGTGGGCGAGGAAGCAGCGGGTCTTGCGCCGCATGCTGAGCAGCTCGTCCATGTCGTCCGGGGCCGGCGGCCCCGAGTACGTGGAGATCCGCTGGTCGAAGTCGGCGTTGTTGAGCAGCCCGAACTCCTCGTTGTTGATCAGCTCGTACTCCTGCCGCTCGCGCAGCGCCTCGATGGTCAGCCGCAGCTGCTGCTGCGTCTGGTTCATCGGCTCGTTGTAGAGGTCGGCGACCCGGCTGTGCACCCGCAGCACCGTCTGGGCGACGCTCAACTCGTATTCACGCGGCGCGAGTTCGTAGTCGGCGAAGGTCTGCGGCAGCGTCGCCTCGCCCAGGTGTCCCGAGCTCAGCTCGATGTCCGCCTCACCGGCGCGGTTCACGGAGCGCTGCCCGTCGGAGCTGATGTGCTGCACGTGCCGGCGCAGCGCCTCGTAGCGGTCGGCGACCGCCTTGTAGGCCGTCATCGGCAGCGCGAGCACCGTCGTGGCGGTCAGGGCGCGGGCCGTGAACTCCCACTTCCTGGTGCCACCGGCGAGCACCTGGCCGCCGAAGGTGTCCCCGTCGGCCATCAGCGCGAGCACGGACTCGTCGCCGTACGGGCCCTCGCCGAGCTTCTCGACCTTGCCGTGCGCGATCAGGTACACCTGGTCGGCCTTGCGGCCCTCCTGCACGATGACCTGGCCGGGGGCGAACTCCTTCTGGACGAACTTGTCGGCCAGCGCGCCGAGCGCACCGGTGTCCGAAAAGCCGCGCAGCAGCGGCAGTTCGCCGAGTTCCTCGGGGACCACCTGGACCTTGGAGCCGGTCTTCACGAAGCTCACCCGGCCGTCGCCGACGGTGAAGGAGAGACGGCGGTTGACCCGGTAGGTCGCGCCGGGCACGTTCACCCAGGGCAGGATGCGGCTCGCCCAGCGCGAGCTGATGCCCTGCATCTGGGGTTCGGACTTGGTGGTGGTGGCGAGATTGCGCGCCGCCGCGGTGCTGAGGCTCTGCTGCTCGCGCTGCTGCTGCTCCGACTCCGGGGCCGCCGCTGCGGTCACTGTGTCGAGGGGCATGGCTCTACCTCGTCTTCCATGGCACGGGGAGACGCGACGACCTGCCGTCGTCACGCTGCGTACACAGAAGTAGCAGAGCCCGTTTACGTGGAGTAATCGCATCAGACGGCGCGCGAGGCATACCGCATGTTGAACATGCGCTCCTCACGCGCCCCTGACCCGCAAAGCTCCAGGTCTAACGATTCCGCAGGTCAACCGGTGGATGACCGCTCGCCGACGGGAGCCGCCCGGAGTCGGCGCTCACGTGGAGTGACCGGCGTGGCGGGCGTATGCCTGTGCCTAGCCGTTCGGGCACTGCTTCCACGCCAGGTGGTACACCGTACTGATGTCCCCGTCCGTCGAGTCCATCGTCATGAAGCTGACCTTGCCGGGGGACGAGGTGCCGGCGTTGACTCTCAGTTCGGTGTTGATGTTGAAGTTGCGCAGCACCCCGCAGGGCGACCAGACCAGTTGCGCCCAGTCCGTGCTGTCGGTGGCCTGCCAGTCGTCGTTGTACACGCCGCTGAAGGGGTGCGATCTGGGCACGGTCTGCGAGGAGCCCTGGAAGTAGTACGAGGCCTTCTGGGTGGCGTTCGCGCCCGGCTGGAGCGAGAGGAAGCCGCGGTAGTCGGCGCTGGCCACGGCGTAGGTGAAGCCCTGGGGGACGTGGACCACCAGGTTGAGCTGGCAGTTCTTGCGGAAGGCCGTGGGGTCGGAGTTGCCGCCGGCCTGGGCCAGGTAGTTGCTGTAGGTGACCGTGAAGGCGGTGTTGTCCGGCGAGACGGCGACCGCGGCCGTGCCCGCGGGACAGCCGGAGCCGTTCACCGTCGCCACATCGATGACGATCTTGTCCGGGGGCGGGTTGTCGAACACACCGGAGGCGGGCATCCGGGCGGGCAGTGCGGTGGTGAGCAGCGCCGCCACGGCGCCGCTCAGGAGGAGGCCACCAGCCATGGTTTCTCCCATGTCGTGGAGTGGGGGGTCTGTGTGGAACCTGTGGAGAGCCTGAGCGTTCCGCATCGTAGGAAGCCCCGCTCACTCCCGGGAGGGCCGACTCCGGCCATTCACAACCGGCCGTTCACACCGGCCCGTTACCGCCGAACCGTCACGGGTTCTCCCACGCCGCCGGTTCCGCCGCCAGCGCCCGGACGGGCTCGGGCAGCGCGTCCGCCGCGAGGTCGGCGAGGGTGACACCCTCGAGGACGCGGCGCACATTTGCGCGGAGGGCGATCCAGAGGGGCAGGAGCGGCTGTGCCGTTCCCGTGTACGCCAGGCCCGTCGGCCGCTCTCCCCGTACCGACACGATCGGGCCGTCCACCGCGCGGATGACGTCGGCGACCGTGACGGCGGCCGCGTCCCGCGCCAGCCGGTAGCCGCCGCCCCCGCCGCGCCGGCTGTCGACGATCCCGCCACGCCGCAGATCGCCCAGGATCCCTTCCAGGAACTTGTGCGGGATGCCCTGCGCGGCGGCGATTTCCTCCGCCTTCACGGGGCCGTTACCCTGCCGTACGGCCAGCTCCAGTACCGCCCGTACCGCGTAATCCGCCCGTGCCGAGATCCTCATGGATCCATTGTGGGACGTCGCCGCGTGGAGAATGGCCGCGCCCGCGCCCCGTAAGATCGCCCGGGAGGATCCACCTTGGCGCTCAGCAGACGTACTTTCAGTGCCCTGGCCGGCTCGGCCGCGCTCGGGCTCGCCCTGGGCGGCAGCGGCGGCCCCGGGGCGCCTTCGGCGTACGCGGCGCGCAGTGTGCCGACCGGCCCGGCGCCCGCCCCGCCGCGCGCCGACGGCGCGCGGCACACCATCGGCTACGACCGGTACTCCCTGCTCGTGGACGGCAGACGGCTGGTCGTGTGGTCCGGTGAGATGCACCCCTTCCGGCTGCCCAGCCCCTCCCTGTGGCGTGACGTGCTGCAGAAGATGCGGGCCCACGGGTACAACGCCGTGAGCATCTACGTGGCCTGGAACTACCACTCCCCCGCCCCGGGGACGTACGACTTCACCGGCGTACGGGACCTGGACCTGTTCCTGCGGATGGCCGCCGAGACGGGCCTGTACGTCATCCTGCGGCCCGGCCCGTACATCAACGCCGAGGTCGACGGCGGCGGCTTCCCCGGCTGGCTCACGGCGACGAAGGGCAGGGCACGGACCGACGACCCGACGTATCTCGGGCACGTGGACGCGTGGCTGACCCAGGTGAACCGGATCGCCCGCAGGCACCTGTTCACCCAGGGCACCGGCACGGTCCTGCTGTACCAGATCGAGAACGAGTACGACGCCCATGTCGACGCCACCGGCCGGGCGTACATGTCCCACCTGTACAAGAAGGTGCGGGCGGACGGCATCGACGTGCCGCTGTTCCACAACGACAAGGGACGCAACGGCTACTGGGTGCCCGGGTCGTTCGACACCGGCGGCGAGAAGGGCGGCTGGCTGTACGGCTTCGACGGGTATCCGTCACCGTCGAAGACCCCGCCGGACTGGGGGACGTTCGGGCCCGGAGGGGCGAAGGGCGGGGCCAGCGCCTCGCCGTCCACGCCCGGGTTCGTGCCCGAGTTCGGCGGCGGCTGGTTCGACCCGTGGGGCGGCGCCTGGTTCGACGGCAAGGGGTACGCCGAGTCGCGGCGCACCCGGGACGCAGCCTACGAGCGGCGCTTCTACCTGACCAACCTCGCCAACGGGCTCACCCTGCACAACGTGTACATGACCTTCGGCGGGACCTCCTGGGGCTGGCTGCCCGCGCCGGTCGTCTACACGTCGTACGACTACGGCGCCGCCATCGACGAGGCCCGCAACGTCACCGACAAGATCGCGCCGATGCACCAGCTCGGGCATCTGCTCCAGCGCGTGCCCGACTTCGCCAAGCTGGACCGGGCGGCGGACGTGCACGCCAAGGGCCTGAAGGTCTACCACCTGGCCAACCCGGACACCGGCGCGCAGGTCTATGTCGCCCGCAACGACGGCACCGACGCGGTCACCACCGACCTGCCGACCGACGCCGGCCGGCTGCGGATCACCGTGCCCGGCAAGGACGCCCGGCTGTTCACGACCGGGCTGAAGCTGGGCCGGCGGACACTGAAGTACGCGACCGCCCAGCCCGTCATGTGCGTGACGGCGGGGCGGCAGGACATCGCCGTGTTCTCCGGGCCGCACGACGACATGGCCGAACTGGTGCTGAAGTGCCCGGTCGAGCCGAGCGTCATGCGGCTGGACCCGGAGGCCGCCTGGGTCTTCGCCGGCGACGAGCTGCGTGTGAACGTCCCGCTCGGCGAGGGCGGACTGACCCGGGTGCTGGTGCAGAAGGGCGAGACCGAGACCCCGCTGCTGCTGCTCTTCACCGACGACGCCACCGCCGCACGCCTCTTCCCGTACGACACCCCGTCCGGGACCCTGCTGGTGTACGGTCCGGCGATGCTGCGACACGTGGAACTCCGGGGATCCGAGGTCCACTTGACCGGTGACGTCACCGAGACGACGAGCGTGGAGGTGTGGGGACCGCGGGGCATCCGCACCGTGGTGTGGAACGGCCGCCCCCTGCCCACCCGGGTCACCCTGGCCGGCAGCCTGCTGACCACCGGCCTGCTGCCCGCCGCCCCCGAGGTGGAGCTGCCCGGACTGGGCGGCTGGCGGATGCGGAGGGAGAACCCGGAGGCCGGACCGGGCTTCGACGACTCCGGCTGGAAGGCCGCCGACAAGAAGTCGTCGTTCAGCACCACGCCGGTCCCCGACGGTCAGCCGGTCCTCTTCGCCGACGACTACGGCTTCCACTACGGCGACGTCTGGTACCGCGGCTCCTTCACCGACTCCACCGGCCTGGAGGAGATCGCGCTCGCCTACAGCACCGGCACCCAGGGCCTGTTGATGGCCTGGCTGGACGGCGAGCCGCTGGGCACCCACCGGATGCCGGTGCCGGACAAGGACACGACCGTACGGAAGGGCAGCTGGGCGGCGACGGCCGCCTTCCCGGTACGGGAGGCGCTGCGCTCGCCCGGCCCGCATGTGCTGTCCGTGCTCGTGCGGCGCATGCAGCACGACCAGGACGGCAAGGCGCTCGACACGCACAAGGTGGCCCGGGGCCTGACCGCGGCGTCCTTCAAGGGTGCCTCGCCGAAGGTGCGGTGGCGGATCCAGGGCGCGAAGGCCCCCGACCCCGTCCGCGGCCCGATGAACAACGGCGGCCTGTACGGCGAGCGGGAGGGCTGGCACCTTCCCGGTTTCCGGGACCACGGCTGGGAGAGGGTGACCTTCCCGCGCGCCGCCCGGTACCAGGGCGTCACCTGGTACCGGACCACCTTCCGGCTTTCGGTGCCGGCCGACGTCGACGCCTCGATCGGCCTGACCCTGGACGACGACCCGTACCGGGCCTACCGGGCGCAGATCTTCCTCAACGGCTGGAACATGGGCCAGTACATCAACGACGTGGGCCCGCAGCACACCTTCGTCCTGCCGAACGGCGTCCTGCGCACCCGGGGCACCAACACCCTGGCGCTGGCGGTCCTGTCGGAGTTCACCACGCTGTCGGGGCCGGGGAAGGTGAGCCTGACGCTGCTCGGCAGGGCGAGCGGCGGCGTACCGGTCACGCCAGTCTGATCACGTTCCAGGACAGCGGTTCCAGTACGGCGGTGAGGGTGCCGTCCGTCTGAGGGCGACTTCGAGCGGCAGGGCCTCCGTACGGCTGCGGTTGACGGCGAAGACCGTGACCGTGCCGTCGGCCGCACGGACGGCCGTGGCGTGCAGCAGCAGGCGCCGCGCCTCCTGCGGAACGGGACCGTAGATTCGGAGCGCTTCCGCGTCAATGGGCCGGGGGACGCTTCGCTCGGGGCCCCTCCGAAGCCGTGCCGAATCGCATGACGCGGACACGCCCTTCCACGTAGGCTCGAACGGGCTGCCGATCGTCGGCGAGAAGGGAGCACGATGGGCATCGCGGGCGCGCGGAGAAGTGCGGCCCGGTTGGCCGGGAGGCTGCGACGGCGCTCGCCGGCCGGTCTGACGATGCGCCGGCTGACGGCCCACTTCGCCGCCGCGGTCCGGGACCGTCCCCGTCCTCCCGCCGACACGCGTGAGCTGTGCCGAGAGCTGTGCGCGACGATGAGCGCCCTCCGTGGCGGGCGGCCCGTTCAGCTGCGCTTCGAGCGTTTCCCGGACGAGCTCGCGGTCACGGGCCTGTGGGTGGAGCTCCCCGATGTCGACCTCGTCATCGTCGAGGAACGGGCCGAAGGAGTGCAGCAACTGGTCATACTCGGCCATGAGTTGTGGCACATGCACGCCGGTCACCGCCACCACCCCGGCGCCGGCGCGGCCGCGTCCCGGGTGCTGGCCGGGGAGCCCGACCTGCGAGCGGCCGCGCTCGCCGTCACCGCCCGCGACGGCTCCCGGGAGCGGGACGAGGCCGATGCCGACGCGTTCGGGCACCTGCTCGCGACCGCCTTCCGGCCCCGGCTGTCCGGCGGCACGGACCGGCCGCTCGACCCCGTCCAACGGTCCCTCGGTCACCGGGGGCGCTTGGAGGGCCCGCGGTGACGTGCGCCTGTCCGGCCTCCGCCCTGGCCGGCCGGCTGGGCCCGGCAGGGATGCCCGGCGGGTCCTCCGTCGCGTTCTGGGTCGCGACCGCGGTGCTGGCCACCGCACTGGCGATCAAGCTGCCCACGATCATCCGGCTGTGGAAGGACCCGCTGCTGCGCGCGGTGGGCGGTCTCCTGCTGCTCGCCTGCGCGGTGTTCGTGAGCGTGACACCGTCCACGATCGCCTGGACCAACCGGGTCGCCGGCGTTCCCAACATCGCGGCACCGCTGGTCTATTCACTGCTCACCGCGTTCTGCGCGTCCTGTCTGCTGCTGATCACGGCCTGGCGCCACGGGCTGTCCGACCGCTCGGCCGTCACCCGCCGCGCACAGCGCTGGGTGATCGCCGGGTACACCGGGGTGATCATCGCGCTGTGGGTGCTGTTCGCACTCGCGGACGTGCCCGTCGAGCGGCGCACCGACCTGGACACGTACTACGCCAACACCCCCTACATGCGCGAGGAGATCCTGCTCTACCTGCTCGCGCACTGCACCACGGCCCTCATCACGTCCCGGCTCATCTGGAACTGGGTGAGCACCGACGGGCTGCTCGACTCCTGGCTGCGCTGGGGGCTGGTGTCGCTGGGCGCGGGCTACGGCACGAACCTGGTGTTCGACGCCGTCAAGCTCACCGCGGTCACGGCCCGCTGGACGGGAAACGACCTGGACTGGCTGAGCACCGACGTCGCGCCGCCGGTCGCCTGTCTGTCGGCCATCCTGATCGCGGTCGGCTTCATCCTGCCGCACGTCGGCCAGTACCTGCACGACCGCCTGCGGGTCCGGCGCGCCCACAACCAACTGCGCCCCCTGTACGTGCTGATGCGCAGCGTCAAAGGAGAGGGAGTACCCCTGCTGCTGCGGGCCCGCCCGGAGTTGCGGCTGACGCGCCGTGAGACGTTCATCCGGGACATGCTGCTGCCCCTCGGCCGCCGCATCGACGAGGACCTGCGCCGCCGGTCCTACGACGCCGCGCTCGCCCTCGGCCACCCGCCGGACAAGGCCAAGGCGCTGGCGGCGGCGGTGACGATCCTGGACGCCGTGGAGAAGCGCGGACGGCCGCGGTCCGACGAGGGCATGGCGGACACCGACGCGACGGACCTGCTGCGGGAGATCGGCCCGGTCTCCTGCGCGCTGCGCCACCAGGACGCCATCGAGGCCGTGCGCGCACACGCGGGCGTCACGACGGCCGGCACACCGGCCCCCGGGTGAAGGGCGGCCGGGCTTCGGCGCAGACGTACGGGCGGATTTCCGGCACGGAGTGGCCGAGACGAGCCGAGTCTTGGCATATTGCACGGGTGACAGCGGCGAGATGACGGAGAGCAGGGTGCGTACCACCAGGGAGATGCGTCGGCTCGCCGACACCCTCATCGGTCCCCTCCGGGTCCCGGTCCCGGCGGACCCGGAGGCTCTCTTCGACGCCCTGGTCGCCTCCGTCAGCGCGTGGCGGGGCCGCGAGGTCGTCGTCCACAAGGAGGTCTTCCCCCCGCACACCGCCAGCGGACTGTGGCTGGAGCGGGAGACCCACGACGACGTGGTCGTCGACCGGCGGGCGGCCGTGTGGCACCAGATCGTCATCTTCTGTCACGAGGTGTGGCACATGAACCAGGGTGACGCCGGCGCGGCGCGCACCGACTTCAGCCTGGTCGAGGAGCAGGCGGCCGACCAGTTCGGCATGTTGATGGGCCGCCGGCTGCGCCCGTGGCTGGAGGCCTCCGCGGATTCGGTGTTCGCCGAACCCGGCGACGGCACCCAGGGCCTGGCCGGCCGCATCGCCGCCGCTCTCAACTACCGCGGGACCGAGCGGTGAGCGGCCTGATCAACTACATCAGCTGCGGGGCGCTGTGGCTCGGCCTCGCGGTGAAGTCCCCGGACCTGTCCCGCCACTGGCGGGATCCGTACCTGCGGGCGATCTGCGCCGTGCTGGCCCTGGCCGGGCTGTGCTTCCTCCTCGGGGCCCCGCCGACGGTGGGCGCCGTCAACCGGCTCAGCGGCGTCCCCAATCTCGCCGCCCCGCTGACCTACGCCGCGATCACGGCGTACAGCGCCGCCTCCCAGGTCCTCGTCGTGCACTGGCGGGGCGGGCCGCGGGTGCGGCGGACCGCCCGCCGGTGGATCGCCGCCTACGCACTCGTCCTCCTCGGTATCGCCGTCATGTTCGCGCTGGGCGACGCGCCGGTGGAACGCCGTACCGACCTGGACACCTACTACGCGACGACGCCGTTCCTCGCCGAGATGATCGTGCTGTACCTGGCCGGGCACCTCGCCGCCGCCGGTGTCACCGCGGTGTCGTCCCTGCGCTGGGCGCGCCAGGTCGACGGCCGGCTGCGGGTGGGGCTGATCATGCTGGGCGCCGGGGCGCTGTGCAGCGCCGGGTACAGCATCACCAAGTTCACCGCCGTGATCGCCCGCTGGTGCGGGGCCGACTGGTCGCGGCTCGGGACGACGGCCTCCCCGGTGGCCGCCGGGCTCGGCGCGCTCCTCACCGTCACGGGCATCCTGATCCCGCTGACCTGGCCGCGGGTGACGGAGTGGCAGCGGTCCCGGCGGGCGTACGCGCGCCTGAAGCCCCTGGAACGCGAGCTGGACGAACTGCTCACCCGCCGCTCGCTCCGGCTGCCGCGGCCCCGCTGGGTCACGCCGGCCACCCGGCTGGTGTGGCTGCAGACCAGCATCCACAACGCGCTCGGCCACCTGGACGCGTACTTCGACCGGGACCTGTACGAGCGGGTCCGCGCGAGCGCCCTGCGGGAGACGGGCGACGCGGGACGCGCCGAGTCGGTCGCGTGGGCGGCGGTGGTCGCGGCGGCGGTCGAGGCGGAACGCCACCGGCAGCGGCCCCTGGCCCCGTGCGACGAGACCGACCTCCTGTCGGTCCGCGCCCCCGGTCCCGCGGCGCTCTGCGACATCGCCGATGCCCTGGCCACCTCGACGCTGGTAGCGTCCGCCCGGGTCCACGGCACGACGACGCCGACGGGCACCGCATGAGGCGGGTCCGGGCCATACGCGCGTCCCACGAGGCCGCGCACCGAGCGGATGGGAGGGCGCGGCCGTGAACCTCGTCGTGTACGTGGCGGCCGGGGCACTCGTACTGTCCTCCGCCCTCCTCTTCCGCCGGCCCCGCACCGCCCCGTGGAACCCGCTGACCGTGTCGACGTCCGCCGCGGTCGCGCTGGGTGGTCTCGTCTTCGTCTGCTCGGCCCCGCTGACCCTGGCCACCGTCAACGACGTCACCGGCATACCGAACTTCGGTGCGCCGCTCACATACGGCATGCTCTCCGCGTACAGCTGCTCCCTGCTCGTCCTGCTGATCCACTGGCGGGGCGGGCCGCGCGAGCGGCTCCGGCGGGCGGCGCTGCGCTGTGTGGCCGCCTACGGAGCACTGATCGCCGCCATAGTCGTGCTGTTCACGCTCGCGGACGCGCACACGGAGCGGCTGCGCGACCTCGACACGTACTACGCGAACACACCGGGCATGCGGGAGATGATCCTGCTCTACATGCTCGGGCACAGCGCGGCGATTCTGGTGATGTGCGTGATGTGCGTGAAATGGGGGCGCGAGGTCACCGGGCTGCTGCGGACCGGTCTGCGGCTGATCCTGGTCGGCGGGCTGCTGGACGCCGCCGGCTTCGAGCTCACCAAGTACACGGCGATCGTGGCCCGCTGGACGGGGCACGACCTGGACTTCCTGTCCACGACCCTCGCCCCGCCGGCGGCGTCGCTCGCCGCCCTGCTGTGTTCCGCGGGCTTCGCCCTGCCCAGACTGCTGCCCGCGGTCCTCGCCCAGTGGCACAGCCTCGGCGACTACCGCCGGCTCGGACCGCTGTGGTCACAGCTGCGGTTCGCGTCCATCGCCCCCAAGCCGCCCAGCTCGTGGTGGCAGCTGCCGCAGGAGCGGCTGCACTGGCGCGAGGTGTCCATCCACGACGCCCTTCTGGCGCTCGCCCCGTACTTCGACGACCGCGTCCGCGAGAAGGCACGCGAGGCCGCACGGCGGGCGGGACGCGGACCGCACGAGGCGCGGGTCGCGGCGGAAGCCGCCATGGTCGCGCACGCCGCGCGGTGCGCCGCCGTCGGCGGGGAGCCGCCCAGGGTGCCGAGCGGCAGCCGCCTGTACGCGACGGAGGTGTCCGGGCCGAGCGGCCTGGTGGAGCTGGCGCGGGCCCTGGAGACCGTGCAGCACACCGCGGGAACCGTGGGTGAAGGTACGGTGCGGACCTCCCATGGCTGAACCTTCCCGGCCGGCTCCGGGCTCGGCCGGTCCGTCGCCGGATGATGCGAGGAGCCCCGTGCCGCGCAGAGCCGTCGTCATCGGTGCCGGACTGGCCGGCATGCTGGCCGCCGCGGCGCTGTCCGCCTCCGTGGAGGAGGTGATCGTGCTGGAGCGCGACGACCTGCCCGACGGTCCCGAGCACCGCCGCGGGCTTCCGCAGGGGCGCCATGCCCATCTGCTCATGGCCGGTGGCCTGGCCGCCATGGACGACCTGGTGCCCGGGACGCGCCTGCGCGAGCAGCTGCTCGCCGCCGGCGCCCGCGAAGTCGCCCTCGGCCAGGACCTGGTGGCCCTCACCCCGGAGGGCTGGTTCCGCCGCTGGCGGCACCCGGGGCCCCGCATGCTCAGCTGCAGCCGGGCGCTGCTGGACTGGGTCGTACGGGCCACGGTGCTGGCCGGCACGGACGTGCGGATACAGAAGGCGCAGGCACGCGGGCTGACCGGGGACGCCGGCCGGGTCCGGGGCGTACGCATAGCGACGCCCGACGGCGAGCGGGAACTCGAAGCCGACTTCGTGGCCGCCGCCGACGGGCGCGGGTCCCGGGTCCTGAAGTGGCTGGAGGAACTCGGCGTCCCGGGCATCCAGGAGAAGACCGTGGACACCGGTCTCGTCAATGCCACCCGGGTCTACCGCACGCCCGCCGGGGCCGAGCTGTTTCCGGTGACGGTCGTCCAGGCCGACCCCTACCGAGGGCGGCCGGGGCGCAGTGGGATGGTCCTGCCCATCGAGGGCGACCGCTGGATGGTGAGCCTCGCCGGCACCCGGGGCGGCGAACCGCCGGCCGACCCCGAGGGCTTCCTGCGGTACACGTTCGACCTTCCCGACCCCATCGTCGGCCGGCTGATCTCCGGCGCCGAGCCCCTCACCGAGGTGCACATCAGCCGCAGCACCAGCAACATACGGCGCTATCTGGAGAAGGCCCGCCGCTGGCCCGACGGCTTCGTCGTGCTCGGTGACGCGGTGGCCACGTTCAACCCGGCCTACGGCCAGGGCATGTCGGTGGCCGCGCTCGGCGCCGGGGTACTGAGCGCGGAACTGCGGCGCGGCGGTGTCGGCGCGCCCGGGGTGGCCCGGCGGGTGCAGCGGGGGGTCGCCCAGTCGGTCGCGGCGGCCTGGGCGATGGCCGTGGGCCAGGACGTCTGGTTCCCCCAGGTGCGGGGCGCGCGGCCGGGCCTCGCGGATCACCTCGTCACCCGGTACTCACGCCGCATGACGAAGGCGGCCACCGGCTCCTACCGGGCGGCCGCCGCCGTCTGGGACGTGACGAGCCTCGTGACGGCACCGTCCCGTCTGCTGCGCCCGGACGCCATGCTCGCGGCCCTGGCCGGCCCGCTCCTCCCGGCTCTGCCGGGGCCGCCGCTGACGGCACAGGAGCGGAAGGTCGTGCGGGAGCTGGACCGCGCGCGCGGGTGAACCGGTCAGCCCGCGAACGCCGGCTGGGCGACACCCCGGCCCGCGCCCGGTACCACCAGCAGCGAGCCCGCCACCGGGTGCGGGGCCGAGAGCCCCGTGCGGGCCGTCGTGACGTACAGGTCGGTCAGGCCGGCGCCGCCGAACGCACACGCGGTCGTACGAGGCGTGGGCAGGCTGATCACCCGGTCCAGCTCACCGCGAGGCGTATAACGCCGCACCGCTCCCCCGTCCCACAGCGCCACCCACACACAGCCGTCCGCGTCGACCGTCAGACCGTCGGGGAAACCCGCTCCCTCCTCGATCTCGACCAGCGGCCTGCGGCCGTGGACCCGCTCCCCGTCGTGGTCGAAGACATCCACCCGGCGGGTCGGAGAGTCGGCGTAGTACATGAGGCGCCCGTCGGGGCTCCAGCCCGTGCCGTTGCTGACCGTCACGTCGGGCAGCACCGTCTCCACCGCCCCGTCACCCGTCAGCCGGCTCAGTGTGCCGCCGCCCGCCGCCTCGTCGTACCGCATCGTGCCCGCCCACAGGGAGCCGTCCGGCGCCACCGCGGCGTCGTTCGCGCGGCGGCCGGCGACCGGCTCGTGGTGCAGCCAGCGGAACGTGCCGTCGGGGTCCAGCAGCCCGACGCCGTCCCGCAGGTTGAGCACCAGGCCACCGCCCGCGCGGGGCTTGGCCGCGCCCACGTGCTGCTCCGTCGTCCGCACGGTACGGCGGCCCGTGGCGGGGTCGTAGGTGTGGACGCGCATGCCCAGGATGTCGAGCCAGATCAGCCGGCCCGTAGCCGGGTCCCAGGTGGGGCCCTCGCCCAGCTCCGCCCCGGCCCGTACGGCGACCTCGTACCCGGCACTCACGCCGCGCTCCGGTGGCCCAGCCGCTCCGACAGCTCCGCCGCGCCCTTCGCCGCCAGCTGCTCCAGCTCGGCCCGGCGGCCATCGCTCCAGCGGATCATGGGGACCGAGATGGACAGGGCCGCGACGACCTGGCCGGTGCGGTCGCGTACGGGAGCGGCCACACAGCTCACGTCCGGGTTGGACTCACGGTTCTCCGCCGCGAGGCCCCGCTGCCGGATCTCCGCCAGCGCCTCGCGCAGCGCGCCGGGGTCGGTGATGCTGTTGGGGGTCATCGCGGTCAGCTCGGCGTCGTCCGGGATGCGTGCCGCGAGCTCCTGCTCCGGCAGCGAGGCCAGCAGCATCTTGCCCACCGAGGTGCAGTGGGCGGGCAGGCGGCGGCCGGCCGCGGAGACCATGCGGACGGCGTGCGTGGAGTCCACCTTGGCGATGTAGATGACGTCGGTGCCCTCCAGGATCGCCACATGCACCGTCTCGTCGCAGGTCTCGGCGACCGAGCGGGCCACCTGCTGGCCCTCGGCGGAGAGGTCGAGCTGCTCGGCGTAGCGGCTGCCGAGCTGGTACGGGCGTACGCCGAGCCGGTAGCGTCCGGGCTGTCCCGGCACGGGCACGATGTACGACCGTGCGGAGAGCGTGGTGACCAGCTCGTGCACGGTGGTGCGCGGCAGCTGGAGCCTGCGCACGATGTCGGGGGCTGAGAGCGTCCCGTCCCCGTCGAGGAACAGCTCAAGAATGTCGAGAGCCCGGGTCACGGCAGGCACGAGGCGTCCCACGTCCGGCCCCCTCCCTTGGGTAAGCGCCTGCGTTCGAGATTTCAACAGACGATCGGCATGACGAACACAGGCTAGCCATGGAGAGTGGTGCGGGCAATGGGCGTGCACGGGCCGGGCACCATGGGTGCCATGGCTCTCGACTTCCAGCTGGTGCTGCTGCGCCGCATGGCCGACCACAACCCGGACCTGGTCGAGGACGCCCGCCGGCAGCTCGGCGTCTCGATCGCGGACATGCGGGAGACGAACAAGCGCTGGCAGGCGATGGTCCGCTCCCCCCGGTCCGCCGCCGCCCGCTATCGCTCGGTCCTCGGAGAGCCCGAGTCGGTCCTCCCGCGCCGCCTCGGCGACGTGGACTGCCAGGCCCGCCGCTGGACCCTGCCCCTCTGGCCCGACCTGCGCTTCGAGGTGCTGGTCGGGCCGGACGGGGCGGTCTGGAACGAGTGGCTGGTCCGCGCACCGGACGCTCCGGCGCCCCGCCTGAGGACCCTGGACGACCTCGTCCCCTGGTCCTGCACGGTCGACGAGGCCGCCCGCGCCTTCCCCCCGGCCCGCCCACTGGAGGGCACGGCACCGACGCGGTGGGGGCTCGCGTTCACCGCGCCCGACCGGACCGGCGTACGACACGAGGTGGTCGCCGAGTTCACGTGGGGGCTGCTGCAGCGGACGGCCGTCCTGGACTGAGCCGGGTGATGGCGACTGGTGAGCCGGGCTACTCCCCCGCCGCCGTGAGGACCGCCTCCGTCACCCGCTCCAGCGACCCGGGGTGCAGCCACAGGAACAGATTCGGCTCCACCAGCTCCAGCTCCATCAGCCGAGGCTCCCCGTCCTCCCCGTCCACGAGATCGACGCGCCCGTACAGCAGCCCGTCCCCGCCGGGCACCGCAGCCAACGCCTTGTGAGCCACGGCCAGTTCGGCGGACGTGGGCTGCCACCGTTCCAGATCCGGGTGGGCCACCTTCTCCGCGTCGTACGGCGTGCCGGGCGCGAGGACGGCGCCCTTGCGGCTGGCGTGCAGCAGCCGCCCGCCGAAGAACTGCAGCGCCCGCTCCCCGCTGACGTCGATGCCCCGCACATACGGCTGCACCATCGCGGTGAAGCCCTCGGCGTGCATCCGGGCGAGCTGCCGTACCGCCTGCTCGTGCCCGTCGGGGGTGTAGCGGGCGGCGAACCGGGCGCCCGCGCCCGAGGTCGGCTTGATCACGAACTCGTGGCCGTCGGGCAGGCCGGCCGGCTCACCCGGTGCGATGTAGCGCGTGGGGACGGTGGGCACGCCGGCCGCCGCCAGCTCGCCGAGGTAGCGCTTGTCGGTGTTCCAGCGCACCACGGGCGCCGGATTGGCGAGCCGGGTGAGCGCGCCGACCCGCTCCACCCAGGCCCCGAACTCCGCGGCCCGCCAGCTGTAGTCCCAGGTGGAGCGGATGACGACGAGGTCGTAGCGGCCCCAGTCCGCGTCCGGGTCGTCCCAGTACCGGGCCTCGGCCTCGGCGCCGGCCTCGCCCAGCGCCCGCACCAGCTCCGGCAGGTCGGTGTCCCTGCCGGGCTCGGCACCGGGGTCGTAGGTGGCGAGGGCGATGCGGGGCACGGCGGACTCCCTGTCGTACGACGGTGCGATCACGGCGAGGCTAACAACCGTCGCCGCCCGGTATGAAGGGAGCACGGCCATCGGCTGCGGCTCGCGGCGTGCTTGAGCGCGGTCGTCGGGAGGAGCCTGCTGGTGTAGGAAGGGTGCCGACGGTCAAACGGCAGTCCCAGAGTTAGGAGTGCGCCGCGTGTCCTCTCTCTTCCCCGCCCTGACGGACGGTCCGGGCGAGCGCAGCGAGATGGGGGTCCCCCCGGACGAAGTCCGGGAGAGGATCGCCCTGCGGTTCGGCGAACGGTCGTTGACGTACGGCGGGCTGGCCGGGGCCGCCGGGGCGCTCGCCGCCCGGCTGCGGGGCGCCGGCCGGGTCGCCGTGTGGGCCACCCCGGAGCTGGAGACCGCCGTCGCCGTGACGGGCGTCCTGCTCGCCGGGGCCGCCGCGGTGCCGCTGAACCCCAGGTCGGGCGAGAAGGAACTCGCGCACATCGTCTCCGACAGCGCACCGGCACTGGTACTGGCCGCACCGGGCACCGAACTCCCCGCGGCTCTGGGCGAGTTGGAGCGCGTCGAGGTGGACGCGTCGGCCGGCCCCGGCGCCGTTCCCGACGACACGGCCTCCGCCGAGGACCCGGCGCTGATCGTCTACACCTCCGGCACCACCGGCCCGCCCAAGGGCGCCGTCCTGCCCCGCCGGGCCCTCGCCACCACCCTGGACGCACTGGCCGACGCCTGGCAGTGGACCGGCGACGACGTACTGGTGCACGGGTTGCCGCTGTTCCATGTGCACGGGCTGGTGCTGGGCGTCCTGGGCCCGCTGCGGCGCGGCGGCGGCGTGCGGCACCTGGGCCGCTTCAGCCCCGAGGGCGTGGCACGGGAGCTGAACGCCGGCGCGACCATGCTGTTCGGGGTGCCGACGATGTACCACCGCATCGCCGAGGCCCTGCCGGGGGACCCGGAGCTGGCCGAGGCGCTGGGCCGGGCCCGCCTGCTGGTCTCCGGCTCGGCCGCGCTGCCCGTGCACGACCACGAGCGGATCGCGGCGGCGACCGGGCGCCGGGTGATCGAGCGGTACGGCATGACGGAGACGCTCATGAACACCAGCGTGCGGGCCGACGGGGAGCCGCGTGCGGGGACCGTGGGCGTACCGCTGCCCGGCGTGGAGCTGCGGCTCGTGGAGGAGGACGGGACGCCGGTCACCGCGTACGACGGGGAGAGCGTCGGCGAGATCCAGGTGCGCGGGCCGAACCTGTTCACCGCGTATCTGAACCGGCCCGACGCCACGGCCGCCGCGTTCACCGCCGACGGGTTCTTCCGCACGGGTGACATGGCCGTCCGCGAGCCCGACGGCTATGTGCGGATCGTCGGGCGCAAGGCCACGGACCTGATCAAGAGCGGCGGGTACAAGATCGGGGCCGGTGAGATCGAGAACGCGCTGCTGGAGCACCCCGGGGTGCGGGAGGCGGCGGTCACCGGCGAGCCGGACGCGGACCTGGGCGAGCGGATCGTGGCCTGGATCGTCCCGGCGGACCCCCAGTCACCGCCCGGCGCCGAGGAGTTGGCGGACCACGTGGCCCGTCGCCTCGCCCCGCACAAGCGCCCCCGCGTGGTCCGCTACCTGGACGCGCTGCCCCGCAACGACATGGGCAAGATCATGAAGCGGGCGCTGACCGATGCCTGAGCGACGCTCGGCCCGGGACATACTGACCCGGGTCGCGGACCCCGGCACCTTCGCCGAACTCCCTTCCCCGCCCAGGGAAAGCGCGCCCGACGGCCCCCTCGGCTGGCAGGGTTACGACGCCTCACGCGCCCGCGCCGCCGCCCGCACCGGCGAGGAGGAGTCGGTCGTCTGCGGCACCGCGCGCGTCGAGGGCACCCCGGCCGTGCTGATCGCCTTCGAGTTCGGCTTCCTGGGCGGCTCCCTGGGTGAACGCACCGGGGACCGCCTGGAGGCGGCGTACATCCACGCCCGCGCACACCGGCTGCCGGTCGTGCCGTTGATCGCGACCGGCGGCAGCCGGATGCAGGAGGGCATGCTCGCGCTGAGCCAACTGCAGCGCGTGGCCCGGCAGTCGGCGCTCACCCGCGAGGCGGGACTGCCGCAGATCGCGGTGCTGCGGGACCCGACGACCGGCGGCGGCTGGGCCACGCTCGGCGCGGGCGCGGACGTCGTCCTGGCCCTGCCCGGCGCCCAGGTCGGCTTCGTCGGCTCCCGTGTCCGCCCACCCGACGCCGACCCGTCCGCGTACACGGCGGAGTCCCAGGTGGCGGCGGGCTCGGCGGACGCGGTGGTGGCTCCGGCCGAGCTGAAGGAGGCGCTGGGGGCGTGGCTGCGCCTGCTCACCTCCCCGTCCGCCGATGTGCCTCCCCCACCGCCGGCGCTGGGCGGCGCCGGCCTCCCTGCCACCGGCTGGGAGGCCGTCCAGCGCGCACGCGCACCCGAACGCCCCCGCGCACACGCGTACCTGAACGCCTACTTCACCCGCCGCCGTGCCCTCAGCGGTGACCGCTGCGGCGGTACGGATCCCGAGGGCGTCCTGTGCGGGTTCGGCGAGCGGGAGGGCCGTACCGTCGCCTACGCCGCACAGACCGGAGCGGCGACCCGTCCCGCCGGCTTCCGGACCGCGGCCCGCCTGATCCGGCTGGCGGACCGCCTCGGCATCCCGGTGCTGACGCTGGTGGACACCCCCGGCGCCGCGAACGACGCGGAGGCGGAGCGGCAGGGGGCCGGCGCGGCGATCGCGGAGGTGTTCGGGGCGGTGGCCGCCGCGCGGGTCCCGGTCACCACGCTCGTCATCGGCGAGGGCGGCTCCGGCGGAGCACTGGCACTCGCCGCACCGGCCAACACCTGGGCCACCCCGGACAGCTACTTCTCGGTGATCGCCCCGGAACTGGCGGCGGCCATCCTCAAACGCCCGGGGCAGGAGGTGAGGGCAACCGCCGACCAGCTACGGATCCGGCCGCAGGACCTGGTGGAGCTCGGGGTGATCCGGGGCATCGTCTGAACGCCGCCCGGCTGCGGCACCGTTCGGCCAGGCGTGAAAGAGCCGGGACAGCTCACCTCCCGTGGGTCACAATGGAGTTGATCCGGGATCAACCGCACGGGGGCAGTCGACTTCATGAACAAGCTGGCGGAGTTCACCACGGAGGACGGCGCCGTGGTCGTCGTGGAGACCGCGGACGCCGTGACCGGGACCAAACTCGTCTCCCGTGGCGAGGCCCCGGCGGCGCAGGCCACCCGCACCTTCGAGGGGGCTCTGGACAGTGTGCGGGCGGCGGCCCACTCCGCCCTGCGGGTCTTCCGGGACGGCACGCTGCGCCCCGACGCCGTGGAACTGGAGTTCGGCGTGAAGCTGAGCGCGGAGGCCGGCGCGGTGATCGCCAAGGGCACCGCGGAAGGCCAGCTGGTGGTCAGACTGAAGTGGGCGTCGGGGGCGGCGGAGCCCACGCCCCGGTCATGAGGGGTGCCGCCTGGCAGGCCCGGATCGAGTGCGGGGGCGCGGTGGCCGGGGCGGGCTTCCTCGTCAGCCCCCGGACGGTGCTGACCTGCGCCCACGTCGTCCAGGGCGATCCGGCGCCGGTGACGGTGAGCTTCCCCAACCGGCCGGGCCTTGCCGGGCTGCCCGCGACCGTGACCGTGCCCGGCGGCTGGGCGGGCGGTGCCACCGACCCCGGCGACCTCGCCGTACTGGAACTGGACCGCGACGTCCCCGTGGCGCCCGCGCGGTTCGCGCCGCCCGGCGCGGAGCAGGGCAGCCCGTCCCTGCTCGCGTACGGCTTCCCCGACGGCTACGACGAGGGCGTCCTCGCCCGGTACCGCGCCGTGTCCCGGACGCTGATCGCCGACCAGTGGGTGCAGCTGGAGGCCACCTCGGCGCACGGGCAGCCGCTGGCGGGCGGGTTCAGCGGGGCGGCGGTGACCCTGCCGGACGACCGGGTGGTCGGCATGGTGGCGCAGG
Organism: Streptomyces sp. NPDC007205; assembly: GCF_040634095.1. NCBI lineage: Bacteria > Bacillati > Actinomycetota > Actinomycetes > Kitasatosporales > Streptomycetaceae > Streptomyces > Streptomyces sp. NPDC007205. Next base: position 19,984 of record NZ_JBEYEW010000025.1, read on the forward strand.
TCGCGGGGGAGCCGGACGTCCGGGTCGGGCGGATGCTGCCCACGGAGGTCATGGCCCGCTACTGGTACGGCCTGGGCGCTCTGGTCCCCGGCCCCGGCGCCGGCTCCCCGGACGCGACCCGGCGGCTGCACGCGCTGGTGCGGCGGGCGGAGGCCATCGGCCTGGACTGCGATCCGGACCGGCTGTACGGGCATGCCGTGGGCCCCTTCGGCCCGGACCTGCCCCCGGGCGGGTTCGGCTCGCTGCGGGCGGCCGCGGCCTATGTGCAGTGGCAGGTCGAGGACCCCGAGGCGGTGCCCCGCCTCGCCCACCGGCTGGCCGAGCTGCTCGCGGGTCCGCCCGCGCCCCGGGCCTCCGCCTGGTCGCCCATCGTCGTGGAGCTGGAGCGCAGCGGCGAGGGCCAGGACCAGGTCACCGTGCGGGTGTCGGCCTACCGTGACGGGCAGCGGCGCCCGGTGGACACCGGCCGGCTGCCCCGCGGTGAGGTACGGGCCTATGTGCAGCAGCGCGTCGACCGCGCCTTCGTCCACCTGGCGGAGGGCGCCGAGGCGCTGCTCGCGTTCGTCCTGCCCCGCGAGTGGCTCAACGAGCCGGTCGCGCACTGGGAGTGCGGCCCGGAGGACTCCACCCCGCTCGGCTGCGCCCATCCGCTCGTCGTCACCGACGCCTCCCGGCACCGCAGCGGCCGGCTGCGCCACCACCTCGCCAAGAAGTGGCGGAGGCTGGAGTCCGGGCCGCCGGCCGCGGCACTGCACCGGGTCGACTGCGCGAGCCCGGAGCGCCCGCCCAGCCTGCGCAAACGCCTCCGGGACGAGGACGCCGACCTGGTGGGTTACGCCGCCCCGCCCGCCGCCGTGCCCGGCCACTTCGAGGCCGGCCTGAACGTCCCGGTGCCGGTGCTGCTGTGGCCGCGCACCGGCTGCGCCGACTTCGGCCACGGCCCCGCCGCCTGTGCGGGGGCGGCCTTCCTGGACGCCCTGGGCCCGGCCGTGGACGGCGTCCCGGCCGCCGAACTCCCGCGCCGGGTCCGGTCTCTGCGGGAGGAGGCGGAGGCCGACGACACCCCCGACCGGCACTGGGCGAAGGACATACAGCTGCTGTGGGACGACCCCCACTGCTTCCCCGAGCCGGCCGCCGGCCTGCACTCCCCCGTCGCCTGAAAATCGCCTGAACATCGCTGAACGTCGCCTGGACCGAGCACCGCACCCGATGGAGAAGAAGGACCCCATGCCCCTGTGGCCCGTCTACACCGGCACGAAGGAGCCGCACGACGGCATCGCCCTGCTGCCCCCACCGCCGCCCTGGCGGGACTTCGACGGCGGCCCGGTGCTCCCGACCCCCGCCGACACCGACGACGCCTCGGCCACCTCCCCCGACCGCACCCACCGCGCCGCCACCTACCAGGCGACCGACCGCACGGTCCAACTGGTCAACGCGGCGCTCTACCTGCGCCGCCCGCTGCTGGTGACGGGCCCGCCGGGCACCGGCAAGTCGTCGCTCGCCTACGCGGTGGCCCGGGAGCTGGGACTGGGCCCGGTGCTGCGCTGGAACATCACCAGTCGCAGCACCCTCCACGACGGCCTCTACCAGTACGACCCCCTCTCCCGCCTCTACGCGGCCCGCCAGTCCGCGGCCACCGGGGAACCGGACGGACCCGCCCCCGAGTCCGGCCTGGAGGACCATCTGCGCCTCGGCCCCCTGGGCACCGCGCTGCTGCCGTACGTCCGCCCCCGCGCCCTGCTGATCGACGAGATCGACAAGAGCGACCTGGACCTGCCGAACGACCTGCTCAACGTCCTGGAGGAGGGCCAGTACGAGATTCCCGAGCTGGTCCGCGCCGCCCGGCACACCCCCGTCGCCGAGGTGATGGTCGACGGCACCCACGACCGTGTGCCGGTGACGCACGGCCGGGTCCGCTGCCGTGCCTTCCCCTTCGTGGTGCTGACCAGCAACGGCGAACGCGAGTTCCCGCCCGCGTTCCTGCGCCGCTGCGTGACCCTCCGGCTGCGGCAGCCCGACGACCGTCATCTCGCCGGGATCGTCCGCGCCCACCTGGGCGAACCGGACGCCTACGCCGAGTCGCTGATCACCCGTTTCCTGTCCCGGTCCGGCCACGGCGACCTGGCCACCGACCAGCTTCTCAACGCCATCTACCTGGCCCGCTCCGCCGACCTGAGCGCCGAGTCCCTGGACGAACTGGCCGAACAGCTCATGCCGTACCTCGGCGAGGCCCCGCAGGCAGATGCCTTCTGACCACCCCGCGGCGGACCGCGCCCCCTACGCGCGCCTCGCCGACGTCCTGGCCCTGGCGACGGACGGCGCCCGTCCGACCCCGCGGGAGCTGGCCGAACTGCTGTGGCTGGCCCGGCAGCTGGGACCGGCGGACGGCGGGGGCGAGCAGGCCGGGTGTCCGGCGCGGGCGGCGGAGCCGGAGCCCACGCCGCGGAAGCCTGTCCGGGAACCCGCCGGCCCGGCTCCCGCCCCGGACCACAGCGAAGGCCTCGGCTCCCCCGCCCGGACTCTCCCGCGCGCCCCGCTCCACCTGCCCTCGCCCACCCCCGCGGCGGGACCGTACGCCGCTCTGCACGCCCCCGCGCCGCCGATGCTGCGCCACCCCCTGGGCCTCCAGCGTGCCCTGCGCCCGCTCAAGCGCCGCACGGACGCCCCGGTCGGCCACCGCCTCGACGAACAGGCCACCGCCGACCGCATCGCCCGGCTGGGCGCGGCACCGCAGTGGTGGCTGCCGGTGCTGCGCCCGGCCCGGGAGCGCTGGCTGCGGCTGAACCTGGTGTACGACGCCGGCCCCACGATGCCCGTCTGGCGCCCCCTGATCCGCGAACTGCAGCAGGCGCTGGCCCAGTCGGGCGTGTTCCGCACCCTGACCGTGCACCGCGCCGACCCCGACGGCACGGTCCGCGGCGACGGCTCGTACGATCCCGGCGACGGCCGTACGGTCACGCTGCTGATCAGCGACTGCATGGGTCCGCAGTGGTGGCAGGGCGAGGCGGGCAGCCGCTGGTACGCCACCCTGCGCCGCTGGGCCCGGCGGATGCCGCTGGCGGTGGTCCAGCCACTGCCCGAACACCTGTGGCGCGGCACGGCGCTGCCCGCCGCACCGGGGGTGTTCTCGGCTCCGTTCCCGGCCGCGCCGACGGCGGCCCTGACGTTCACACCGTACGAGGAGCACACGGAGTGGGGGACGAAGGCGCCGCAGGGGGCGGTGGCGCTGCCCGTGCTGGAGGCCGGCCCGCGGTGGCTCGCGCACTGGGCGGGGCTGGTGGCGTCCACGGGCGGATCCGCGTTCCCGGGCACGGCCGCCCCGCTGGGCTCGCCGCTCGGGCCCGAGGACGCCGGGGACCGCACCGACCTCGCCTCTCTGTCCCCTGAGGAACTGGTGCTGCGCTTCAGGGCGACGGCGTCCCCGGAGGCGTTCCGGCTGGCCGGCCATCTCGCGCTGGGCCGCCCCGACCTGCCCGTGATGCGGCTGGTGCAGCGGGCGGTCGAGCCGGATCCACGCCCGCAGCATCTGGCCGAGGTGATCCTCAGCGGCGTCCTGACGACGGTCCCGGGACCGCCGGGGTCGTACGCGTTCCGCCCCGGGGTACGCGAGCTGCTGCTGCGCGGCCTGCCCCGCTCCGCACGCGGCGCCACGACCGAACTGCTGGCCCGGATCGGCGGGTTGATCGAGGAACGGGCCGGGGTGGCACCCGGCGAGTTCCGCGCGGTGACGCCCGCGGCCGGGAGGACGGGGGCGGCGGCGGACGGGGAGGCGTTCGCGACCGTGCGGCCGGAGGGTGTCCGGCAGTTGACGGGCGGCGGGACGGACCCTGTGGCACCGCGTGACCGGGTCGGCCGCTATACGCTGGTGCGGCGGTTCACCCCCTCCGGGCGGGCCGTGTGGCTGGCCGATGACGCGGCGACGGGCCGCCAGGTGGCGGTGCGGTTGTACCGGCCGTTTCCCGACGGCGCCCGGCGTGAGGCGTTCCTGCGGGACGCGGAGCGTCTGCGGGCGCTCGCGCACCGGAACATCGCGCACGTCAGCGACTTCGGCGTGGAGAACGGCCGACCGTACGTCGTCATGGAGTATGTGCCGGGCGTCAACCTCAACGCCCTGGCCTCTCCCGGCGGTCACCGCATCCCGGCTCCCCTGCTGGTGTCGGTCGGGACGCAGGTGGCCCAGGCGCTCGAAGCGGTCCACGAGGCGGGCGTCACACACGGCGACCTCGGCCTGTCCCGGGTGATGCTCAGGCCCGACGGCACGGTCAGGCTCAGCGGCTTCGCGCCGGGCCGGACCTCCGGGGCCGAGGGGCGGGCGCAGGACCTGGCCAAGCTGGGCAGGCTGATGCAGCGTCTGGCCTCGGGGACCGCGCGGTCGGCGCCGCCCTTCCCACCGGACCGGCTCCGGCACCTTCCGGAGAGCCTGCGCGAGCCGTACGCACGCGCCCTCGGCCTGCTGATCTCCGGATCGCCCCAGGACCAGCTGCGGGGCAGGGACCTGCTCATGGACGGGGAGCTGCTGCTGCGCGCCCAGGAGGCGTACGAGGAGCGGCGTTCCTACCGCGTCCTGGGCCCGGTGACCGTGCGGGTGGGCAGCCGCAGCGTGGACCTGTCTCCTGAGGAGGCCGCGGTGCTCGCCATGCTGGTGCTGCGGGACGGCCGCGAGGTGACCCGCGCCGACCTGCGGGCCGGTCTGTGGGCCCGGCACGAGGAGCCGGAGGACGCCGCGGCTGCCATGGACCGGATCGCGGCCCGGCTGCGCGCCCGGCTGGGCCCCGGCGTGCTGGCAGTGCTCCCTACCGGGTATGCCCTGCATACCAGCGCCGACTTCGTGGACCTGGCCCGCCACGAGCACTTCGAGCGGACGGCCACGGAGCGGGCCAGGACGGGCGAGCACCGGGAGGCAGCCGCGCTCCTCGACACGGCCCTCGTCCTGTGGCGCGGGGAGGGCCCGCTCGCCGGTGTACCCGGCCCCGCGGCCCGCAAGGCGCGCGGTCGGCTCCTCGAGCTCCGCCTCATGCTGCATCGCAAGATCGCCGAACTGCACCTGGATCTCGGCGAGTACCACCGGGCCGGTGCACAGCTCACCGAGCTGGTCCGGCAGTACCCCTCCCGGGAGGACTTCCGCCTCCTGCTGCTGATCACCCTGCGCCGCACGGGCCGTACCGAGGAAGCGCTCGAGGTGTACGAGGAGTACGAACTCGCCGGCGGCCGGAACCCGGAGCTGCTCGCGCTGGGGCATGAACTGCGCGGGGAGTACGACGCACCCTCGGAGGACACCGGCTCCGCCCTCGACCGCTACGACCCCGCCCCGCTCTCGCAGAACCCGGTCCCGGAGCCCGACGCCCTGCCGGAGGGCAGCTTCCCCACCGAGGAGTCGCTGCCGTCGATCTTCGAGATGCAGGACCAGGAGACGGCTGAGGAGGACCCGCTGCCGCAGGACGAGTCCCTGTTCGCCGTCGAGCGGCCGGACGAGGACGAGGAGGACGACGGCCACCGTCCGGACATCCCCTACGAGGACGTCTTCGACGGCCCCGACGACGACCGGCACCTGCCCGCCTACGACACGGTCGCCGTCTACGAGTTCGCCGACGGCCCCCGGCATCCGGACGACGTGGCCGCGCTGGGCCGGGCGGTCACCCGGCTGATGGCGGCGAGCGGGTCGGGCTACTGGTTCGGCCCGACCCGGGAACCCGACGGGTGGTACGTGGAGACGCATCCGGACGTAGCGGGCCTGCCCCTGCTGCGCGCCACGTTGAGGCACTTCGAGGAGGAAGTGGTGCGGCTGGGCGGCCTGCGCTGGCGGGTGACCTTCACGTGCGGGTTTCCCGGCGGCGCGGAGGTACCGGACCCGGAGGCCGTCAGCCGGGTGCTGGACGCCGCCGAGGACCGGCGGGGCATCGTGGCCGTACCGCAGACGCTCCGGGAGGAGCTGGACGAGGACGAGGACCCGGCTCCCTGGCTGGAGCCCCTGCGCCGGGGGACCGACGCGGGCTGGTACCGGCTGTGCCGGCTGCCGCGCGCGCTCTTCGACGGCACGCACCCGCTGCCCCCCGTCGACGGTCCTCACCCGCTGCCCCTCGACGACATCGTCCCCGAGGGGGCGGGCGAGACGAGGACGGTCGTCTACTCGTCCGGCACGGGCGAACTCAGCCTCGCCCCGGGCCCGCGGACCGTGCAGTACTTCGAGGTCGACCTCACCGAGCGCCGCCTGGAGCTGGACGAGACGGAGTCGTCCCTCCGGGCCACCGGCACCGCGTTCTGGCAGGTCAGCGACCCGCTCCAGGCCGTGGCCCACGCATCCCGGAACCACCTTGAGCTGATCAGGGAGGCGGTGCGGCACCACCTGGCGAGCAGCTACCCGCGTACCGCGCCCGTGCGGTCACGGCTCTCCCTCGAACTCGGCCCGGACGCCGTGCCCGGCTGCACCGTCCGCGGCGAGCTGAACCTGACACGAACCCGCACCTGACCAGGCGACACACCGGCGCACCCGCGGAAACCCCCCATTCAGCGGCACCCCGCCCGGCCCTCTCCAGAAGGCGCCCGCCCCCGGATGCCGCGCAGGATGCAGACAGAGGGAAGAGGCCCGCGCACCCCGGGAGGATCTGCTGTGACCGTCCGTCTGGAGCAGTTGCGGCGCTGCCACTTCGCCGTCGACCTGGGCGCGGCCCGCACCCGGGTGTACGTGAAGGGCGCCGGTCTCGTGATCGACCAGCCCTCGGTCGCCGCCGTGAACACCCGGAGCGGGTCACTCATCGGGGTCGGCGACTTCGCGGAGCGGATGACGGGCCGGACACCGGGCTACATCCGGGTCGTACGGCCCATCTCCGGTGGCACGGTGGTCGACATCGAGATGGCCCAGCGCATGCTGCGGCAGCTGCTCGGCGACAAGACGCGCCGCGCCCTGCGGCGCAATCTGCGGCTGCGGGCCGCCGCGTGCACGCCGCACGGCGCGGATCCGCTGGCCCAGCGGGCGACCATCGAGACGCTGGTCGGGCTGGGTGCGCGCCGGGTCGAGCTGGTGGACACGCTGATCGCCGCCGCGGTCGGCTGCGGGCTGCCCGTCGAACGCCCCGAGGCCACCATGATCATGATGTGCGGGGCGGCGGCCACGCAGGTCGCGGTGCTCTCGCTCGGGTCCGTCGTGACCGCCGAGCGGGTCCCGGTGGGCGGCGAGGCGGTGGACCAGGCGATCGTGCAGCATCTGCGGCACGCGCACGAGCTGATACTGCCCAGCCAGTCCGTACGTCCGCTGCAACTGGCCCTGTCCGGCAACGGACTGACCTCGCAGGGCCCGTCCTGCACGGAGATCCACGGCCGGGACGTGGTCACCGGGCTCGCGCGCAGTGTGCGCATCGACACCGCCGCCGTGCGGGACGCGATCCAGACCCCGCTGACCGCCGTCCTCGACGGCATCGGCAAGGTGCTGCGCGACTGCCCGCCCGACCTGGTCGCCGACCTCGCCGACCGCGGGATCACGATGGTGGGCGGCTCGGCGCTGCTCCCCGGCTTCGACCAGATGCTGCGGCAGGCCACCGGGATGCCGGTGTACATCGCCGAACGCCCCGACATCTGCGCGGCCCAGGGCATCGGCGCCATGCTGGAAGGCCGGATCGAGCCGCTGGTCCTGAACCCGCTGGCCGCCTGAGCGACCCGCAGCGGCATGGCGCTCAGTCACGGCTGCGCACGACCAACAGCACCGCACAAGTCCCCAGGGCCGGCCGAGAGCACCGTACAGGCCCTGCCGGCGGTGGCGGCGCCCCGTAAGGGACCGCGGGTAGATCAGCGCCCCACGTAGCACCGGACGGCGGTCCCGGCAGCCCCCGTGTGCACCCGCACCAGATCCGCCACCAGATTGACCAGCAACAACCCACGCCCACCGCGCTGATCCCGGGAGGCCGGACGCCGGCCGGCCAGCGGATCGGCCAGCCGCCCCTTGTCGCGGACCTCGCACAGCACGTACCCGCCCTCGGCCCACACCGTGAGCCCGCCGGTGCCGCCGCCGTGGACGACGCTGTTGGTGGTCAGCTCGGCGGTGATCAGCGCCAGGTTCTCCAGTCCCAGCCCGGTCAGGCCCAGCCGGGCGCCGTGCTCGGTGGCGAGATGCCGTACGGCGGAGAGGGAGTCCTCGTCGAAGGCGGTGGTGAACACGCCCGTACCGTCGGCGGGGGCGGGCGGCAGCGGCTCGTTGTAGCGGGCGACCACGTCCTCGGGGTCGTAGGCCTCGCTGGTGCCCTGCGCGCCGGCGCGGATCACGACCGGATGGGTGGCGTGCGCGTCGGCGAGCGCGCGCTCGTCCAGCCGGGCGGTGTCGTACGGGCACAGGATGGTGACCTCGCGGCCCTGGAACGCGGCGTTGATCAGCGCCTCGTGCTGGGCGCAGGCCGGGTACTCGGCCGGGCTGCGGCCCGCCCAGACCGGCTCGCCGATGATGTGCACGCGCCGGCCGGAGGGCTGGGCGTCGGCGAAGGCGCGCAGCACACCGGGGATGATCCGGCCGGGGTTGCGGCCGGCCTCCCGCATGTCCAGGAACCGTACGGCGTCGCCGTCGGCGCCCAGCGCGTCCTGGATCAGCCGCAGGTTGTCGCCGGGTACGGCGACCGCGACCGGTTCGCCCGCCGCCAGCGCGTCACGGACGAAGGGGACGGTGCCGGCCAGGTACTCCTCCGGGTCGCCGTAGAACAGCGCGGGGTGCACGAAGGGCTCGACGGGGTCGACGGATCGCGTCGTCGGCACTGTGGTCATGACGCCGCCACCTCGATCGCCGGAAGCCCGGGCCACAACAGGTCCAGGACGCGGGGCAGCGCGGCCGGCGGGCGGTCCAGCACCAATCGCCGCTCACCGAACCGCCGGGCGGCGTCCGCGAGCGCCTCGGCGCCGGCGACGTCGACGAAGGACAGCGCGGAGAGCTCCACGTGGTACACGGCCCCGTCATGACGCACGGCATCCTCCAGCGCGCGCTCCCAGATGCCGTGCGTGGGCAGGCTCACCTCGCCCACCGCGCGGAACCCGGTCCGCCCGGTGAGCGGGTACACATCGAGCCAGGGCGCCGGCACGGCACCGATCGGCCGCCGGGGCCGCACCACCTCGGATCCGCTCACACCTTCTCCCACTCGCACACGAAGAGAAGTGCCCAGTATGCCGCCCGGCTCACCCGTCAGGGACCGGATCCTGCGAACGGCGGGTGTAGGCGAAGGCGCACAGGGCAGGTGAGCGGCGTGGCACCGAGCGGACCGAAGAGAGCGGAGAACGGGGCGGCGACATGCGTTCTGCGGCACACCCACCGCACAGCGGGCGGCCGGACACCCTGGTCGTCGACGGCCATGGGCAGGGCGACCGGATCGTCCTGCGGGCGCGTGGCGAGCTGGTCCAGGGCTGCACGGACACCCTCGCCGGGGTCCTGGCCGGACTGCCGACGGACGTCGCCGGGATCGAGCTGGACCTGACGGAGGTGTCCTTCATGGACTCGACCGGCCCGGCGTTCCTGGACGTGCTGCGGGAGTACGGCCGCCGGCACGGTGTCGCGGTCTCGGCCACGGGCTGGCGCGGCCAGCCGCGCAGGGTCCTGGAGCTGATGGGGCTGGACACCACCGACCCGCTGCGCACCACGCCCCCCGCCGGCCTCCGGGACCGTACCGCCTCGGCGGTGGCCCGGGAACGCGCCGAGCAGCTGGACTCCCTGCGCCTGGAGATCGCACAGCTGCGGCACGCGATCGACTCCCGGCCGGTGATCGACCAGGCGCGCGGCGTCCTGATGGCCGCGCACCGCTGCACCCCGGACGCCGCCTGGGACATCCTGCGCGAGACGTCCCAGCGCTCCAACACCAAGCTGCGCCGGGTGGCGGCGGCGATCACGGCGAGCGCGAACCCCGGCGGCCCGGCCCTCCCGGAGGACCTGCGCACCGCCCTGCGGGCGGCGGTCGACGCCCGGCGCGGTGCACCGGGGATCGGTGCACCAGGGCTCCAGGACGCCGGCTGACCCGGCGGTCAGTACGGCAGGATGCGCCCCGACGGCGTCCTGCGGTCGATCTCCCCCTCACGCGGGGCGGCGGGGCGCCGGCTGACGCGTACCCGGATGCGACGGTCCATGGCGACCCCCTCCTGCCGACACCACCCGGCGGTGGTCGCCGGTAGGAGGTCCGTGCCCAGCGCACGGCACGTTCAAGCGCGCGGGGGCCGAAGTCGTCGCCCGGTGCGGACGATGCCCGGGCTCACGGGCGCAGGCGTACCGGGAGTTGCTGGTGGCCGTTGCTGATCAGGGAGGCCACGGGCCGCAGTTCGCCGGCGGGGACCGCGAGTGTCATGTCGGGGAAGCGGGCGAAGAGCCGGCTGAGGGCTTCGGTGACCTCGAGACGGGCCAGCGGAGCGCCGAGGCAGAAGTGCACCCCGTGGCCGAAGGCCAGGTGTTCCTTGACGGTACGGGTGACGTCGAAGGTGTCGGCGGTGTCGCCGTGCCAGTCCGGGTGGCGGTTGGCGGCGGCGTAGGACGCGAGGATCGCCTCGCCCCGCGCGATGGTCCGTCCGTCGGGCAGCTCGATGTCGGTGACGGCGTAGCGCAGGGGCAGATGCTTCACGGCGGGTTCGTGCCGCAGGGTCTCCTCCACGACGTCGCCCCAGCCGGCCTTGCCGGTGCGGACCAGTTCGAGCTGGTCGGGGAGGGTGAGCATGGCGACGATCGCCTGGTCGATGACGTTGACGGTGGTCTCGTACCCGGCGCTGATCATCAGGAGCAGCGTGTCGCGGAGTTCTTCGCCGGTGAAGCCGGTGCCGTCCGACTCCTCGTCACGGGCCGCGATGAGCAGCGACGTCATGTCGTCGCCGGGGGTCCTGCTCTTGGTGGTGATCAGGTCGTCGAGGAGGGCGTAGAGCCGCGCGGTGTTGGCCTGGGACTGCTCCTGCGTGAGCGTGGTGTCGAAGACGGCGTCCACGAGCTGCCGGAAGTCGGCCCGCTGGTCCTCCGGTACTCCCATCAGGTGGCCGATCACGGAGATCGGCAGGGGGTAGGCCAGGCGCTCGCGCAGGTCCACGACCTCTCCGGCGGGCAGCGCGGCCAGGTCGTCGATCAGCTCGGTGACCATGGTCTCGACGGCCGGGCGCAGTTCGGCGATGCGTCGTGCGCTGAAGGCGGGGGCGACCATCCGCCGCAGCCTGCGGTGGTCGGCGCCGTAGGCGGTGAACATGTTCTTCACCGCGACCCACAGGGCGAGCGGCCACGTGGTCACCGCCTGTTCGAGGCCGGGCCAGTGCGCGCGTGCGTCCTTGGAGACGGAGGGGCTGGTCAGCAGCTGCTTGAGGAGGACGGGGTCGGTGACCGCCCAGGCCTGTACGCCGAGGATGTCCACCCGGGTGGCCGGGCCCTCGGCGCGCAGGTCCCGGTGCTCCTGGTGCCGGGCGGCGCCGGTGGGGTCGAGCACGAGCGGAGTGTGCTGGGACATGCTGGTCTCCTTCAGACGACAGCGGGGAAACGGACGGGCAGGGCTTCCAGGGCGCGGTGGAACGGCCCTGGCCGCCACGCCAGTTCGGACACGGGGCAGGCGAGGTCCAGCTCGGGGAGCGCGTCCAGCAGCCAGGTGACGGCCGTCTCGGCGATGAGGTAGGCGTGGGTGCGGGCGGGGCAGGTGTGCGCGCCGATGCTCCAGGACAGGTGCGCGCGGTTGCCGGCGAGCTGGCCCTCGGTGACCCCGCCGGTGACGGCCGGGTCGTTGTTGCAGGCGGCCATGGAGATGACGACGGGCTGATGGGCGGGCAGCAGCACCCCCTCGACGTCGATGGGGTACGGCGGGTAGCTGATGCAGTAGTTGGCCATCGGCGGGTCGGTGTACAGGACCGTGTCGAGGGCGTCGCGCACGGGCTGGCCGGCGTGCAGGCCGGCGGAGAAGTGCTCGTCGGTGAGGATCTTGAGCACGGTGTTGCTGATCAGGTTGGTCAGCGGCTCGATGCCCGCGCCGTACAGCGTGACGAGCTGATGCAACATCTCCACGTCGTCGAGGCGGGCGGTGTGGGCCAGCAGCCGGGAGGTGACGTCGTCGCCGGGGTACCGTCGCCGCAGGGCGACGAGTTCCGCGATCGCCTGGCCGAGCATCTCGTTGCCCTGCGCGGCGGTCTCGGCCTCCGCCTCGAAGATCTTGGCCATGCCCTCGGCGATGCGCCGGCCGATCTCGTCGGGGCAGCCCAGCAGCGCGCTCAGCACGTGGAAGGCGATGGGCCACGCGTACTGGGTGAGCAGGTCGGCGTGGCCGCGGGCGCGGAAGCCGTCGATGGCTCCGGAGGCGACCTTCTCCACCAGGGCCCGCAGCTCGTGCTGGTCGACCGCCTGCAGGCTCGCGGTGTTCGCGGCCCGGTAGCGGGCGTGCTCGGTGCCGGACGAGCGCAGCGCGTTGGGGCGCCACTCCATCATCGGCCGCACCGGGCAGTTCTCGGGGACGTCCTGCTGCCAGATCCGCGGGTCGGCGGGGAAGTGCAGCGGGTCGTTGAGGATGCGCCGGGCCTGGTGGAAGCCGATGACCAGGGTGGCGGGGATGCCGGGAGCCAGCTCCACGGGGACCAGCGGCCCGAAGACGCGGCGCATGCGCTCGTAGGCGGTGTGGGGGTCGGCGGCGAACTCGGCGTCGTAGAGGGCGACCGGCGCCGGCGGGGTCGCCGCACCGGGGTCGAGGGGGGTCATGGGCGAGGCTCCACAAGGGGGGCGGGAAGGTGACGGGCGGTCAGGAACTCGATGAGGGTGATGAGCGCGTACACGCAGGACCGGCGGTCACGGGCGTCGCACTCGGTCAGCGGTGTGTCGGGGTCCAGCGCGAGTGCCTGGCGGACCTCGTGCAGGGGGTAACGGGGCGCGTCGGCGAAGACGTTGATGGCGACGGCGTACGGGGTCTGCTGTTCCTCCAGCAGGCTCAGCACCTCGTGGGAGCCCTCGAGGTCCCGGGTGTCGGCCAGCACCAGGGCGCCCAGCGCCCCTTCGGTCAGACCTTCCCACAGGGGGCGGAAACGGGTCTGGCCCGGAGTGCCGAACATATACAGGACCAGCCGGTCGTCGAGCAGATGGATGCGGCCGAAGTCCATGGCGACCGTGGTGGTCGTCTTGTGCGGTGTGCCGCGCAGATCGTCCACGCCGACACTCGCCTCGGTGATCGGCTCTTCCATGCGCAGCGGTGTCACCTCGGAGACACTGCCGACAAAGGTGGTCTTGCCGACCCCGAACGCCCCGGCGACGACGATCTTCGCCGACCGGGTCACGGCAGGGGCCAGATAGTGAACGGCGGGCCGGTCAGACCAGTTCGCGGAGTCCACGGAGCACCTCCTCCAGCAGGTCGGGTCCGGGCCGGCCCTCGACCGGGGCAGGGCTGGCCAGAAGGCCGCTGTCCATCAACGACGAGACGAGGATCCGGACGGTGGAGGGCGGCAGCTCCAGCGCCGCGGCGATGTCCGCCACGGCCAGACCGCCCCGCCCGCCGGCGAACAGGCGCATCACCCTGCGGGCGTCCGGTCCCAGCGTTTCGGTGGGCCCGGAGGCGGCGATGACGACCGTCTCCAGGCGTACGTCCCGGCTGGGGCGTATCCGTCCGCCGGTACGGACGTAGGGCCTGATCAGGTCCGGGTCGTGCCGCGGACCCGTCATGTCGCAATGCCGCCTTCCGGGGCGGGGTGGCGGTCCGAGACGCCCATCTCGTGACCGAGCCGTGCGGCCAGCCGCACCATGTGATGGCTGATCAGACCCACATCGGCCTCGGGGCCGGTGGTGACCACCGACAGCATGGTGTTGTGCGCCGCCGCGGTCGTGAGCCCGATGCGGCCCTGCGACTCGATGAGCAGCTGACACATTCCCTTGCCGCCGACGTGCTCGTCCCACGCCTTGCCGGCGGCGCGCAGCGACGCGGTCACGGCGGCGAGTTTCTCCGCGTCCTCCTGACCGATGGTGGTCGTGCGGGCCTGCAGCAGGCCGTCGCCGCTCATCAGCACCGCGTACTCGACGCCCTCGACGCAGCCGAGCTCTTGGTCGAGCAGCCATCCCAGGCTGTTGCTGTGCGTGTCGCGCATGGTCAGTGTCCTTCGGTGAGTCCGGTGTTGTCGTCGGTCTGGCGCCCCAGGCGACTGCCGGCCGCCCAGGCGGCGGCTACGCTCGGCCGGCCCGGCACGGGCGGCGTGTCGGGCACGGGCACGGGCGCGCTGCGCGTCCCGGCCCGGCGTTGACGGACGGTGAGTCCGCTAGCGGTGGTCGCGGCAGCCGCCGGGGCGGCGGATTCCCGGGACGCCGGCACGGCCGCGGGCGTGGCGGTGGGCGCGGGTGTGGCGGTGGACGCGGGTGTGGTGGTGGCGGGCGGGCCGGCGGTGGAGAACACCAGGAGGTTCTTCGGCAGCACCAGCACGGCCCGGGTGCCCTGGTAGATGTTCGGCGCGCTCAGCTCGACCCGGAAGCCGTAGTTCTCGGCGAGCAGCGAGGCGACCCTGAGGCCCGTCTGCGGATGCGCGCCGAGCTGGGTGATGTCGTCGCGGTCCTTGCCGGACATGATGTCGCTGGCCCACAGCAGCCGCTCGTCGTCCATCCGCAGTCCGGCGTCGTCCACGGTCAGGAAGCAGGCGTGATGGCCTTCCTCCACCGAGACGTGCACCCGCGCGGTCGGCGGGGAATAGCGCAGGGCGTTGTCCAGCAGCACCGCCAGGGCGTGTACGACGGCCTCGACCGCGCGGCTCTGCACCGCGACGGTGTCCAACTCCTGGTGCTCCACCCGCTGGTAGCCCTCGATGCGGCCCATCGCCGCGCGGATCACATCGGTGAGGGAGGTCTGCGGCCAGCGCCTGGAGAGTCTGTCGCCGGCCAGTACCGCGTAGCCCTGTGCGGTGAGCAGCATCTGCTGCGCGATGTGGTCGATGTGCACCAGCGTGGCGTACGCCTCGTCGTCCTGGTGGGAACGCACTCCCTGGCTGATCTCCCGGCTCAGCCGCGACGCCCGTGCCACCACGTTGGACGCGAAGCTGCGCACGGCCGCACGCGTCGCATCCCGCGACTCCCGGCGCGCGTCGGCGATCTCGTGGTCCGCCGCGGACCGGATCTCGGCGACCCGGTGGTCGGCCGCGGCCTGCGCGGTCTCCCGCACCCGCACCACGGTGGCGACCGCCTGCCCGGCGACGTCGCGGAGCCGTTCGGCGAGTGGGGTGTGGGTCAGCGGCGGGGGAAGGGCGAGGTCGGCACCGCGATGTCCGCCAGGGCCGGGAGCGGCGACCGCGGGCAGCACGTCCGAGGCCAGCTGCCCCATCGCGTACTCCACGGCGCGCAGTTGCCGGGTGAGCTGTTCGGCATGGCCCTGGAGTTGGTCGGCCCTGCCTCGCTCGCGTCGGCAGGCACGGTGGAAGTGCCCTGCGGTCCCTGCGGCCGCCACCGCGACCACGGCACCGACGGCCAGTATCAGATCGGTCATCAAGTCCTCTGCAGTGTGTCCGAGCCGCGAACCGGTCAGTGATGGAGGTCGACGGCAGTGGCGGCCCCCGCCAGGCGGGGCGGCGCTGCGGCCCGCGAAGCGGACTTCCGTGGCCGCCGGCCACCCGAAGGACACCCGCCTGGATGCGGACATGACAGACCAAAGGCCGGGAACGCCGGAAATCGCGCGCACCTACAGCCCGCCTGCGAGGGACGGGCACGGCCGACGGGGAGAGCGGGGTACGGCCGGACGTGGGGCACGCCCGCACCAGGGGTGTCCCGGGTAAGACGGGGAGTGCGGCGGGCAGGGTGTCCTCCAAGCGCGCGGTCATGTTGCCCTGCGCCACGTCCGCGACGCCCGCCGGCCGGTTGCAATGTGGTCCGAGCCTATCGGCAAACCAGGACGGCGTTCGAGAGCCTCCTGCCAGAACTCTGTGAAGGATCGGCAGCGGCCCGGCATGTCGTCGCACGTCCCTCCCCCTCGAACGGCAGCCCCCGTTCCCGTCGCCTGCGCCCTGAGTCGAACGTTCCGCAGTGTAACGAGGCCGGGACAGCGCGTCGGAGGGCACCTCCGGGCACACTAGATCATGCATATTGATACAGAAGGCCGTATACACAAGGGCGCCATGAGTCGCCCCGGTGATCACGTGGGCCTACGCCGCGCTGTACGCCGGAGCCGCGCAGCCGGAGATCGCCGCTGCACGGGGACCGGCGGGCGGGTACGGCACCGCCGAGCGTCGAGGAGCCGGCTCATGCGGGGATCATCCTCCCGCAGCCCATGTGGCCGGGAATCAGGGCGAGTTCCTGCGCCATCAGGATCCCTGCCGGGCCCCCGGAGCACAAAATACTTACTTGCTAAACGTTCAGCCAGTTTCTACTGTGAGCGTATGGACGACGCCACGACCGAGATACCTGACGCATCCCGCAACCGCCTCCCCCGCATTGCGCCGCTGCCGGAGAATCGCTGGGACGCGCGGTTGCGCGGGCTTCTGACCGCCGCTCCACGGGACCCGGGAGGCGGGGTGCCCAACATCTTCACCACGTTGGCCCGCCACCCGAACCTCTATGAGCGGTTCATGCCGTTCGGCGGGCATCTGCTCCGCGGCGGGCTGCTGCCGGGAAGGATCAGGGAGCTACTGATCCTGCGCACCGCGCACAACACCGGGGCCGCTTACGAGTGGGGACGTCATCTGCCGTTGGCCGAGGCCGCCGGCGTCACGACCGCGGACGTCCGGCGTATCCCCCAGGGCCCGGAGGCCGCCGGATGGACGGACCTCGACAGGCATCTGCTCCGGGCTGCGGACCAGTTGCACAGCGACGCCCGGATTTCGACCGTGACCTGGGAAGCTCTCGCGTCCCACTACGAGGAGGCCGAGCTGATAGAGATCACCATGCTCATCGGTCAGTACCACATGCTGGCGTTCTTCCTGAACTCCACCGGCGTGCAGCTGGAGCCGGGCTTCGACCGGACGGGTACCGGGAAGGCGGCGCGCGCCGATGGATGAGCAGCGGGGACCAAAGAAGGAGGCGCGCCGTCTGGCCGGCCGTAAGCTCCTGGTGATCGGCGCGGGCACCCGTCCGGACGGGGATCCGCAAGCACCCGTCGGCAACGGGCGGGCGATATCCGTCCTTGCCGCCCGTGAGGGAGCGAGTGTGGCCTGCGCCGACATCGCCCCCGAGGCGGCCGCAGCGACCGCCCGGCTTGTCACCGCCGAGGGCTCCCCGGAGGTCGCCCTGGTGGCTGATGCCACCGATCCCGAACAGACCGCCGCGTTGGTCGCCGAGGCCGCCCGCGAGCTCGGCGGTCTGGACGCGCTGGTGGTGAACGCAGGCATCGGGCTCGGCGTTGGCCTGGCCGGCTCCTCGCCCGAGGACTGGGACCGCGTCCTCTCGCTCAATCTGCGCGCGCCTTTCCTGGCCGCAAAGTACGGCCTGCCGACGATGAGCGGCGGCGGCGCGATCGTCTTCATCGGATCCGTTGCCGGACTGCGCGCCTCCACCGGATCGCCCGCGTACGACAGTTCCAAGGCAGGTCTGATGGGTCTGACCCGGCACGTCGCCAAGGAAGGCGCGACCCGGTCCATCCGCGCCAACGTGGTCGTACCTGGCCTGATCGACACTCCGATGGGCCGTCAGGCATCAGCCGCACGCCCTTCCAGGGCCGCGTCCTTCGCCCGGATTCCACTCGGCCGGCAGGGCACCGCGTGGGAGGTGGCGGAGGCGGTCACCTTCCTGCTCTCCGACCGCGCCTCCTACATCACGGGCCAGCAGCTGGTGGTGGACGGCGGCCTGAGTGCGGTCTGACCTCGGTTCGGCGGCTGTCCGACCGGTGCTCGGGCCGACTCCCGCAGACGACCTCGGCCGCCGAGGTCAGCCGGTCCTCCGGTCCGCAATGAGTGCCAGCAGCACCATGTCGTGGGCCGCGCGGCCGATTTCCTCCAAGCGGGCGCGAGAGGGGTCCAGCTGGTACTGGAGCAGCACGCCGCGCGCCATGCTCTCCAGGAGGAATGCCTGCGCGCGGGGGTCCAGGTCGGGGCGGATGCTGCCGTCGGCGACGCCACGTCGGATGTCGTCCTCCACACCGGTGCGGACCAAGTCGAGTTGGCCGCCCAGGGGCCCCTTGGCGGTGTCCCCCGGGCTGCCGACCGCCTCGACGAGCAGCACCAGCAGCGCGCGTGCCCGGATACTGGGGCCCGGCTCGGCCAGACGTGAGAAGTACTGCTCCAGCTTGGCCAGCACGGCCTCGAGCCCGGTCATCCGGTCGTATCCGGGGAGTGCCCGGAGACGGTCGACAAAGACCTCGCGGATGTCGTTGATGACCGCCTCGACGAGCCCCGCCTTGGACTCGAAGTGGTAGTTGACCATGCCCCGGCTGACCCCGGCGCGATCACCGACCTTCTTCACTGTGAGGCCGCGGTAGCCCTCCTCGGCGAGGATCCCCAGTGCCGCGTCGATCAGTTTGCGCCGGGAGGCCTCTCGCTGGTCATCGCGCATCGTCGGAAGGGGGCCGGTCGTTGTCGTGGGATCGGTCATCGCCCCAGCAGTATCCCATCCGCGACTCCCCCACTGCTCGAAAGGTGACCTGTGGACGTCTTGCGCATCATCCTGGCCGTAGCCCTCGGCCCGATATTCGTCTTCACCGGGGGGATCAAGATCTACGGGCTGCCCCGCTCCCTGCAGTACCGCGACCACTTCGGCATGTCGCCCTCACGCTGGCAGGCGATCGGCGTGCTGGAGGCCGCGGGCGGCTTGGGGCTGCTTGGGGGGCTGGCGGTCCGGCCGCTGGGCATCGCGGCCGGCGCGGGACTGTGCGCGCTGATGTCCGGCGCCGTGCTGACGCACCTGCGGGCCAGGGATCCGATCGCTGCGGTGGCCTCCGCCTCGGGCGTTCTCCTGCTCGCTTCGGCGTCCCTCGTGTCCGGCATCGCTGCATGACCCCCCACGCTGGGGCGGCTGTGGCGGGGGAATGCCCAGCTGCGCCCCGGGCGCGCACACCGCGTAGGTAAGCGACTGCATCGGCTTTCGGCGATCGCGAACGGGAGCTGGCCCACACGAGCCTGCTCCAAGGTGAGTACCTCAACCGCGAGCGCCGACCAGCGCGGACGCCCACGCCCAACACCGGGGCCGCGGCGAAATCAGTACCGGCTCTTGCTGTTCTTCACGGTCCGGTGCAGAACGTCCCTGATGGGCGAACAGAACATCCGCCGGATCGTCCGCGCCTCCGACACCGACTGGACCCTCGCCAGGCCCGTCGCTCTCTCCGACAAGCCGGCCGGCGCTCCGCTGCGGCCCGCCCAGGCAGGCACACCCCAAGCTCCGCAGCCCCAGGGGTGATCCACCGGGAGATCAAGCCCGCCAACGTGATGCTGACGGCCGACCGCACCCTGAAGTCCGGCGACTTCTCTTGACACGTCGCAGGGCTTCGTCACGGCCGATGCGGGCGCGCTCGGCGTAGTCCTTCGTCGTCGCTCCCATGGCGACCATCCGCCATGTCTCGACCTCCGCGTCCGAGAAGGCCTCCGGGCCCCTGTAGGATCCCTGGATCTTGGTCTGAGCGAGTGAAGCGGGGGCCGCCACGCTGGCGTGGCGGCCCCCGTC
The DNA here is from genome assembly GCF_040634095.1 of Streptomyces sp. NPDC007205. Taxonomy (NCBI): domain Bacteria; kingdom Bacillati; phylum Actinomycetota; class Actinomycetes; order Kitasatosporales; family Streptomycetaceae; genus Streptomyces; species Streptomyces sp. NPDC007205. The sequence continues at coordinate 39,491 of NZ_JBEYEW010000025.1, forward strand.
CGCACGTTTCCGCAGATAGAAACGCTTCTGCGCGGGTAGCGCCTGGTGGGGCGGGTGGGACTCGAACCCACGGCCGACGGATTATGAGTCCGCTGCTCTAACCGGCTGAGCTACCGCCCCATAGCGGCGTGTCGCGTACAAGTGTGCGCGCCGTCTGCCGCAGCATAGCCGCTCATACGATCTCCTGCTTCGGATGGTCGGCTTCTGCGCTGATCATGACCTTGAGGACATCGGCGCGAGCGCGGCGGTTCCCGCGGGCATGAAAAAGGACCCCCATGGGGTCCTCGTTCACTGCGCTCCCCCGACTGGACTCGAACCAGTAACCTGCCGGTTAACAGCCGGCTGCTCTGCCAATTGAGCTACGGAGGACCGAAGCTCCCCCGACTGGACTCGAACCAGTAACCTGCCGGTTAACAGCCGGCTGCTCTGCCAATTGAGCTACGGAGGATCGCCTCGATTGCATCGAACGTACCTACCTGGGTATTCGCCAGGGGGCGGGCGCTCGCTGCGACACATACATTAGCGCAAGCAGGGGGGTGCTCCGCCAATCGGTTCCCCCGGCGCCCACGTCGCACCAGCAGACCCAGGCAAGGGAAGGGTGGCAGCCATGCGCTACCGGCTCACGTTCGTCGCCGGACTGGCCCTCGGTTACGTACTCGGCACGAGGGCCGGACGCGAGCGCTACGAGCAGCTGAAGAAGTCCGCTCAGCGGATCGCGCAGAACCCCGCCGTGCGCAGCACGGCCGAGACCGCCGCCCAGCAGGGCCGCCAGTACGCCGGCAAGGCCTTCCACACGGTCGGCCACAAGGTCGGCGACCGGATTCCCGAAACGGTGGCCCAGCGGGTGCGGTCCCTGCGGGAGCGGAATGTGAACGCCACGCCCGAGGACGACTGGGGCACGAGCAACACCTAGGCGCCCTCGGCCGTAGCAGGCGCGGGAATGCTGCAATATTCTCCGCATGGGGATAGTCGCCGGCTTGGACAGCTCACCGGATTTCACGCGCATCGTGGTGTGCGACACGGACACCGGTGCCGTACTACGGCAGGGGTATGCCCCGCACCCGGTGGAGGGGCGGCCCAGCGACGTCGACCCGCAGGCCTGGCTGCTCTCCCTCGGCGAGGCCGCGGGGGGCGGCCTCCTGGAGGGCGTGCAGGCCATCGGCGTATCGGCCCAGCAGAACGCCGTGGTCCCGCTGGACGCCCAGGGCAACACCGTGCGCCCGGCACTGGTCGGCGGCGACAAGCGGGCGCAGGTCGCGGCGGCGGATCTCGTCGACGCGCTCGGCGGCCGGGAGGCCTGGGCGCAGGCGGTCGGCTCTGTGCCGCAGGCCGCCCGGCCGGTCACCAAGCTGCGCTGGCTCGCGAGGAACGAGCCCGAGAACGCCCGCCGGACGGCCGTACTGCTGCAGGCGCACGACTGGCTGGTGTGGCAGTTGCTCGGGCGGCCGGTGAGAAGGACCACTGATCGCGGTGGCGCTTCCGGGACCGGGTACTGGTCCGCCGCGACCGGCGCCTACCGGCCGGACCTGGTGGAGCTGGCGCTGGGCCATCAGGTGATGCTGCCCGAGGTGATCGGCCCGTCCGACGCGGCCGGTACGACCCCGGAGGGGCTGCTGATCTCCGCCGGCACCGGGGAGACCATGGCCGCCGCGTTCGGGCTCGGGATCGGGCTGGGGGATGCCGTCGTGTCGCTCGGTGCCTCCGGGTCCGTGATGGCCGTGCACCCGGAAGCGCTCGCCGACCAGTCCGGGATGATCACCTCCCTCGCCGACGCCACCGGCATGCATCTGCCGGTCGTGACCACCCTGAACGCCGTACGGACCCTGCGCGGCACCGCCGAACTCCTCGGTCTGGCGGACCTGGAGAGCCTGTCCGAGCTGGCGGCGAAGTCCACGCCGGGGGCTCATGGGCTGGTGCTGCTGCCCTACCTGGAGGGTGAGCGGACGCCCCATCTGCCGCACACCGCCGGGACGCTCGCGGGGCTCAGGAGGGAGTCGATGAAGCCCGAGCATCTGGCGCGGGCCGCGTTCGAGGGCATGCTGTGCGGGCTCGGCGACGCGCTGGACGTGCTGCGCGGGCGGGGCGTGGACGTGCGGCGGATCTTCCTGCTCGGCCCGGCCGCCGAACTGCCCGCCGTACAGGCCTCGGCGCCCTCGCTGTTCGGCGCGCAGGTCGTCGTACCGCAGCCCGCGGACTACGCGGCGATCGGCGCGGCCCGGCAGGCGGCCTGGGCGCTCGGTGTGTCGCAGGGCACACTCGATCCGCGTACCCCGCCGGCCTGGCAGGGTGCGGCGGCGCAGGTCCTGGAGCCGGGGGACGAGCTGGCCGTGGGGCAGGCGGTGCGGCAGCAGTTCACGGCGGTGCGGGAACAGACCCATCCGGGGGCGTTTCACGCGTGACCCGTGCGGGGGCGTTTCGTACGTGAGGCGTAGGGCCAATGGCTGAGCCCCGGCCGTTCCTTGGACCGCTGTTGGGTTAATCGGTTGAGGTAACACGGGTGGAGTGTTCGACGATAGGGGCCAAGGGCAACCGACCAGCCCCACCCGCCGACTCCGAGAGACCCAGCGTGCTCATACGACTTCTGCGGACCTATCTCAGGCCCTACAAGAAACCCATAGCCGTCCTGGTGCTGCTGCAGTTCCTGCAGACCTGCGCCACCCTCTACCTGCCCACCCTGAACGCGGACATCATCGACAAGGGTGTCGTGAAGGGCGACACGGGTTACATCCTGTCCTTCGGCGCCCTGATGATCGGCATCTCGCTGGCGCAGGTCGTGTGCAACATCGGTGCCGTGTACTACGGCGCCCGGACCGCCGCCGCACTCGGCCGGGACGTGCGTGGTGCCGTCTTCGACCGGGTCCAGTCCTTCTCCCCCCGTGAGGTGGGTCACTTCGGGGCGCCCTCGCTCATCACGCGTACGACGAACGACGTACAGCAGGTCCAGATGCTGGCCCTGATGACGTTCACGCTGATGGTGTCGGCGCCCATCATGTGCGTCGGCGGGATCGTACTGGCCCTCGGCCTGGATGTGCCGCTGTCCGGCGTGCTCGTCGCCGTCGTGCCGGTGCTGGCGATCTGCGTGACGCTCATCGTGCGCCGGCTGCGGCCGCTGTTCCGGTCGATGCAGGTCCGTCTGGACACCGTGAACCGGGTGCTGCGTGAGCAGATCACCGGCAACCGGGTGATCCGCGCCTTCGTGCGGGACCAGTACGAGCAGGAGCGGTTCGGAAAGGCCAACGGCGATCTGACCGAGATGCAACTGGCCACCGGCCGGATGCTCGCGCTGATGTTCCCGATGGTCATGACGGTGGTGAACCTGTCGTCGATCGCCGTGGTGTGGTTCGGCGCGCACCGCATCGCCGGCGGCGGAATGCAGATCGGCGACCTGACCGCGTTCCTCGCCTATCTGATGCAGATCGTCATGTCCGTGATGATGGCCACCTTCATGTTCATGATGGTGCCGCGCGCGGAGGTGTGCGCCGAGCGCATCCAGGAGGTTCTCGGGACCGACTCCAGCGTGGTGCCGCCCACCGCTGCGGTCACCGTGCTGCGCCGGCACGGCCATCTGGAGATCCGGGGCGCGGGCTTCCGCTATCCGGGTGCCGAGGAGCCGGTGCTGAAGGCCGTCGACCTGGTGGCCCGGCCGGGTGAGACGACCGCCGTGATCGGCTCCACCGGCAGCGGCAAGTCCACGCTGCTCGGACTGGTCCCGCGGCTGTTCGACGCCACCGAGGGTGAGGTCCTGGTCGACGGCGTGAACGTCCGTGAGGTCGACCCGGTGCTGCTGGCGAAGACGGTCGGCCTGGTGCCGCAGAAGCCCTATCTGTTCGCGGGCACGGTCGCCACCAACCTGCGCTACGGCAATCCGGACGCCACCGACGAGGAGCTGTGGCACGCGCTGGAGGTCGCGCAGGCCAAGGACTTCGTGCAGAAACTGGAGGGTGGCCTGAACGCGCCGATCGCACAGGGAGGCACCAACGTCTCGGGTGGTCAGCGGCAGCGGCTCGCCATCGCCCGTACGCTCGTCCAGCGCCCGGAGATCTACCTCTTCGACGACTCCTTCTCCGCGCTCGACTACGCCACCGACGCGGCCCTGCGCACCGCGCTCTCCCGCGAGACCGCCGAGGCGACCGTCGTCATCGTCGCCCAGCGGGTGGCGACCATCCGGGACGCCGACCGGATCATCGTGCTGGACGAGGGCCGGGTCGTCGGCTCCGGCCGGCACCGGGAGCTGATGGCGGCCAACGAGACCTACCGGGAGATCGTGCTCTCCCAGCTGACGGAAGCGGAGGCTGCCTGATGGCCGGTCCCATGGGACGCATGATGGCCGGCGGCGGCCCCGACCAGCGCTCGATGGACTTCAAGGGGTCGGGCAAACGGCTCGTCTCCCAGTTCAGACCGGAGCGGTTCACGATCTACGGCCTGCTGCTGTGCGTGGTCGTCAGCGTGACCCTGAACGTCATCGGCCCGAAGATCCTCGGCAAGGCCACCGACCTGGTCTTCGCCGGCATCATCGGCCGCCGGATGCCGGCCGGGGCCACCAAGGAACAGGTCCTCGACCAGATGCGGGCCCACGGCCAGGGCCGGATCGCGGACATGCTGCAGAGCACCGACTTCACCCCCGGCCAGGGCATCGACTTCGGTGCCGTCGGGAACGTCCTGCTGCTCGCGCTCTGTACGTTCCTGGTCGCCGGCCTGCTGATGGCGGTGGCGACGCGGCTGGTCAACCGGGCCGTGAACCGCACGATGTACCGGATGCGCGAGTCCGTGCAGACGAAGCTGTCCCGGCTGCCGCTGTCGTACTTCGACAAGCGCCAGCGCGGCGAGGTGCTCTCCCGGGCCACCAACGACATCGACAACATCGGGCAGACGCTCCAGCAGTCGATGGGCCAGCTGATCAACTCGCTGCTGACCATCATCGGCGTGCTCGCGATGATGTTCTACGTCTCCTGGATCCTCGCGCTGGTCGCGCTGGTCACGGTGCCGCTGTCGTTCGTCGTGGCCACCCGGGTCGGCAAGCGGTCGCAGCCGCACTTCGTGCAGCAGTGGCGCTCCACCGGCAAGCTGAACGCGCACGTCGAGGAGATGTACACCGGGCACACCCTGGTGAAGGTGTTCGGCCGGCAGGAGGAGTCGGCGCAGCAGTTCGCCGAGCAGAACGAGGCGCTGTACGAGGCCGCGTTCAAGGCGCAGTTCAACAGCGGTGTGATGCAGCCGCTGATGATGTTCGTGTCGAACCTGAACTATGTGCTGGTGGCGGTCGTGGGCGGCCTGCGGGTGGCCTCCGGCGCTCTCTCCATCGGTGACGTCCAGGCCTTCATCCAGTACTCGCGGCAGTTCTCGATGCCGCTGACGCAGGTCGCGTCGATGGCGAACCTGGTGCAGTCCGGTGTCGCCTCGGCCGAGCGGATCTTCGAACTCCTGGACGCGGAGGAGCAGGAGGCGGATCCGGTGCCGGGCGAGCGGCCGGAGGAGCTGCGCGGGCGGGTGCGCCTGGAGCACGTGTCCTTCCGCTACGACCCGGAGAAGCCGCTGATCGAGGACCTCTCGCTCACGGCGGAGCCCGGTCACACGGTGGCGATCGTCGGCCCGACGGGTGCCGGCAAGACGACCCTGGTCAATCTGCTGATGCGGTTCTACGACGTGTCGGGCGGCCGGATCACCCTGGACGGCGTGGACATCCGGCGCATGTCCCGCGACGAACTCCGCGCCGGCATCGGGATGGTGCTCCAGGACACCTGGCTGTTCGGCGGCACCATCGCGGAGAACATCGCGTACGGGGCGTCCAGGGAGGTCACCCGCGGGGAGATCGAGGAGGCCGCGCGGGCCGCGCTCGCCGACCGGTTCATCCGGACGCTGCCCGACGGGTACGACACCGTGATCGACGACGAGGGCACGGGGGTCAGCGCGGGTGAGAAGCAGCTCATCACCATCGCGCGGGCGTTCCTGTCCGACCCGACGATTCTCGTGCTGGACGAGGCGACGAGTTCGGTCGACACCCGGACCGAGGTGCTGATCCAGAAGGCGATGGCGAAGCTGGCGGCGGGGCGGACGTCGTTCGTGATCGCGCACCGGCTGTCGACGATCCGGGACGCGGACACGATCCTGGTGATGGAGAACGGGGCGATCGTGGAACAGGGCGCGCACACGGAGCTGTTGGCGGCCGACGGTGCCTATGCGCGGCTGTACAAGGCCCAGTTCGCGCAGGCGGTGGCCGAGGTGGACTAGCCACGAGGGGGCCGCCGGCGGGCGGCCCCCGTTCAGTCCAGGTAACCCCTCAGCTGGTCCGCGAAGGCGTGGTCCCGGAGCTTGTTGAGGGTCTTGGACTCGATCTGCCGTATCCGCTCCCTCGTCACCCCGAACAGCCGGCCTATCTCCTCCAGCGTGCGGGGGCGGCCGTCGATGAGGCCGTAGCGGAGCTGGACGACCTTGCGCTCGCGCTCCCCCAGCGTGGACAGGACCGCCTCCAGGTGCTCGCGGAGCAGGAGGAAGGCCGCCGACTCGACGGGGCTGGCGGCGTCGCCGTCCTCGATCAGGTCGCCGAGGGCCACGTCCTCCTCCTCGCCGACCGGGGCGTGCAGGGAGACCGGTTCCTGGGCGAGGCGCAGGACCTCGGAGACCCGCTCGGGCGGCAGTTCGAGGTGGGCGGCGACCTCTTCGGGGGTCGGCTCGTAGCCCCGCTCCTGCAGCATGCGGCGCTGGACACGGACGACCCGGTTGATCAGCTCGACCACGTGGACCGGGACGCGGATGGTGCGGGCCTGGTCGGCCAGGGCCCGGGACATGGCCTGGCGGATCCACCAGGTGGCGTACGTCGAGAACTTGTAGCCCCGGGCGTAGTCGAACTTCTCGACGGCCCGGATCAGCCCGAGGTTTCCCTCCTGGACCAGGTCGAGCATGGTCAGGCCGCGGCCGACGTACCGCTTGGCGACGGAGACGACGAGCCGCAGGTTGGCCTCGATGAGGCGGCGCTTGGCCATGCGGCCCATGACGACCAGCCGGTCCAGGTCGAAGGCCAACTGGCTGTCCGAGTCCGGGGTGTTGCTCAGCCTCTCCTCGGCGAACAGGCCGGCCTCGACCCGGCGGGCGAGTTCGACCTCCTCGGCGGCGGTGAGCAGCGGGATACGGCCGATCTCGCGCAGGTACTGGCGGAACAGGTCGGCCGAGGGGCCGCCGGTGTCGGCCCGGGCCGAGACCCGTGTCTCGACGGGCTCGGTGGCCTCCAGCGGTTCGCCGGCCTCCTCGGGCTCGTCCGTGAGCGCTTCCGCCGGCGGTTCCGCCGGTTCGGCGGGCACCGACTCGGGGTGCAGGGCGGCGCGGCCCTGCGGGGGTACGGCCACGAGGACGTCCGTCTCCGCGTCCGGCTCGTCCGCGGTGGTGCTGGTGGCGCTGGTGGCGCTGTCGGTCTGGGTGAGGGTCTGGGTCTGCACGGGGGCGACCTCCAGGATGATCGCTGCTGAAGGTGTGCGGCAGCGGTACTTCGGGAGTGGAGAGTCGACGGCCTGCGCTCCGAGGACTCGGGCACCGCCCCCAGTGTGGGGGACGACGCATCCCCGCCACGAGGGGCGTGCGGTGACTTTTTGCGTCCGTTCCGTGACCGGTCGGTTACTCAGTTCGTTGGACTATGCGATTGGCAACTGCGGGCCACTGGGCCGTGTGGACTTGGGGCAGGATGGAAGGTATGAGCGAGATGGAAGAGCTGCGGCGGCGTCTGGAGGCGCTGGAGGCGCGGGTGGACGAGGTTGTGGAGCAGCAGGCCGCCACCAGGCACCTCGCCGTGAACTCCGACCGTGACGTGGCCGCCCTTCAGGAGCAGCGGAGGGCGGACATGCAGCTGCTCCAGGCTCTGCGCACGACACAGATCGAGCACAGCAAGACGCTCAGGGAACTGGGCACGACCGTGGGGGTCCTTCTCACCGGCCAGATCGAGCTGGCGAGAGTGCAGGACAAGCACACCGAGAAGCTGGACGAGCACGGCAAGAAGCTGGACGAGCACGGCAAGAAGCTGGATCGCCTGACGACGTCGGTCGACGCGATCGTGCGCCACATGGGCATCACGGACTCACGCTCCCCCGAGGCCTGAGCCCGCGGAGGCGCCCCTACAGCGCCTCCGCCCCCCGCTCCCGCAACGCCTGGTCGTACTTCTGGAGGATCCACATCTCGTTCTGGACCGAGGCCAGCTGGGCGGGGTCGCCGCCGGTGGAGAGGCGGGTCATCTGGGACTGGATGTCGCGGATGCGGCGCTCGACGGCGCGGCGGCGGATCTGCACGAGGACCGTGCCGGCGTAGGTCTCGTCGACCGTGCGGCGCAGGATCGGCTCGACGGCCAGCTCGGTGACCATCGCGCGGACCGTGTCGTCCGGGGCCGCCTCGCGGACGCGGACGAGGTATTCCTGCGGGTCCGTGACGCCGAACTCGGCGCCGCCCGCCTCCGCGACCGCCTGGCGTACGGCCGCGTAGGGCGGCGCGGTGAACTCGTCCACGCCGTAGGCGTCGAAGGCCGGGGAGACCAGCTCGGGACGCTGCAGGGCGAGTTTGAGCAGTTCGCGCTCGGCGGCGTAGACGGGGTTGCGCAGGGTCAGTGCCGGGCCGCCGCTCACCGGACGGCCCGCGGGCGCCGCCCACTGCTGCTCCGGGCCGCGGGGGCGGTCCTGCTGCGGGGCCTTTCCGCCGCGGTCCCTCGCCCAGCGGGCCAGCTGGGCCACGCGCCGGACCACGAACTGGGTGTCGAGGATGCCGAGCATCCCGGCCAGTTCCACGGCGACCTCGTGCTGGGCGCCGCTGTTCTTGATGCGGGCCACGATCGGCGCCGCCTCGTCCAGGGCGGCGGCACGGCCTGCCGGGGTGTCCAGGTCGTAGCGGCCCACGATCTGGCGGAGCGCGAACTCGAAGAGCGGGGTGCGGGGTTCGACCAGGTCCGTCACCGCCTCGTCGCCCTTCGCGAGGCGCAGCTCGCACGGGTCCATGCCGTCCGGCGCGATCGCGATGTACGTCTCGGCGGCGAACTTCTGATCGTCCTCGAAGGCGCGCAGGGCGGCCTTCTGCCCGGCCGCGTCGCCGTCGAAGGTGAAGATCACGCGGGCCGAGCCGTTGTCCATGAGGAGGCGGCGGAGGATCTTGATGTGCTCGCCGCCGAAGGCCGTACCGCAGGTGGCGATCGCGGTCGTCACACCGGCGAGGTGGCAGGCCATGACGTCCGTGTACCCCTCGACCACGACCGCCCGGCTGGCCTTCGCGATGTCCTTCTTCGCCAGGTCGATGCCGTACAGCACCTGGCTCTTCCGGTAGATCGCCGTGTCGGGGGTGTTCAGGTACTTCGGGCCGTTGTCCGCCTCGTACAGCTTGCGGGCGCCGAAGCCGACGACCTCGCCGCCGATGTCCCGGATCGGCCACATGAGGCGGCCCCGGAAGCGGTCGATGGGGCCCCGGCGGCCCTCCTGGGACAGGCCGGAGAGGATCAGCTCCTTGTCGGTGAAGCCCTTGCCGCGCAGATAGCGGGTGAGGTGGTCCCAGCCCTGGGGGCTGTAACCGACGCCGAAGTGGACGGCGGCGGCCTGGTCGAAGCCGCGCTCGGCGAGGAAGATCCGGCCGGTCTCGGCCTCGGGGCTGGTGGCGAGCTGCTCGGCGTACCACTGCGCGGCGATCTTGTGCGCCTCGACCAGGCGGATGCGCTCGCCGCGCTGGTGGGCCGGGTTGTATCCGCCCTCCTCGTAGCGCAGGGTGATGCCGGCCTGGGCGGCGAGCCGCTCGACCGCCTCCGAGAAGGAGAGGTGGTCCACCTTCATCACGAAGGTGATGGTGTCGCCGCCCTCCTGGCAGCCGAAGCAGTGGAAGAGTCCCTTGCTCGGGCTGACCTGGAAGGACGGTGACTTCTCGTCGTGGAACGGGCACAGGCCCTTCAGGTTGCCGCCGCCCGCGTTGCGCAGCTGGAGGTACTCGGAGACCACGGCGTCGATCGGGACCGCGTCCCGTACCGCCTTCACGTCCTCGTCGTTGATCCGTCCTGCCACGAGGTGATTCTACGGGGGTGCGGTGACAGTGCCGGTGCGTGAAGGAGTCAGGAGGTGAGACTGTCGAGGGGTACGTGGGGGTCGGAGAGTGCCTCGATGTTCACCTGGGCCCGGGAACGGATGAGCCCCTGGATCTGCTCTGTGACATCCCACACGTTCACGTTCATCCCGGCCAGCACGCGTCCCTCCGTCACCCAGAACGCGATGAACTCCCGCTTCCCGGCATCGCCCCGGATCACCACCTCGTCGTACGAGCCGGGCGGCGCCCAGCCGCTGTACTCCATGCCCAGGTCGTACTGGTCGGTGAAGAAGTACGGCACACGGTCGTACGTCACGTCCCGGCCGAGCATCGCGCGGGCCGCCGCGGGTCCGCCGTTCAGCGCGTTCGCCCAGTGCTCCACCCGCAGCGCGGTGCCGAACAGGGCGAGCGGGAAGTTCGCCACATCACCGGCCGCATGGATGTCGGGGTCGGAGGTGCGCAGCCGTTCGTCGACGACGATGCCGCCGCCGGCCGCCCGGTCGGCGATCTCCAGCCCCGCCGCCTCCGCGAGAGCGACCCGCGGCGCGGCGCCGATCGCCGCCAGCACGTCGTGCGCGGGGTGCTCCTCGCCGTCGTCGGTGCGGGCGGCGAGGACCATGCCGTCCTGGCCGACGATCTCGGTCAGCTGCCGCCCGAAGTGGAAGCGGACGCCGTGCTCGCGGTGCAGTTCCGCGAAGACGTTGCCCAGCTCGGGGCCGAGCACCCCGTGCAGCGGGGTCGGCGCCGGCTCGATCACCGTGACCTCGGCGCCGTACTCGCGGGCCGCCGCCGCGACCTCCAGGCCGATCCAGCCGGCGCCCGCGATCACGAGGTGCCCGTTGTCCCGGCCGAGGTGCTGCAGGACACCCTTGAGCCGCTCGGCGTGCGCGAGCCGGCGCAGATGGTGCACGCCCGCCAGATCCGTGCCCGGGATGTCCAGGCGGCGGGGCTCGGCACCGGTGGTGAGCAGCAGCTTGTCGTAGCGGACGAGGGTGCCGTCGTCGCCGAAGCGGACCGTCTTCGCCGTACGGTCGATGCGGTCGACGGTCTGGCCCAGGTGCAGCTCGATGTCGTTCTGCGCATACCAGGCGGGCTCGTGCACGAAGACGCTGTCGCGCTCCTCCTTGCCGAGGAGATAGCCCTTGGACAGGGGCGGGCGCTCGTAGGGGTGGTCGCGCTCGTCACTGATCAGTATCACCCGGCCGGTGAAGCCCTCCGCCCGGAGCGTCTCGGCCGCCTTCGCGCCGGCGAGACCGCCTCCGACGATGACGAATGTCTGATCCGCGTCGACCACTTGATGCCTCCTCATAGGGGTGCCGCCACATGCGAGCGTCCCGCACGCGGCCTGCTGCGGGAAGAGGGGGTGACCCGATCAGGCCACCGCCGGTCACGTTCCTCTCACATATGCCCCGTCAGTCTCGCGTGCAGCGAGCGCGCCGAGGCGTCGGTGAGGGAGGCGATCTGGTCGACGATCAGCCGCTTGCGCGCATGGTCGTCGCCTGCCCCGTCGAAGAGCGCCCGAAACTGCGGATCCAGCCCGTCCGGCGCGCGGGCGGTCAGCACCTCCGCGAGCTCCGCCACGACGACCCGCTGGTCCGCGCGCAGCCGCTCCTGCTCGGCGCGCTGCATCACATACCGGTCCGCGACGGCCTTGAGCACCGCGCACTCCATGCGGGCCTCGCGGGGTACGACGAGTTCGGCGCCGTAGCGGGCGAGCCGGCCGCTGCCGTACGCGGCGCGGGTGGCGCTCTCGGCGGCCAGGCAGAACCGGCCGATGAGCTGGCTGGTGGCGTCCTTCAGGCGGGCCTGCGCGACCGCGGTGCCGTCGTAGCCGTGCGGCCACCACTCCTCGTCCTGGAGCCGGTCGAGGGCGGCGGAGAGTTCGGAAGGGTCGGTGCCGGCGGGGACGTACCGGCCGATGGCGACCTCGAACACCGCCTGCCGCTCGGGCTCGGCGTGCAGACAGTTGGGGTCGACGTGACCGGCGTGCAGGCCGTCCTCGACGTCGTGCACCGAGTACGCCACGTCGTCCGCCCAGTCCATGACCTGGGCCTCGAAGCAGGTGCGGGTACCGGGGGCGTGCGCTCTGATCCAGTCGAACACCGGGCGGTCGTCCTCGTACACGCCGAATTTCGGGGACGCCGGGTCGGTGGGGTGGGCGCCGCGGGGCCAGGGGTACTTCGTGGCCGCGTCGAGGGCGGCCCGGGTGAGGTTCAGGCCGACGGAGCGGTCTTCGGTGAACCGTTTGGGTTCGATGCGGGTGAGGAGCCTCAGGGACTGGGCGTTGCCCTCGAAGCCGCCGCAGTCGTCCGCGAAGGCGTTCAGGGCCTGTTCGCCGTTGTGGCCGAAGGGCGGATGGCCCAGGTCGTGGGCGAGGCAGGCGGCCTCGACCAGGTCGGGGTCACAGCCGAGGGCCGCGCCCAGCTCGCGGCCGACCTGGGCGCACTCCAGGGAGTGGGTGAGCCGTGTTCTGGGACTGGCGTCCCAGACCTGGCTGTGGGTGCCTGGCGTGACGACCTGGGTCTTGCCCGCGAGGCGTCGCAGGGCGGCCGAGTGGAGGATACGGGCGCGATCGCGTTGGAAGGCGGTACGGCCGGGGCGTTTGTCGGGTTCGGGGGCCCAACGTTCCGCAGAGGCCGGGTCGTAGGTTCCGTCGGGGCTGCCTTCCATGACTCGACAGTAAGCCCACTCGGATACGGCCCCGCACCCCTAGGCGGCTTCCGTCCCCCGTGTTGCCGAGGTCTCCGCGTATCTGTGCAGGATCAGCCGGGCCATCGCCGGGTGGGCGCCCAGCGGGGCCGAGGCGATCCACGGGGCCTGCTCACCGCACTGTGCCGCGAAGCGCCCCGGTGCCGTGAAGTACGACGCGATCGCCACCCGGTGCCGGCCGCGTGCCGCCAGTGCCCGTACGGCCGTCGGGACGGTCGGGGTCGCCGCCGAGGCGTAGGCGGGGACGACCGGGACGCCCAGGCGGTCGGCCAGGAGGCGGGCCGTGCGGCGGGTGTCGGTGGCCGAGTCGGGGTCGCGGGAGCCGGCTGCGGCGAGGACCACCGCGCTCGTGCGGCGCGTCCGCTCGTCCGGCACCGGCGGCCAGCCCGCCTCCAGCAGCCGGTCGTACAGGGTCTCCACGAGGAGCGGGTGCGGCCCCAGCGGGGCGGCCACCCGGGTGCTCGCCTTCGCCGCGGCGGCCATCTCGGGGATGTCGTGCCGGACGTGGTAGCCGCGGGAGAGGAGGAGCGGGACCAGGACGGCGGGGGCGTCACCGAGGGCGGTGAGGGCGTCCGGGAGCAGGGGCTCGTTCAGCTCGATGTGGCCCAGGTGGACGGGCAGGCCGGGGCGCAGCTCGCGGACGCGGTCCCGCAGGGCCCGTACGGTCTCCAGCGCGCGCGGGTCGCGGCTGCCGTGGCCCACCAGGACGAGCGCGGGCGGGGCCGGGCGGCGGCGGACGGGCGGGGAGACCAGCCGGAGCTGCCCGGTGAGGCGGCTGCTGATGCTGTGCATGAGGTGCGCCGTGCTGTCGAGGTGGAGGTCGGGCTCGGAGCGGGGAGGGTGCGACGCCGTCATGGAAGGATCCTGCCGGGGACAGATTGCGGGGCCGTTGCCGGACGGTCACGGGCCTTTTCCATGGCTTCACGTCGTACGGATGCTCGATGTGAGGCGAACCGGATCGCGGTCGCCGGCGTCCTCCATGGTCGACAAGCCGATCCGTGGGGGGCCCGTATGAAGTTCCGTCGACCGCGGCTGCCGCGCTCCCGTCGGGGGCAGCGGCGGCTGGTGCAGGCCGTGATGGCCGGGTGTGTGCTGGCTCTGCTGCCGGTGACCTGGCTGTACGTGTCCACGGCGGACCGGCTGCGTACGACGGCGGACGCCCCGCGGGCGCAGGTCGCCGTGGTGTTCGGGGCCGGGCTGTGGAACGGGGAGCCGTCGCCGTATCTCGCGCACCGGCTGGACGCGGCGGCGAAGCTGTACCGGGCGGGGCGGGTCGAGGTCGTCCTGGTCACCGGGGACAACAGCCGCAAGGACTACGACGAGCCCGACGCCATGCGTGCGTATCTGACGAAGCACGGGGTGCCGCAGCGGCGGATCGTCAGCGACTACGCCGGGTTCGATACCTGGGACTCGTGTGTGCGGGCCAGGAAGATCTTCGGCGTGGACCGGGCCGTGCTGATCAGCCAGGGTTTCCACATCCGGCGGGCGGTGGCGCTGTGTGAGGCGGCGGGGGTGGACTCGTACGGGGTCGGGGTGGCCGACAAGCACGACGTGACCTGGTACTACGGCGGCACGCGCGAGGTGTTCGCGGCGGGCAAGGCGGTACTGGACGCGGTGTTCCATCCGGATCCGACGTTCCTGGGCCCGCGCGAACACGGGGTCACGAGGGCGCTGGCTCAGGCGCGGGACTGAGCTCGGAGAGTGTCACCCGCCCCCCGAACCAGCCGTGCGCACGGACCGGGCCCCGGGACCTCACCTCGCCCCCGGACCGGCGGGGAGGTCGCCGTGCCGGGCGTGTAACCGGGAGCGGCCCGGGGCCGTAACACGGTCGACGCACGCTGGCGGTATGGAAACGATCGCCTCGACGCCCACCCACTGCCCGTACTGCGCCCTGCAGTGCGGGATGAATGTCACGCCCCTGCCGCAGGGGGGCGTCGAGGTGACCGAACGGACGGACTTCCCGGTCAATCGGGGCGCACTGTGCGGCAAGGGCCGCACCGCGGCCCAGGTGCTGTCGCCGGCGGTGCGGCTGACCTCTCCGCTGCTCCGGTCCGGCGGCCGGCTGGTCGAGGCGAGCTGGGAAGCGGCGCTGGACCGGATCGCCGAGCGGCTCGCGAGCACACGGGCGGAGTACGGCGCGGACGCGCTGGGCGTGTTCGGCGGGGGCGGGCTCACCAACGAGAAGGCGTACACACTGGGGAAGTTCGCGCGCGTCGTGCTCGGCACCTCGCAGATCGACTACAACGGCCGTTTCTGCATGTCGTCGGCCGCGGCGGCGGGTACGAAGGCCTTCGGTCTCGACCGGGGGCTGCCGTTCCCGCTGGAGGACGTTCCGAAGACGGGGTGCGTGATCCTCGTCGGGTCGAACCTCGCGGAGACCATGCCGCCGTCGCTGCGTTTCTTCACCGAACTGCGCGCGAACGGCGGCACGTTGATCGTGGTGGACCCGCGCCGGACGAGGACGGCCGAGCAGGCGGACCTGCACCTGGCCCCCCGGCCGGGCACGGACCTCGCTCTCGCCCTGGGCCTGTTGCACCTGGTGGTGGCCGAGGGGCGGACGGACGAGGAGTACATCCGGGAGCGGACCACCGGCTGGGAGGAGGCACGGGCCGCGGCGATGGCGCACTGGCCGGAGCAGGTGGAGCGGATCACGGGGGTGTCGGTTCCCCAACTCCGGGAGGCGGTACGGATGTTCTGCGAGCCGGAGTCGGCGATGGTGCTCACGGCGCGCGGGCCGGAGCAGCAGTCCAAGGGGACGGACACGGTGGGCGCGTGGATCAACCTGTGCCTGGCGACCGGCCGGGCGGGCCGCCCACGGTCCGGGTACGGGTGCCTGACCGGGCAGGGCAACGGGCAGGGCGGGCGCGAACACGGGCAGAAGGCCGACCAGTTGCCCGGTTATCGCAGGCTGGACGACCCGGCGGCGCGGGCCCATGTGGCGGGCGTGTGGGGAGTGGACCCGGACACGCTCCCCGGCCCCGGGCGCAGCGCGTACGAGCTCCTCGACGCCCTCGGCACGGACATACGGGCGCTGCTGCTGATGGGCTCCAACCCGGTGGTGTCGGCGCCGCGCGCGGCCCATGTCGAGGAACGGCTGCGTTCGCTGGACTTCCTGGCGGTGGCCGACGTCGTCCTGTCCGAGACGGCTGAGCTGGCGGACGTCGTGCTGCCGGTCACCCAGTGGGCGGAGGAGACGGGCACCACGACCAGTCTGGAGGGCAGGGTCCTGCTGCGCCGCCAGGCGGTCGACCCGCCGCCCGGGGTCCGCAGCGACCTGTACGTCCTGCACGAGCTGGCGGCCCGCCTCGGAGTGGAGAAGGGCTTCCCTACGGACCCCGAGGAGGTCTTCGAGGAACTGCGCCGGGCAAGCGCGGGCGGCCCCGCCGACTACTCGGGCATCACCTACCGCCGCCTGGCGGAGGAGAACGGCGTCTTCTGGCCGTGCCCGGCCCTCCCGGCCGGGAACGCGGACGGCGCAGCCGGGTCGGCTGGGTGGGGGGACGGAGCCGGATCGGCGGTGTGGGGTGACGGCGAGGGGCGCGCGGGTGCGGGCGGCGGTGCGACGACCGGATCCACGCGGGGTGACGTCGGGATCCGTACGCATGCAGCCGGCGGTCCGGTGACCGGGTCCGCGATCGCCGGGACCGTCGGCGGTCAAGGGGCGGCGGCCGACGCCGACGACGGCGAGGACGCGCTGCTCGACGCACTGCTCGACGCCCTGCCCGATGACCCGGCCCAGGACGCCGAGGCCACCGCGCCCGCCGTGTCCGCCGAGGCCGCCGTGTCCGCCGAGGCCGCCGTGTCCGCCGTGTCCGCCGTGTCCGCCGTGTCCGCCGTGTCCGCCGACGCTGCCCTGCCCGCGGTGCACCCCGGAACCCCCCGTCTCTTCCTCGACCGGTTCGCGCATGCGGACGGCCGTGCCCGGTTCGTCGCCGTGACGCACCGGGCGACGGCGGAGGAGCCCGACGCCGAGTATCCGCTGCTGCTGACCACCGGCCGGGTGGTGTCCCAGTACCAGTCGGGGGCGCAGACACGGCGGGTCGCCGAGCTGAACGCCGCCGCGCCCGGTCCCTTCGTGGAACTGCACCCACGCCTCGCGGCCCGGATCGGCGCGGCCGAGGGTGACCCGGTGACCGTGGTCTCCCGCCGGGGCCGGGCCACCGCCCCCGCCCGTATCACCCCGGCCATCCGCCCCGACACCGTCTTCATGCCGTTCCACTGGCCGGGCGAGGGCCGCGCCAACACCCTCACCAACCCGGCCCTCGACCCGACGTCCCGGATGCCGGAGTTCAAGTCGTGCGCGGTCAGGGTCGAGGTCGTAGGGCCACGGGAGTAGCGCGGATCGCTCCGGGGGACGCGGTGGGACGGACCGCACTCGCGTAGGTTCGAAGCATGTCCGACTTCGAACAGTTCGACCTCGACGCCTATCTGGACCGCATCGGATGGCAGGGTGGCCGCCGGGCCGGCCTGGAGACCTTGCGGGGTGTGCATCTGGCGCACGCGCTGTCGCTGCCCTTCGAGAACCTAGACGCCGTGTCCGGCCGGGCCCCCTCGCTCGCCCCGGCCGATCTGATGGACAAGATGATCCGCGGCCGGCGCGGCGGCTACTGCTACGAGCACAACACCCTGCTCCGGCTGGCGCTTCAGGAGCTGGGGTTCGGCGTGACACCGCTGGCCGGGCGGGTGGTGCTGGGTGCCGAGACGCCCGAGAGCCGGCCGCGCACCCACGCGATGCTGCGGGTCTCGGTGCCGGGCGAGTCCCGGCCGTATCTCGCGGACGTCGGCTTCGGTGCCGAGGGTGCACTGCTGGTGCCGGTGCCGCTGGTGACCGGCGAGGAGTCCGAGGGCGGCGGGCGCCGGCACCGGCTGGTGCCGCTGCCGCACGAAGGCCCGCTGGAGCTGTGGGAGTTGCAGGCCTACGACCGCCGATCGCGGGGGTGGGTGGGTCAGTACGCCTTCACGCTGGAGCCGTTCGCCGCCACGGACCTGGAGGTGTTCAACTGGTATGTCAGCACCAGCCCGCGTTCCCCGTTCACCCGCCGCCCCTACCTCCAGCGGACCACCGCCGAGCGTCATCTCGCGCTGGACGGCGACCGGTTGACCGAGACCCGCGCCGACGGCACGGTGACCGAGCGCAAGCTGACGGACGAGGCTGAGGCGCGGCGCGTGGTGGCGGAGGAGTTCGGGATCGCGGTGCCCGAGGGACTGAGGCTGCTGTGAGGGTGGTCGGCCTGCCCGGCATCGCCCGTCACCGGCCCGCGAACTCACACCACACGACCTTCCCCGGATCCCGCTCCCCCACCCCCCACTTGTCCGCGAACTCCGACACCAGCAGCAGCCCCCGCCCACCCTCGCCCGGCTCCGGCTCCCGCTCCTGGTCCGGCCCGTCCGGCTGCGGCAGGGCCGGTACACCGTCCCCGCTGTCGTGCACCTCGACACGCACCCCGCCGTCGTACGGCAGCGGCAGCAGGCGCAGCAGGAAGCCCCGGCCGGGCGGTACGCCGTGCACGAGGGCGTTGGTGGCGAGTTCGCTGACGCACAGCACGATGTCGTACGACCGTTCGCGCATGCCCCAGTCGGCGAGCGCGTCGCGGGTGAAGGCACGGGCGGCGGGGACGGACTGGCGTTCGCGCCGGTAGAAGCGTTCGCGCGGGGAAGCGTGGGGGAATTCTGCATTCACGTGACGAGAGTCACACTCCGTGGCCATGATGGAACAGTGCGTGCGGCCGTACAAGTGGCTTGTACGGCTGTGCCGCGGTGAAGGTACGGGCGCGGGTGGGGAGTTGGACCGCATGAGCAACACGACACGGTCACGGTCGAAGTCACGCAGGAACGCCTCGGCGATGAAGATGGTGGGCGCGCTGCTCGCCCTCTACCGGGAGGCGGCCGGATACACGCAGAAGGCGCTGGCCGAGCGGTTCGTGATCAGCGAGGAGCAGATCGCCTCCATCGAGCAGGGCCGACGGCCGCTGAAGCCGGATCTCGCCGAGCAGCTGGACGAACTTCTGGAAACCAAGGGGGCGTTGGCCACCGCGCTGAGCAGGATGCCGGAGGTGGACCTCATCCCTCTGTGGGCGGAGGAGTTCCTGGACCAGGAGCGCGAGGCCATCGCGATCTCGTCGTACGAGAACCAGGTGGTGCCGGGCCTCCTGCAGACAGACGCATACGCCGAGGCCGTCTTCCGCAGCCGCGTGCCTGTCTACGAGGAGGACAAGATCACACAGTTGGTGGCGACGCGTGTCGAACGGCAGGCGATCCTGCACCGCAAGGAGCCGCCGATCACGTCCTTCGTGGTCTGGGAGCCGGTGGTGCGGGCGCCCATCGGCGGGAAGGAGGTCTGGGGCGAGCAGGTGCGGCATCTGCGTGCATGCTCCGAACTGCCGGGCCTCATGCTTCAGGTACTGCCACTCGATCGCACCACCCACGCGGGGCTCAACGGGTCGTTCGTCCTGCTGGAGACACCCGAACACCAGCGGCTCGCGTACGCGGAGAACCAGCGCGGCAGCCAACTGATCGCCGACCCGCACGAGGTGGCGATCCTCACACAGAAGTGTGCGATGCTGCGGTCACAGGCCCTTACCCCTGAGGACACGAGGGACCTGCTGGACCGTCTGTTGGGAGAGCAATGAGCGGCACCGCACTTCGGTGGTTCAAGTCGAGCTACAGCGGCGACGAAGGCGGCAATTGCATCGAAGTCGCCTACACCTGGCGCAAGTCCAGCTACAGCGGCGACGAGGGCGGCGCCTGCGTCGAAGTAGCCGCCCACCCCGCCGCCATCCACATCCGCGACTCCAAGACCCCCGCCGAACCGCACCTCACCGTCACCCCCGCCGCCTGGTCCGCCTTCCTGAAGCTGAAGCTGTCCGACAACCCCGGTTGTTGAGCCGGTTCGGCCCCCGCACCCCTGCCGGTCCGCAACAATGCGTGCATGGACGGCAACTGGAAGCGACAGCTGGACGCGCTCCGCGACGACCTCGAACGCCGGGGTGACCCCGCCGCGTGGGTGAAGGAGGTCGACGCGGCGCACGCCTCGGTGCGGTATGCCCACTTCTCGGTGCGCGGGCCGGTGTTCGGGGTCGCCGTTCAGGATCCGGCGGCGGGGCCCGGGTGGCGGCTGCTGAAACCGGTGACGGACGGCATGCCGCAGATGGCCCGTGACGGCCTGAACTCCCATCTGTTCTTCACGGCGAAGGACGACACCGAGGACCGGGCCGTGCGGCGCGAACTGCTGGCCGCCGTGGCGGTGCTGGACCGGGAGCCGGTGAACGAGGTCGAGGCGTGCGGGGTCCGCTACCGGGTGGTGCGCGGGGACGAGTTCACGCGCAGCGATGACGACGGGGGTCTGGAGCCTCCCCGGCCCACCGACCCGGAGCCGGTGGAACCCTCGTGGGACCGGCAGGCGCGCGACACCCCGTACAGAGAGATCGGTTTCGCCCTCGACCCGGAGCACACGGAGGGCCCCATGGAGGGCGCGCTGAAACTGGCGCTGCGGGACTTCTCCTACACCGGCTCCCGTTACCCGGCCCGGATGCGCGCGGACTCCGAGCGCGCGGTCCGCACCCACCCGGACATCGTGCTGCTCCCGGCCGGCTTCACGGTGGCCGAGCACGAAGAGCAGGGCTGGCGCCCGCTGACCCGGCTCGCGCCCACCCCGCACGCCGCCCGGCGCTCGCTCTACAACGGGCTGGAGGAGATCTGGGCCATGCTCTACCAGTACGACGACGCCAAGAAGGCCCGCTACGCCAAGGCGGCCGAGGAGTACCGGGCGCTCGGCCGCGCCGACGAGTTCCGCGTCGACGACCGCCTCTTCCGGATCTGCCGTATCGAACGCATGATCCGTATGGGCCCGGACGGCCCGGAGACCCCACGCCCTTCGGACCACGACGAGTACGGCCCCATGAAGATCCACCCGACGATGGACGAGGACGGCACCGTCCACTACGAGTGATCCGGCGGGACTGTCGCTGCCGCGCTGATTCCCCGGCTCAGCGGCGGGACAGCCAGTCTCCGTCCTCGATCAACTTGCCCTCGGCCCGCAGCCGGGCGGCGACCCGCGGGGCGGCCAGATAGACCCAGGCCTCGACGGCGGTGCCGTCGGTGGTGTGCAGGACCTGGCGGGCGACGCGTTCGTAGAGGTTGCGCGGGTCGCCCGGCACGTACTCCTCCAGGTGGTCCAGGGCCGCGAGCAGCTCGGGGTAGGCCTCCGGTCGGGCGGTGACCAGTTCGCCCCGGACCTCGCCGCCCGGCCGCTCGACGGCGTAGGGGTAGCCGGGGCCGTCGTAGAGCGCCGCGCCGGGCAGCCGGGCCGGTTCCTCGGAGGCGGTGCGCCCCCGCAAGTACAAGTTGTGGTTGGCCTCGCCGGGCCGGAGCGTGCCGTAGACGAAGAACGGCAGCGGGGTCCCGGACCGCTCGGGCTCCTCAGTGATCACGGAAACGATTCTGTACCCCCTTCGGCTCCTCACACATCTCCATGAAGACGCTATGGACATGACATGTCATGGCCCTTTAAATCTCTGGGGACATCAGCGCCACCCCCACGCCCAGTTCGGCGCCTCCCCGAGGAGACAGATGAGCCGGATACGCCCGCACGTCCGAGGGTCCCGTCGTCTCGCCACCACCGCCGGCGTCGCCGTCACCACCGCGACCCTGCTGACCGTCGCCCTCTCCCCCGCCGCCCACGCCGACACGAGACCCAGCCGGGCCACCGCGATCGAGAACGCGGCGTCGGCGCTCCTGGCCCATGCCACGAGCCTGGGCCTGACCTCCGCCGAGCACACCAGCGTCCGTGACGTGATCGTGGACAGGGACGGCACCCAGCACGTCCGCTACGACCGCACGTACCACGGGCTGCCCGTTCTGGGCGGCGACTTCGTGGTCCACCTTGCCCGGGACGGCGCCTACCGCAGCGCCAACCGGGCGACCCGCAGCCCGATATCCCTCAGCTCGGTCCTCCCGAAGATCTCGGCCCCCAAGGCCGCCGACCTCGCCGTGAACGCCCTGCGCGCCGCCCACCTCGGCAACCCGCTGAAGCAGGTGAAGGCCAAGCCCGAGCTGATCGTCGACGCCCTGCACGGCACCCCGAAGCTCGCCTGGCGCACCAACGCGGCCGGCCTGGACTCGCTCGGCAACCCGGTCGCCCGGACCGTGCTGACCGACGCCCGCACCGGCCGCCAGATCGACGCCTGGGACAGCATCGAGACCGCCGCCGGTGACGGCAAGTCGCTCTACAGCGGGACGGTGCCGCTGGAGACGACCCAGTCGGGATCGTCGTACCAGCTCAAGGACCCGACCCGCGGCAACACCTACACCGGGGACGCGGAGGGCAAGACCGACCTGTGCTTCTTCGGCATCTGCTTCAGCCGGGCGCCCGCGACGCTGTTCACGGACGCCGACAACCACTGGGGCAGCGGCACCACCGCCGACCGTGCCTCGGCCGCCGTCGACGCCCAGTACGGCACCAACGAGACCTGGGACTACTACAAGAACGTCCAGGGGCGGAACGGCATCGCGGGCGACGGCAAGGGCTCGTACAACCGCGTCCACTACGGCAGCAACTACAACAACGCCTTCTGGGACGACAGTTGCTTCTGCATGACGTACGGCGACGGTGACGGGACCACCTTCGGGCCGCTGGTGGCCCTCGACGTCGCCGGGCACGAGATGACCCACGGGGTCACCTCCAAGACCGCCGCGCTGACCTACTCGGGCGAGTCCGGCGGGCTCAACGAGGCCACCTCGGACATCCTCGGCACGATGGTCGAGTGGTACGCGAACAACCCCTCCGACCCCGGTGACTACCTCATCGGCGAGAAGATCGTGAAGCCCGGCTTCGGCAAGCCCGCCCTGCGCTTCATGGACAAGCCGTCCAAGGACGGCAACTCGGCGGACTACTGGAGCAGTTCGGTCGGCAACCTCGACGTCCACTACTCCTCCGGCGTCGCCAACCACTTCGCGTACCTCCTCGCCGAGGGCAGCGGGCCGAAGACGATCAACGGCGTCAGCTACAACTCGCCGACGTACAACGGCTCCACGGTCACCGGCATCGGCCACGACAAGGTCGGCAAGATCTGGTACCGGGCGCTGACGGTCTACATGACCTCCTCGACGAACTACGCCGGGGCCCGCACGGCCACCCTCAACGCCGCCAAGGACCTGTACGGCGCGGGCAGCACGGAGTACAACGCAGTGGCGGCGGCCTGGAGCGCCGTCAACGTGAACTGAACCGCGTGCCTCATGAGAGGGCCGGTGCCTGGGCGGGCACCGGCCCTCTCGTCCATTCGTGTTCTCTTCGCACCGGCCTCTCGCACGGGCCCGCGCACACCCTGTGACCTGCCCGGACCTCGTGCGGGCTAGGCCGTGTGGGGGCCGCGGACGACACCCGTTCACCGCATTTCTGACGCGCCCTCAGGGAGCGGAACTCCGGGACTGCGACTTACCTCGGTAACGAACGGACCGAGACCCGAAGCCCCGGGAGCACCATGCGCCGCACCGCCCGTCTGCTGACCGGTACCGCGCTCGTCGTGGCAGCCGCGGCACCCGCCCACGCCGTCGGCACCGGCAGCCTGGACGTGTACCCCTCCACCGTGACTCCCGGCAGCCAGGTCACGGTGAACACCGCCGCGTGCGGGGACAAGGGCTCGGCGACCGGGGACGCGGGCGCGGTCGGTGCCGGCACCTTCACACTGGCGCCCAGCTCGCACGAGGGCGAGGCGATCGGCCAGTTCCAGGTGCCGCCGAGCGCGCAGCCGGGGACGTACGAGATCGTCGCCACCTGCGCGGAGGGCGACCGGCAGGTGAAGGGCGACCTGGTGGTGGCGTTGACCGCGGCGCACGAGCAGGTGCAGCCGCGGGGAAGTGTGAAGACGGGGGTCGGCGGCGCACTCGGCCCCGGCCCCGTGCAGACCACGGCGGGTGTGGCGGCACTGGCCGTCGCCGCCGCGGGCGGTACCTGGCTCCTGCATCGCCGGGCGAGAGGCGACGGGATCTGACGGACACCCTCCGCTGTCCGTCGGCCGGTACCGCATGCCCCACCCCCTCCGGGTCCGATGCCCCTCGCGGCCCGGAGGGGGAAGGGGTCTTCGGGATCCGCCCCGGGACTCGGGGTGCGGCCCGGGACTCGGGGTCCGTCTCCGGGACTCGGGGTCCGCCCCGGGACTCGGGGCGCGGCCCGGGACTCAGGTGCGGCCCAGGACTCAGGTGCTGCCCAGGACTCGGGGTCCTGTCTCCGGGATTCGGGGTCCGTCTCCGGGATTCGGGGGTCCGCCCCCGGGAGAGGGGTTGGTATGCGCAGGAGCGCCAGGCGTGACCGGCTCGGCGACACCGCGATAGCCGCGCTCACCGTCGTGGCCCTCGGTTGCGGGGTATGGCTGCTCGGCGGGGGTGCCGGGACGGACACACCACCGCAGCCGGCCGCCGCCGAGGGCCGCCCGGATCCGGGCGAGGAGCGCCTTGCGGCCCCCGCGCTCGCGCCCTCCCCGCCCCTGCGCATCCGCATTCCCGCGATCCGTGTGAACGCCCCGCTGACGGGCCTGTCCCTCACCCCGTCCGGCAGCCTGGACGTGCCGCCCGCCCGGGAGAAGAACCTGGCCGGCTGGTACGAGTCCGGCACCATGCCAGGCGAGACGGGCACCGCGATCGTCGCCGGGCACGTCGACAACACGGAGGGCCCCGCCGTCTTCTACGACCTGGGCGCGCTCAAGCGGGGCGCCCGCATCGAGGTGGACCGCCGGGACGGCAGCGTGGCCGTGTTCACCGTGGACGCGGTGGAGGTGTACGAAGCCCGCGACTTCCCCGACGACAAGGTGTACGGCGCGGCTCCCCGCCCCGAACTCCGGGTCATCACCTGCGGCGGCGGCTACTCGAAGGCCACCGGCTACCAGGGCAACGTCGTGGTGTTCGCCCATCTGACGGGCAGCCGTTAGCGCCTCAGTGCGGTGCCGGCTCCCCGCCCGGACCCCTCACACCCCCCGCCCGCCCCCGCTGAGGGCAGCGTTCCCCACGGGAAACAGGGGTGATGCGGCCGGGTAACGTCGGGACCGCACGCTCAAGGACATGACCTCGAAAACGCGTGTGGTGGTGATCGGCGCCGGCCTCGCGGGCGTACGGCTCGCCCGGCGGCTCGGTGAGCTGGGCACGCCCGCGCTGCTCGTCGGCGAGGAGGAGCACCCGCCGTACAACCGGGTACTGCTCGCGGAGGTGCTGGCCGGCCGCTACGCCCCCGAGGTGATTGGCCTCCCGGCACCGGCGGGGCTGCTCCGGGCCCGGGTCACCGGTATCGACCGGGCCGCCCGGACCGTCGACTGCGCCGACGGCACGTCCCTCGCATACGACACGCTGGTCCTCGCCACCGGCTCCAACCCCGTACTGCCGCCGCTGCGCGGTCTGTTCACCCCCGACCACCAGCTCCCCGAGGGCGTCCACGCCTTCCGCACGATGGACGACTGCCTGGGGCTGGCCAAGGCGGTCCGGCCGGGCGTGCGCGCGGTCGTCATCGGCGGCGGGCTGCTCGGCGTCTCCGCCGCCCGCGCGCTCGCCGTGCGCGGTGCGCAGGTGGTCCTCGCCCAGCAGGCCGAGCGGCTCATGGAGCGCCAGCTCGACCCGGACGCCTCCCGGCTGGTGCTGCGGCACCTCACGGACCTGAGCGTCGAGGTGCACACCGAGTGCCGGGTGCGGGACGTGCGCTGCCTCGCGGGCGCGGTCCGCTCCGTGGAGCTGGCCGACGGATACGCCCTGGACGCCGACCTCGTCGTCCTCGCCTGCGGGGCGCGCCCGCGCACCGGACTCGCCGAGCAGGCCGGTCTCGCCGTCCATCAGGGCGTCCTCGTCGACGACGCGCTGCGCACCTCCGACCCGCACATCCACGCCGTCGGCGACTGCGTCCAGCACGACGGCACGGTCTACGGCCTGGCGGCTCCGGCGCTGGAACAGGCCGACGCGCTCGCCGAGCTGCTCGCCGGAGGCACGAACGCGCGCTACCGCGGCACCCGCTCCCTGACCCGGCTGACCCTCACCGGCGCGGGCTCCCCCTTCGACCTGGCGGCTTTCGGCGAGACCGAGGCGCGCCCCGGAGACGACGTCGTACGGCTCGCCGACGCCACCCGCGGCACCTACCGCAAGGTCGTCGTCCGCGACGACCGTCTGGTCGGCGGGGTCCTCGTCGGCGAACTCGGCACCGTCGGCGCGCTCGCCCGCGCCTGGGAGGGAGCAGAGCCGCTCCCCGACGACGGCCCCCTGCTCCACCTGCTCACCAACGACGGAGGCTCCTGATGTCCACGGACACCCGCACGGACACCCCCACGATCGTGCTCGTCGGCCACGGCATGGTCGGCCAGCGCTTCCTCGAAGCGCTCGCCGAGCGCGGCCTGACCGCCACGCACCGCGTGGTCGTGCTGTGCGAGGAGCCGCGTCCGGCGTACGACCGCGTCGCCCTCACCTCGTACTTCTCGGGCAGGACGGCCGAGGACCTGTCCATGACCGACATGGGGTTCATCGCCGACCACGGCATCGAGCTGTACGTCGGCGACCCGGCGGAGACGGTCGACCGCGCGGCGAAGCAGGTCACGGCCAGGTCCGGCAAGGTCTTCGGGTACGACACGCTCGTCCTCGCCACCGGCTCCTACCCGTTCGTGCCGCCGGTGCCGAACAAGGACGCCGAGGGCTGTTTCGTCTACCGGACCATCGAGGACCTGCTCGCGATCGAGGAGTACGCGAAGACACGGGCGACGACCGGCGCCGTGGTCGGCGGCGGGCTGCTCGGTCTGGAGGCCGCCGGTGCGCTCAAGGGCCTCGGGATGGACACCCACGTCGTGGAGTTCGCGCCGCGCCTGATGCCGGTGCAGGTCGACGAGGGCGGCGGCGCGGCGCTGCTGCGGACCATCGAGGGCATGGGCCTGACCGTGCACACGGGCGTGGGCACCCAGGAGATCGTCACGGACGCCTCGGGCGCCGTCACCGGCATGAAGCTGTCCGACGGCTCCGAACTCCCCACCGACATGGTGGTGTTCAGTGCCGGCGTCCGCCCCCGCGACCAGCTGGCCCGGGACTGCGGCCTCGCCGTCGGCGAGCGCGGCGGCATCACCGTGGACGAGCAGTGCCGTACGGTCACCGACCCGCACGTGTTCGCCATCGGCGAGTGCGCACAGGCCGCGGACGGCCGGGTGTACGGCCTGGTGGCGCCCGGCTACGAGCAGGCGGAGACGGCCGCGGCCACCATCGCCGCGGACGAGGCCGAAGAGTTGACGTTCACCGGCGCCGACCTGTCCACCAAGCTGAAGCTGCTCGGCGTGGACGTGGCCTCCTTCGGCGACGCGCACGGCACCACCGAGGACTGCCTCGACGTCGTCTACTCCGACTCCCGCGCCGGCCTGTACAAGAAGCTGGTCATCGGCGCGGACGGCACGCTGCTCGGCGGCATCCTGGTCGGCGACGCCGAGGCGTACGGCACCCTGCGCGCGCTGACCGGCTCGGTGCCCCCCATCTCCCCCGAGTCGCTCGTCCTGCCCGCCGGAGCCGACTCGGGGGCCCAGCTCGGCCCGTCCGCCCTCCCGGACGAGGCGATCATCTGCTCCTGCCACAACGTCAGCAAGGGCACCATCCGCGGGGCGGTGACGGAGCACAAGTGCACCACCGTGCCCGAGGTGAAGAAGTGCACCAAGGCCGGTACCGGCTGCGGCAGCTGTGTGAAGGTGCTGGGCCAGCTGGTCGACGCCGAGCTGGAGGCGTCCGGCATCGAGGTCGACAAGGGCCTGTGCGGCTGCTTCGCCCAGACCCGCGAGGAGCTGTACGAGATCGTCCTCGCCCTGCGCATCACGTCGTACCAGGAGCTGCTGGACCGCTACGGCCGTGAGGGCGCCCGGGACGGCGACGGCTGTGAGACCTGCAAGCCGGCCGTCGGCTCGATCATCGCCTCCCTCGCCCCGGCGATCGGCGCGAGCGGGTACGTCCTCGACGGTGAGCAGGCCGCCCTGCAGGACACCAACGACCACTTCCTCGCCAACCTGCAGAAGAACGGCTCGTACTCGGTCGTGCCACGCATCCCCGGCGGCGAGATCGCCCCCGAGAAGCTGATCGTGATCGGCGAGATCGCCCGGGACTTCGGTCTCTACACGAAGATCACCGGTGGCCAGCGCATCGACATGTTCGGCGCCCGGGTCGAGCAACTGCCGCTGATCTGGTCCCGGTTGGTGGATGCCGGCTTCGAGTCCGGGCACGCCTACGGCAAGTCGCTGCGCACGGTGAAGTCCTGCGTGGGCTCCACCTGGTGCCGGTACGGCGTCCAGGACTCGGTCAAGATGGCGATCGACCTGGAGCTGCGCTACCGGGGCCTGCGGTCGCCGCACAAGCTCAAGTCCGCCGTCTCCGGGTGCGCCCGCGAGTGCGCCGAGGCCCAGTCGAAGGACTTCGGGGTCATCGCCACCTCCAACGGCTGGAACCTGTACGTCGGCGGCAACGGCGGCGCCACCCCGCGCCACGCGGACCTGCTCGCACAGGACCTGTCCGACGCCGAACTCGTGCGCCTCATCGACCGGTTCCTGATGTTCTACATCCGCACCGCCGACCGTCTGGAGCGCACCAGCACCTGGCTGGAGCGGATCCCCGGTGGCCTGGACCACGTACGGGACGTGGTGGTGCACGACTCGCTCGGCATCTGCGACGAACTGGAGCAGCTGATGCGGGCCCACATCGCCCACTACCGCGACGAGTGGGCCGAGACCATCGACGACCCCGAGAAGCTCGCCCGGTTCGTGTCCTTCGTCAACGCCCCGGACACCCCCGACCCGGTCGTCGCCTTCGTCCCCGAGCGCGACCAGATCAAGCCCGACCTGCCGCTGCTGTCCATCGGCATGCGGCCCGCCGACGACGTCCTGGAAGGAAGCGCCCAGCGATGACCCTGACTCTTGAGACCACCGGTCTGAAGGTCCAACTCCGGCTTGCCGACGGCTGGTTCACGGCGTGCGACCTGAGCACGCTCACCCCCGGCCGCGGGGTGGCCGCCCTGCTGCCGGACGGCCGTCAGGTGGCCGTCTTCCGCGACCGCGCCGACCGGCTGTACGCCGTCGACAACCGCGACCCCTTCACCGGCGCGGCCGTCCTCTCCCGCGGCCTGACCGGCACCCACCAGGGCCGCCCGTTCGTGGCCTCACCCCTGCTGAAGCAGCGCTTCGACCTGATCAGCGGCCAGTGCCTGGACGACGAGGCGGTACGGGTGGCGGCGTACGAGGTACGGGCGCTGTAGCGGCGGCAGGGGACGCGGGGGGCGGGGCGCCGGTGCGCCGTGCGCGCCGTCACGCGGTTTCACCCGACCACATCGCCGACGGTGTGCGCATCAACGCCGTCAGCCCCGGCCCCACCGCCACGGACAGGGCCTCGGACGACGCGGCCTCGGTCGTCGGCACCGACCTGGTGGTGGACGGCGGCTCGACGGCCCGACCCGGTTCAGTCGATCCCGGACCGCTCCACCCCCGCCACGATCCACCGCTGGAAGCACAGGAACACCAGCAGCAGCGGCAGGACGGACACGACGGCCGCGACGAACAGCTCGTGCAGCCGGATGACCTGGGACGTCGTGAACGACGACAGCGCCACCTGGACCGTCCAGGCGCTCCGGTCCTGTCCGATCACCAGCGGCCACAGGAAGGAGTTCCACGCGCCGAGGAAGACGATCGTGCCCACCGCCGCGAACACCGGCCGCGCGTTCGGTACGACCACCAGCCAGTACGTGCGCCAGTACCCGAGTCCGTCGACCTGCGCCGCGTCCTCCAGCTCCCGTGGAAAGCCAACGAAGTACTGCCGGAAGACGAAGCAGGCGAACGCCGAGAACAGCGTCGGGACGATAAGCCCGCGCAGGGTGGAGATCCAGCCCAGCGACGACACCAGCACGAAGCTCGGTACGAAGGTGACGGCGGCCGGGACCAGCAGGGTGCCGAGGATGCCGTAGAAGACCTTGTTCGCGTGCCGGTACGGGATGCGGGCGAGGCCGTAGCCCGCGAGGGACGCGAGGAACAGGGTGCCCAGGGTCGTCGCGATGGCGATCAGCGCGGAGTTGAGCAGCGAGCGGGCGAACGGAACGGACGGATCGTCGAACAGCTCCCGGACGTTCCCCCACCTCAGCTCGCCGGGGAAGAGGGTCCATTCGGGCGAGGTGATGTCCTGCTCGCTGGACAGCCCGTTGCGCACCAGCAGATAGAAGGGAACGAGGAAGAGGAGAGCGAGCACGACGAGCAGCGCCAGCCGCAGCGCCCGCCCGGCCCGCACCAGGGCGTCATCCATCGGCGTCCGTCCTTCCCAGCCTCAGCCACCGCGCCTGCCCCACCGTGACGACCGCGATGACCAGCGCGAGGATCACCGCTCCGGCGCTGCCGAGCCCGAGGTTCTGCCCCTGCCCGAGGGCGGTGTAGTAGAGGTAGACGAGCGGCGGCCGGGCGTACGGCGGATACCCCCGCGCATCGGACAGCAGGTTGTAGAACTCGTCGAAGGCCTGGAAGGCGTTGATGACGAGCAGCAGTACCACCGCGACCGAGGTGGCCCGCAGCTGGGGCAGGGTGATGTGCCGCAGCACGGTCCACCCCGGCCGGGCCCCGTCCACGGCGGCGGCTTCGTACAGCACCGGATCGATCCGCTGCAGCCCGGCCAGGAACAGGACCATGTAGAACCCGGCCTGCAGCCAGAGCCGTACCGTGACGATGACCAGCCAGTACCAGGGCGGATCGGTGCCGGCCAGCCAGGCGACGGGATCACCCCCGAACCACCCGAGGACCGTGTTCGCCAGCCCGAACCGCACCCCGTTGAAGATCGACATCTTCCACACCAGCGCGGCGACCACATAACTGCACGCGGCCGGAAGGAAGAAGACCGACCGGAAGAACGCGCGAGCGCGCTTCAGCCGGTTCACCATCAGGGCGAGGGAGAGCGAGCACCCGTAGGTGACCGGCACGATGAAGGCGGTGAAGACGAGGAAGGTCCGCAGACTGCCGACGAACGCGTCGTCCCGCAGCATCGCCGTGTAGTTGTCCAGCCCCACGAAGTGCGTCGGCGTGACCGTGTTGTGGGCATCGAAGAAGCTGAGGCCCACGCTCCACAGCAGCGGAACGTAGGTGAACAGCGCGAGCCCGAGCGTGAACGGCCCCACGAACACCCAGAACCACAGGGCCCCGCGGCGCCTCACGATGTCTTCTTCGCCTTCTTCGCGTTCCTCACCCGGTCGAGCTCGCCGGCCACCTTCCGTACGACGGACCGCAGTTCACTCGCCGGATCGGCCCCGCTCGTGATGATCCGGCTGAGCGCGTCCTGGTAGGCGGTCTGCGAGGCGGGCGTCCACAGCAGGGGCTGGGCGTAGCCGTGGTCGGTGGTGAAGCGGACGGCGTCGGCGGCGGCGCCCGACCGCAGCGTGGCCGCCTTCCTGGCCAGGGAGATCCGGGCCGGGATGTGAAAGCCGTAGGACAGCGCGAAGTCCTCCTGGTAGTCGGCCCGTTCGACCCACAGCCACTTCACGAACTCCTTGGCGGCCTCCTGGTGCCGGCCGCGCGCGCTGACGGCGGCGCCGTAGGCTCCGACGGGTACGGCGGGCTTCCCTTGGCCGCCGTCCTTGGGAAACGGCAGCACGCCGAAGTCGTCACCGAGTTCCTTCTTGATCAGGGGCAGCGCCCACAGCCCGGACCACTGCATCG
The DNA here is from genome assembly GCF_040634095.1 of Streptomyces sp. NPDC007205. Classification (NCBI taxonomy): domain Bacteria; kingdom Bacillati; phylum Actinomycetota; class Actinomycetes; order Kitasatosporales; family Streptomycetaceae; genus Streptomyces; species Streptomyces sp. NPDC007205. Next base: position 70,894 of record NZ_JBEYEW010000025.1, read on the forward strand.
CGGTCAGCCCCTGGATGAAGGCGGAGGGGTCGGACCAGTCGGCGGGCGCGCCGAGGAGGAGGGACTTGTCGGCGTACAGCTGGTGCAGCTTGCCGAGGGTGCGGGCGGCGGCGGGGTCGTCGAAGCCGGCCTTGCCGTCCTCGGTGACGAGCTGGAGCCCGGCGGCGTACAGGGGCGTACCGCCGAGCACACCGGCTCCCCCGTCGTTGCCCAGGAACAGCCCCTTGACCTTGCTGCCGGTGAGCTTCTTCGCGGCGTCCACGAGGGCGTCGAGCGTGGCGGGCGGCTCGACCCCGGCGTCCTTCAGCAGGCTCTTCCGGTAATAGAGCATCTGCATGTCGATGACCTGCGGAATGCCCCAGACCCTTCCGTCGTAGGTCTTCGGCGTGAGCACGGCCGGATTGAAGTCGTCCTTGACGCCGTCGATCAGGTCGGTGAGGTCGACGACCTGACCGCCCTGGATCTGGTCGAGCGTGGGCCCGTTCACCTCGAAGACGTCCGGCCCCGAGTCGGTGAGCAGGGCGGCGGCGGTCTGCTGGTCGTAGTTTCCGGGCCGCCACTGCACCGTGACCCGTGCCTTCTGGTAGGCGGCGGCGTACCGCTCGACGGCCTGCTCGGTGCCGGCCTCGCCGTACTGGTGGTACCACTGCGACAGCTCCGTGCCGCCGGCGCCCCCGCCCCCACGCCCGGTGTTGGACCCGCAGCCGGCGAGTAATCCGGCACCTGCCGCCCCGGCTCCCGCGGCCAGCAGTGCTCTGCGGCTGATCGTCATCGTCGGTGCCCCCTGACGTCGGTCGTCTTCGTCATCGATGCACGGCCCAACGATCAACCATGCACGCCGATTACGAAAGAGGGGTTGCGGCTGTGTGTCGGGGAACGCGGGGAACGGACACCCGGGCAACTTTTCCGAGCCGGAGTGCATCCAACACAGTGACCCTTCATCCACCGATTCGCCCGATGGAAGCGGATACGACATGTATGCATCTGCGCGAGGCACGGCCGCCGCACTGACCGCCGCTCTCCTGGGACTGACGGCCGCGGGAGCCGCGTGGAGCGCGACCCCGCCGGCACCCGCGACGGCGCCCCGGGCCGCGACCGCCGTCCGGACCTGCACCACGAGTGATCTCTACCTCTCCATGGGCCGCAAGGAGGGCGCGGCGGGGTCGCTGTACTGGTCGATCCGGTTCACCAACACCGGTACGACCGGCTGCGCCCTGCGCGGCTATCCGGGCGTCAGCGTCCTGGACACCACGCACCACCAGATCGGCCCGGCCGCCACCCACAGCGGCAGCCCCTACGGCACCGTCACCCTCGCCCCCGCCCACTCGGCCTCGGCGACAGCGCGCACCACCAACGGCCCGGTGGGCGGACCCTGCCTGCGCACCGGCACCTACCTGCGGGTCTACCCACCGGCCTCCCACACCGCGACCCTGCTTCCGGCCCCCTGGCAGACCTGCTCCGGCGTCTTCCAGGTCGGCCCGGTGAACACACAGGGCAACTTCTGAGGGAGGAGTTCTGAGGGAGAAGTTCCGAGGGAGAATTCCGAGGGAGGGCTACTGAGGGAGGAGGCAGGAGAGCCGAAGGCGAGGTATCGAGCCGCTGGGCCCCCTGAACGCCGGGGGCACGTACACCTGCGGCCTTCGCCCTGCCGAACGGCCTCCTGACGACCGCCGGCCAACTCCTTGGGGCGGCGCCCACACCGGGCACCGCCCCACGCCGCTGTCGGCTCTCAGTCCCGCCGAATCAACTCCGGATCGATCCGCCGCCCGACGAGGGGCAATGAGCCCAGGGCAGCGACGACGACGGCCCCGAGCGCACAGGCGAGCAGCAGCGGCAAGCCCTTCCCGTCCCAGAAGATCGCACCGCCCCCCGTGACGAGGTAACTCGACTCGGCTGCCTTCCCGGTGACGACTGCCGACACCAGCCCCACGGTCAACGGCACCACGACCTGCACCACCTGCGCGGCCCGCAGGGTGCGGGGCCGCGCGCCGAGCAAGGCCAGCGCCGTGACCTGCGGCTTCCGTTCCATGGCCCGGTCCGTGGCCGCGACCAGGTAGGCGGCCACTCCGATGACCAGACCGAGCACCATGCCGATGGCGAGCAGGGTTTTGACGACAGCGATCTGCTGGAGGGCGGTTACGTTGATGCCGTAGGGGTCTACGGCGATGGTGGGGTCTACGGAGCCGATGCCGTCCAACACGTTTCGCACCGTCTCCGGGTCAGAACTGCTGAGAAGGATGAGAGAGGCATGCTCGGGCCGATAGCCCGTGGGCAGGAACGACGGTGGAAGCAGAACGTCGGCATCGAGCGCTGGGATACCGTCCCAGTCGCGGTAACGAAGGGTCTCTTGCGGAACCCTCAGGTGCACGAAGCGGCCATGCCCCGCCTTCTGCAGGTGGAAAGCAAAGGTGCTTCCCCGCTTACCGTCCGAGCCGCCTCCTTGGGCCCAGTTCAGGAGCCGAACGGGACGGCCGTCCACGCATCCGTCGGCATTCAACACCAACTCGTGCAACTGGCCGCACGTGGCGATCACCGCGTCCATGATGGGCTCGAATGCGTCGGAACGGGGATCCATCCAGGAGCTCATTTGAACGGCGTGCCCCCGGATGCCTGTAATGCTCTCCAAAGCATGCTGTTCCTCGGCCGTCACACCGCCGAGTTCGATGCTGTAGATCTGCACGGGGGACTCATGCTTGGACACCTGGTCGAGTTCGATCAGGACCCCTTGGACGAGCGAGGCCGCGTACACCAACAGGACTAGGCCCGTCGCCACGCGGAGAGCACCGCCGGGTTCCGCCTCGTTGCGACGCATGGCCAGGCCCAAGGACAGCGAACCACTGGAGCGGGCCACCCGGCGGGCGAGGACCTGTGAGAGCAGCGGAAGCGCCAGTACGAGACCGGCACCGACCAGTACGACGGCAAGCGGCATGAGGACGGCCGACACTCCAGTATCCCGCGGCGCATGGCCGGTCGCACCCACCACGCAGTACCCGGCGACGATGCCCAGCCCGGGAACGAGCGGGAGCAACCCCCACTTGCCGGGTGGTTTCTGTACGGCACTGCGCCGTACGGCCAGCGGGTTCGCCGCCGCCTTCCGAGCACTCGCCCGCCCCACGAACCATGCGAGGGCGGGACAGCCGAGCAGACAGACGAGGATCGTCGAGAGGCTGAGGGCGCCGTCACCCGGATACCACTTGAAGCCGGGCAGGCCCGCACGGCTGATCACTTGGTTGACCAACTCATAGGTTCCGAGACCGAGCACCGCACCGAGCAGTACGGCAGCCACCGTCTCGGCCGCATTGACCCGCTGAACAGCCTTTGTACTCAAGCCGAGCAGTCGTAGAGCGGCCAACCGCCGTACTCGGACGGCCGCGGAGAGCCTGGCGCACACGGAGAGGAAGACCGCCAGAGGCAGGAGTACGACGCCGGCGAGAGTGAACCGCACAATGTCGAGGGTCGAATTCTCCACTGTGGGGCTGGGCGGGTAGGGCTTGCCGAAGAGTGTTACAACATCGGCGTCTCTGAGCTTGTCCGGTGCGACGCCGATGTACGCGTACAGCTCATCGGGATGCGCGAGGCCCTGGGGGCCGATGATTCCTCGCTCCCGCCCTGGGAGGAGTCGGGCGAGCCCCGGCTCTCCGTGCAGCACCTCGTGCAGCCGCGGAGACAGGAAGATCTGGCCTGGGCGCGGAAGTGTCACCAGTCCCGGTGGCGGTTCGATGTGCTTGGTACCGACTGCGAGGAAGACGCGGGTCATGGGCCGGGAGCCGAGCGGATCCGTCATGGTCAGTTCCCGTGGGGCCCCCTTGGCGTCGGTGCAGTGCCCCTGTGAGTTCCTGGCGCAGGTCGGCTGACGCGCCGCCATGCGGGCGTCCTGGGCTGCCAGGATTCCCGGGATGGTCAGGACCACGGCGAGGCAGCTCACGCCGATCGCGCTGCCCAGGCTCATGAGGAGGAACCTCACCCGGTTCCCTCGCCCGCTGCCCAGGAGCAGGCGCAGCCCGAGGAACAGTTCTCTCACGTCGCCTCCCGGCCCTGGGTGGCGAGAGCGCCGTCGCACATCGTGTAGCGGGTGTCCGCTCGGGCTGCCACCTGCTGGTCGTGCGTGACGAGCACCACGGCCGTCCCCTGGGACCGCGCGAGCGCGAGGAACTCCTCCAGTACGGCCGTGGCGTTGGCGCTGTCGAGTGAGCCGGTGGGCTCGTCGGCGAACACAACGGCCGGCTGGTGGACCAACGCGCGGGCGACTGCGACGCGTTGGTTCTGTCCCCCGGACACCTGCGAGGGCCGGCGGCTCCGCAGATCCGCGAGGCCGAGCCGACCGAGTACCTCGCCGGCGGCGGCGAGCGCGGGGGCCTTGCGTTGTCCGGCCAGGCGAAGGGGCAGGGCGGTGTTCTCCTCGATGGTCAGCTCGGGGAGTAGTTCGCCGTACTGGAAGACGAATCCGAACCGCTCTCGGCGGAGGGCACTGAGTTCCTCGTCGGGCAGCTCAGCGAGGACGCGCCCCTCGAATCGGACCTCGCCGCGGGCGACGGGCAGCACTCCGGCCAGGCAGTACAGCAACGACGACTTGCCCGAGCCGCTCTGTCCGGTGATCGCCGCGACCTCACCGCGACGGAGGGAGATCTTCGCGTTCCGGACCGCGGGGGTGTCACCGTAGAAGAGTTCGACGCCCGTGGCGGACAGGACTTCTGACGTATTGATGGCTTCCCCTAGGGAGAGTGCGAGCCCGGATGCGGGGATCCGGGCTCTGCGTGTCGGTAAGTCCTAGTGGTTGGCGAAGTGCTGCCCGGGAGAGCAGTTGTCCGGACGGAGGCTTCCCCGGTCGCGGCACGCGCGCATGTACGCGTCCATGGTGTAGCGCTCAGCACCGTCCCAGTTGGAGTGGTGCATCCACACCGACTGCTTCTGCTTGCCGTAGTACCGGACCCAGTCGTGGCCCTCGACGCGGACCTGCATGTAGACGTTGTGGCCATCGCCCAAGTCGAAGTCCGAGAGCCGCCCCTGCCACTCGAAAGCTCCGTGATTGATGCCCGCCGGGTTGAACTTGTATTGCCCCTCCGTCAACCTGACACCCTCCGACTTGAGCTTCGGGATCGGTGAGCCCCAAGCCGCGGCCGCCGTCCCCGCAGCCGTGAGGATCACACCGGCCGCCGCCAAGCCCGCCAACGCCTTCTTCATCCTGATACCTCCGTCATCACCGGGCAGCTCGGACAGCCACCGCGTGATCACGGAATGTAACGCTATGAAAGCGCAAAGAAACGATCTGCCCTCCCCATCACCACCACATCAGGTGATCCGCAACCAGACACCGGCCGAAAGCCACTCCCTCGGCTGCCCGGTGAAACGCCGGAGCCGAGCCGGCGCCGGCGCCCGGCTACGGGCGCTGGATGGTCCCGTCCGCCGAGATGTGGGCGGCCTGCGAGCCGAAGTCCTCCTCCGACACGCTGGAGACGAGGTCGATCGCATCGCCGCCCGGCTCCGGCGTGCCGGGCTCCACGATCCGGGTCGGGCGCAGGCGCCCGGAGACATAGGTGCCGTCGGAGCGGAGGGTCAGTTGCAGCACGCCGCTGGTGGAGAGTGTGCCGCCGAGGCCGAGCACCTTGTAGCCGGAGAAGTTCCCCAGGCTGTAGGCGATCAGTCGGCCCTTGTAGAACTCCATTCCCCGCATCACATGCGGGCCGCTGCCCACGACGAGGTCGGCCCCTGCGTCGATCACCGCACGGCTGAAGCGGTAGCTGTCGCCGCGGTCCTCGCCGAGGAAGTACTCGGTGCCGGGCTCTACGTGGGTGCGGTCCGAGCCCTCCGCGCCGGCGTGCATCATGACGATCACGATGTCCGCCATCGTCGCGGCGCGGGCGGTGAGTCGCTTTGCGGCGGGGATGTCCGTGAGGTCGTTCGCCCCTCGGTCGGGAGCGAACCCGATCACTGCGACCCGGATGCCGTGTAGCCGCTGGATGGTGATCTGGCCCAGGCGGCCGGTGAACGGCAGGTTCACGGAGCGCAGGGCGGCGAACGTCTCGCGCCGCCCCTCCGCCCCGAAGTCGTCGACATGATTGTTCGCCGTGTTCAGGACCGTGAACCCGGCCTTCTTGAGCCAGCGGCTGTACGACGGTGGGGCGTGGAACGCGAAGCAGTTCGGGCTGTCGTTGTCGTCGCACTTGCTGGAACCGCCGGTGGTGAGTGTGCCTTCCAGGTTCCCCAGCACCACATCGCCGGCGAGCAGGTCGTCGACGGGGTCGAAGAACGAGGCGCCGCCATCCGGCGGCAGGTCGTCCGGCAGCGAGCCCATGACGATGTCTCCCACGGCGGCGATCCGCACGTTGACGGCAGGGCGCGGCGCCCCCGGCGCACCGGACGTCGTCGTCCCGGTCGCCCGCAGGGGGGCTTGGCCGGAGCCGATGGCTGCGTCCTCGGAGCCGGCGCGAAACACGAACACCGCGACAACCACCAAGCCGGTCCCGACCAGACCGAGGGCGAACAGGCGGTGACGGCGCACCGGCTTCTGCCGCTCGCGCCGCTGCTGGGGGCGCTGTTCGACGGACCCGATCATTGGCTCATGTTACGAAACGGACGCCCTTCCTCCACGGAGGGTCATCGGCTGGCGTGTTCCCGGCGGCGTTCCCGTTCGCGCACGAACGCCTGCATGGCACCCGGACGGCGAGCCCGACCAGACCACCCCGCCCACGTGGCGCGGGGGCGGGCGGTCCGGATCGGTCGGTCGCCCGGGTCTGCCGGCTACGGGTTGAAGTTGAACGTGAAGTCCGCGGCGGTCACGGTGAACTCCAGCATGAGGATCGTCCGCGAGCTCGTGTCCGAGACGTTCGAACACCACTCGAAGACAGTTTGCGGGACCGTCTCCTGGAATTTGTCCCGCCACTCGGTGCCGTCGCCTGCGTAGGCGTAGCAGTACCAGATCGGGTTGACGGCATGTGCGTCACCGCCGTAGACGACGGCGGTCTCCCCGGGGCCGATCTTCCACCAGCCCTCCTTCAGCCAGTTGCTGCTGGCCGAGCAGTTGGGCTGGTACCGCTCGAACATCGTCCAGATTTCGCGCTCGTAGTTGTTCTTGAACCTCAGTGCCACGGCGCGCCTCCTACTCCCCGCTCGGTTGCCTGCGGGCAGCCGGGCTTCCGTCGGACCGGGTCAGAGCATTGTGCGGTCTCGAATTGTCGATCCCGCCGGGCTGAGCGCCGGACCGGCCCGCTGCGATGGCACGCTCCAGTGCCTCTTCGTCCGCATCGGTTTTCGGATCGACCGTCTCGGCAGCCTCCTGCGACATGGGACCTCCTATCTCCGTCGGTCAGGTGCGCAGGAGAGGTTCCCGGGAGAAGGCACGGCGTACCGCAGCGGGCGGGGAGGTGCCCCGTACGGGGTTCCGGCATAGGGTCTGATCAGGCTAAATAGCCGCATGCACCGAGAGGCGGCACCCCCGCACAGGGTGTCGCCTCTCCTTTTCGTGCGCCGGAGCCGCCGCCGATCGGTGAGGGTCGGGGACCAGCGGCGGCTCCGGGGTCAAGGGCCCGGAGGGCCTAGCGGTGGTCGCTGCCCGCCGAGTTCGTCGCCGCGCGGCCCGCTTCGAGGCGGGCGACCGGGATGCGGAACGGGGAGCAGGAGACGTAGTCCAGGCCGACCTCGTGGAAGAAGTGGACGGACTCGGGGTCGCCGCCGTGCTCGCCGCAGACGCCGAGCTTCAGGTCGGGGCGGGTGCGCCGGCCTGCCTCCGCCGCCGACTTCACCAGGGAGCCGACGCCGTCCTTGTCGATCGTCTCGAAGGGGGAGACGCCGAAGATGCCCTTCTCCAGGTACGCCGTGAAGAAGGAGGCTTCGACGTCGTCGCGGGAGAAGCCCCACACCGTCTGCGTCAGGTCGTTCGTGCCGAAGGAGAAGAACTCCGCCGCCTCCGCGATCTGACCGGCGGTCAGGGCGGCCCGCGGGAGTTCGATCATCGTGCCGATCGCCAGCTTCAGCGCCGTACCCGTCGCCGCCTCGACCTCCGCGATGACCTTGTCGGCCTCCTCGCGGACGATCTCCAGCTCCTGGACCGTGCCGACGAGCGGGATCATGATCTCCGCGCGCGGGTCGCCCTTCGCCGCCTTGCGCTCCGCCGCCGCCTCGGCGATCGCCCTGACCTGCATCGTGAACAGGCCGGGGATGACCAGGCCCAGGCGCACGCCGCGCAGACCCAGCATCGGGTTCTGCTCGTGCAGACGGTGCACCGCCTGGAGCAGGCGCAGGTCGTTCTCGTGCGGCTCCTGGCGGGACTCGGCCAGGGCCACGCGGACGGAGAGTTCCGTGATGTCGGGGAGGAACTCGTGCAGCGGCGGGTCCAGGAGGCGGACCGTCACCGGGAGGCCGTCCATGGCCTCGAACAGCTCCACGAAGTCCTTCTTCTGGAGCGGCAGCAGCGCCTTCAGGGACTTCTCGCGCTCCTCCTCCGTGTCCGCCAGGATCAGGCGCTCGACCAGCTCGCGGCGGTCGCCGAGGAACATGTGCTCCGTGCGGCACAGGCCGATGCCCTGGGCGCCGAAGCGGCGGGCGCGCAGGGCGTCCTCCGCGTTGTCGGCGTTGGCGCGCACCCGCAGGCGGCGCTTGCGGTCGGCGAAGGCCATCATGCGGTGGACGGCCTCGACCAGCTCGTCCGCGTCGTCGGCGCCCGGGTGCATCCGGCCTTCGAAGTACTCCACCACGGGGGACGGGACGACCGGGACCTCGCCCAGGTAGACCTTGCCCGACGAGCCGTCGATCGAGATCACGTCGCCCTCCTCGACGACGTGACCACCCGGCACCGTCATCCTGCGGCGCTTGGTGTCGACCTCCAGCTCCTCGGCGCCGCACACGCAGGTCTTGCCCATGCCTCGGGCGACCACGGCCGCGTGGGACGTCTTGCCGCCCCGGCTCGTCAAAATACCCTCGGCCGCGATCATGCCGTCCAGGTCGTCGGGGTTCGTCTCGCGGCGGACCAGGATGACCTTCTCGCCCGAGCGGGACCACTTCACGGCCGTGTACGAGTCGAAGACCGCCTTGCCGACCGCCGCGCCCGGAGACGCCGCGATACCCCGCCCCACCTGCTCGACCTTCGCCTGCTCGTCGAAGCGCGGGAACATCAGCTGGGCCAGCTGGGCGCCGGTGACGCGCTGGAGCGCCTCCGTCTCGTCGATCAGGCCCTGGTCGACCAGCTGGGTCGCGATGCGGAAGGCGGCGCCCGCCGTGCGCTTGCCCACGCGGGTCTGGAGCATCCACAGCTGGCCGCGCTCGATGGTGAACTCGATGTCGCAGAGATCCTTGTAGTGGTTCTCCAGGGTCTCCATGATCTGCATGAGCTGGTCGTACGACTTCTTGTCGATCTGCTCCAGCTCCGCCAGCGGGACGGTGTTGCGGATGCCCGCGACCACGTCCTCGCCCTGGGCGTTCTGCAGGTAGTCGCCGTAGACGCCCTGGTGGCCGGAGGCGGGGTCACGGGTGAAGGCCACGCCGGTGCCGGAGTCCGGGCCCAGGTTGCCGAAGACCATCGAGCAGATGTTGACCGCCGTGCCCAGATCCCCGGGGATGCGCTCCTGGCGGCGGTAGAGCTTGGCGCGGTCGCCGTTCCAGGAGTCGAAGACCGCCTTGATGGCGAGGTCCATCTGCTCGCGCGGGTCCTGCGGGAAGTCCCGGCCGGCCTCCTTCTTGACGATCTTCTTGAAGGTGGTGACCAGCTTCTTCAGGTCGGCGGCCTCCAGGTCGGTGTCGACCGTGACCTTCTTGGCCTCCTTCGCCTTGTCGAGGGCCTCCTCGAAGAGGTCGCCGTCGACGCCGAGGACGGTCTTGCCGAACATCTGGATGAGGCGGCGGTAGGAGTCCCAGGCGAAGCGGTCGTCGCCGGCCTGCTTGGCCAGGCCCTGCACCGACTTGTCGGAGAGGCCGATGTTCAGGACCGTGTCCATCATGCCGGGCATGGAGAACTTGGCGCCCGAGCGGACGGAGACCAGCAGGGGGTTGTCGGGCTGGCCGAGCTTCTTGCCCATGCGGGACTCGAGGGCGTCGAGGTGCGCACTCACCTCGTCACGCAGTGCCACGGGCTCCGCACCGCTCTCCAGGTAGACCTTGCAGGCCTCGGTGGTGATGGTGAAGCCGGGAGGGACCGGCAGACCGAGGTTGGTCATCTCGGCGAGGTTGGCGCCCTTGCCGCCGAGGAGGTCCTTGAGGTCCTTGTTGCCCTCGGTGAAGTCGTAAACGAACTTCACTACGTGGGGTTCTTTGTTTTCCGACACGGGTCTCGACTCCTTGAGGCCACGGTGGCTGCCCTGACGGCCAGGAACATACCCAGATCGAAGGAACATGGGTACGTCCACTTGTGCGTCATGCGCCTGTAACCAGTCGTCCGCCAGCGGATCGAAAGTCAAAGCTTGGCAAGCCAAGACGGGCGCATGTTTTCATTTCTTGAACACACTCACCTCCCGCGGGGTGGGTTTTCCGCTCAGATGAGCGAGCCTCGGCACGTCTGATTTCGATCGATGAACGATCAAGGCGTGGCACTCGGTGCCACCCCTTGGAGAAGTGCAGTCGCCCAAGATCCGCTCATCTGAGCGCAGCCCTTATCAAGGGTGGCGAGAATCACGCTGCCACAGAGCGTCGGATTTCACCATGCGGACGCTGGAGCGGGGCTGAAACGCCGACGTCACACGCCCAGCGCCAGCAGTCGTTCCTCGACCCGCTCCGGCGCGTAGAGGTGTTCCACGACCAGCGCCCCCGCTCCGATGAGCGCGGCCCGCTCCCCCAGCCGGGAGGTGACGACATCGAGGTGGGCCGTGGAGCGCGGCAGCGCCCGCTGGTAGAGCAGTTCGCGCACCCCGGTGAGGAACGGGGTTCCGGCCAGGTCACCCGCGATCATCAGCACACCCGGGTTGAGCAGGGTGACGACGGTGGCCAGGACGTCCCCCACCTGCCGGCCCGCCTCCCGGGCCAGCGCCGCCGCCCCCGGATGCCCGGCGGCCAGCAGGTCCCGCACATCCGCGCCGGAGGCGGCCCGCACGCCGCTCTCCGCCAGCCGCCGGGCCACGGCGCCCCCGCTCGCGACGGCGGCGAGACAGCCGTACGAACCGCAGCGGCACAGCGCGTCCGTGCCGACCCGGATGTGCCCGATGTCGCCCGCGCCGCCGTCGGTCCCCCGGTAGACCGCGCCGTTCACGACCACTCCGGCGCCGATGCCCGTGGAGACCTTGACCAGCACGAAGGCCGCGCAGTCGGGGTGCCCGGCGCGCTGTTCGCCGTAGGCCATCAGGTTGGCGTCGTTGTCCACGAGGACCGGGACCGGGCCGGCGCCGGTGTGCTCGGTGAAGGCGCGGGAGAGGCGGCCCCGTATGTCGTAGCCGTCCCAGCCCGGCATCATCGGCGGCTGCACCACCCGGCCGGTCACGCTGTCCACCGGGCCGGGTACGGCGAGCCCGATGCCGCAGACGTCCGCCGGCGCGTGGCCCGCCTTCTCCAGCAACGCACCGAACCAGCAGCCGAGTTCACCGAGCACGGCCTCCGGGCCGTCCTCGACGACCAGGGTCCCCGAGTGCTCGGCGAGGATCTCGCCGGTCAGCGTGAGGACGGCCGCGCGGGCGTGCCGGGTGTCCAGGTCGCCGGCGAGGACGACGGCGTGGGAGCCGTCGAACTCCAGGGTGATGGAGGGGCGGCCGCCGAGCGGCGAGTCGACCGGGCCGCCGGCGCCCTCGCGCAGCCAGCCGGCCCGGAACAGCCGGTCCAGGCGCTGGCCGACGGTCGCGCGGGACAGTCCGGTCGCCTGCTGGAGCGCTCCGCGCGTCACGGCCCGCCCGCTGCGGACCAGTTCGAGCAGCTCTCCTGCGCCGGCCTGCCCGCCGGCTCGTGCGGTCCTTCCCGGACGCCCGTTCATGCGCACCCCCTTGTGTTTCCCAAGCCTGCATTACATAGTGAGTTTTGCGTGTTAAATAGACGTAACTCTACGGTCGTTGCCACCTAACCCGGCCGGGTCGGCCGGGCGTCTTCGTCTTCGGGGAGCCCCGAGTGGATCACAGCACGCAGCTCACCGCCCGTCCCACGGAGTACGAGAGCGCATACGACCCCCCGCCCCCGGGCACGTCGCTGCAGGTCGCGGCGGCCCGGGTGCTGAACGGGAACTGGACGGGCCGCTCGACGGTCCCCTCCCGGAACCTGTATCCCCACCAGTGGTCCTGGGACAGCGCCTTCATCGCGATCGGGCTCCGGCACCTCTCACCGCTGCGGGCCCAGACCGAGCTGGAGACGCTGCTGACCGCCCAGTGGGCCGACGGGCGCGTCCCGCACATCGTGTTCAATCCCTCCGTACCGCTCGACGCCTACTTCCCCAGCCCCGACTTCTGGCGCTCCATCACCGCCGGCCACACCGCAGGCGCCCCGCGCACGGTACAGACGTCGGGCATCGTGCAGCCACCGGTGCACGCGCTGGCGGCCTGGCTGGTGCACCGCGCCGACCCCGGTCTGTCCCGGGCACGCGGCTTCCTGGCCCGGGTGTACCCGCGGCTGGCCGCCTGGCACCGCTATCTGCTGCACCGGCGGGACCTGGGCGGCGCGGGACTGGTGTCGGTCGTCCACCCGTGGGAGCAGGGCATGGACAACAGCCCCTGCTGGGACGCCCCGCTCGCCCGGGTCACACCCGCCCCGGCCCGCTCCTTCCGGCGCGCCGACCTCGACCACGGCGCACCCGAGGACCGGCCGACGGATCTCGACTACGGACGGTATGTGCGGCTGGCCGCCGACTACCGGGACGCGGAGTACGCCGATGGCGGCGGGGAGTTCGCGGTCGAGGACCCCGCCTTCAACGCCCTGCTCATCGCCTCCGAGCATGCGCTGGCCCGGATCGCCGAGGAGCTGGGCGCGGCCGGCACCGCGCGGCACGCACGCGCCGAACGGCTGACGGCGGCGCTGGTGGAGCGGCTGTGGGACCCGGCGGCCGGCATGTTCCTGTGCCGGGACCTGCGGGCCGCCACGCGGGGCGGGAGCCCGGTCCGCGCGGGAGACGGCTCGGGCGACGGCCGCGGACCAGCCCCGCAAGCGCACAGCTCCGGCACGGCCCTGGAAGCACACAGCTCCGGCACCGCCCTGGAAGCACACTCCGGCACGGCCCTGGAAGCGCACGCCTGCGGACCGGCCCCCGAAAGCCACGACTTAGGACCGGCCCAGGAAAGGCGCCGCTCAGGACAGGCCCCGGAAAGGCGCGGCCCCGGACCGGCCCCGGAAAGGCGCGGCTCCGGGCCCGTCCCGCAGTGGCCCAGCCCCGACCCGGCCCACGGCCAGGGCACCCCCGACCCGGCCCACGGGCCCGGTGCCTTCGGCCTGATCCGTGAGCGGAGTGTCTCCGGGCTGGTGCCGCTCGTGCTCCCCGGTCTTCCGCGCGAGACCGCCGCCGCGCTCGTCCGTACCCTGTGCGGGCCGCACTTCGGGCTCGGCGACCGCACCCGGCTCGTCCCCAGCTACGACCTCCTCGGCGAGGCCTTCGAACCGCACCGGTACTGGCGCGGCCCGGCCTGGTTCAACACGAGCTGGCTGCTGGAGCGGGGCCTGCGGGCGCACGGCGAGCGGGAGCGGGCCGACGCACTGCGCGCGGCCGTGCTGCACCTCGCCGAAGCCACCGGTTTCGCGGAGTACGTCGACCCCGGCACCGGCGAGGCCTGCGGCGCGACCGGCTTCGGCTGGACCGCCGCGCTCGCCCTCGACCTGCACCACGAGCTGCACCAAGACCTTCTCAAGGGCGCCCGGGAGGGCGTGTCCAAGGCGGCCACCGGCACGTTCGACACAAGTGACGAAGGAGGCGACCGGGGATGACGGACCGGCATCATCTGCTCGTGCACGGGGCGACGTTCGCCGCCGTGGGCGACCGGGGCGACATCAGCGGGGTCCGGGGCAGCGGCTCCCCGGACGGCTTGTTCGTACGGGACGCCCGGCACCTCAGCCGCTGGCAGCTCACCGTCGACGGCGCCGTACCCGAGGTGCTCACCCCGGTCGCCGACGCCGAGGCGGCCCGCTGTGTGCTGGTCCCGCGCGGCGGCCGGCAGGAGCCTCCCGCGCACACCCTCTTCCGCCACCAGGCCGTGGGCGACAGCTCGTTCGTCGAATCGCTCCGGGTCACCAGCAACCGCCCGGTGCCGACGACGGTCCGCCTCGCCATCACCGCCGACGCCGACTTCACCGACCAGTTCGAACTCCGCTCCGACCACCGCACCTACGCCAAGGCCGGCGCCGTACGCTCCCGCGAAGTCCTCGACGACGGCATCGAGTTCACCTACCGCCGCGCCGAATGGCGGTCCTGTACGACCATCACGGCCGACCCCGCCCCCGACGCCGTGGAGGAGACCGGCACCGGCGCCCGCCGCCTGGTGTGGACCCTGGACCTCGCGCCGCACGGCACGACCGAGCTGGTGCTGCGCGTCATCGCCCGCCCGCACGGCGAGAAACGCGCCCTGCGCGTGCCCCGCGACCCGGCATCCGTCCTGGAACAACTCGCCGTAGCGGAAGGGGAGTTCGTAGAAGGCGTGGCCTTCCCCACCGGCTGGCCGGAACTGGCGGAGGCCTGCGCGCGAGGCCTCGCCGACCTGGCCGCGCTCCAGGTGCCGGCCACCGGACCGGACGGCGAGGAACTGCGCGTGCCGTCCGGCGGCGCCCCCTGGTTCCTCGCCCTCCTCGGCCGGGACGCCCTGCTCACCTCCCTGTTCGCACTGCCGTACCGTCCGGAACTCGCCGCCGCCACGCTGCCCGCGCTCGCCGCGACCCAGGCGACCGGCACCGGCCTGTCCCCGGTCGCCCAGCCCGGCAAGATCGTCCATGAGGTACGCCACGGCGAGCTGGCACACTTCGGGCAGGTGCCGTTCGGGCGGTACTACGGCTCGGTCGACGCGACCCCGCTGTTCCTGGTCCTGCTCGGCGCGTACGCCGAGCAGACGGGGGACGCGGATCTGGCCCGCCGCCTGGAACGGCACGCGCGTGCCGCCGTCGCCTGGATGCTCGACCACGGCGGCCTGACCTCGCGCGGCTACCTGGTCTACCGCGCCGACGAGGGCGGCCTCGCCAACCAGAACTGGAAGGACTCCCCCGGCGCGATCTGCTGTGCCGACGGCACGCGGCCCACCGGCGCGGTGATGGCGGCGGGCGCGCAGGGCTACGCCTACGACGCGCTGCGCCGCACGGCATGGCTGGCGCGCGCGGCGTGGGCAGACGAGACGTACGCGGCGCTGCTGGAGCAGGCCGCGGCGGATCTGCGGGACCGTTTCCAGCGGGACTTCTGGATGGAGGAGCACTCCTTCCCGGCGCTCGCGCTGGACGGGGAGGGCCACCGGGTCGACGCGCTGGCCTCCGACGCCGGGCATCTGCTGTGGTCCGGGCTGCTGGACAAGGAGTACGGCGAGGTGGTGGGCCGACGGCTGCTGGAGCCGGACTTCTTCTCCGGGTGGGGGGTGCGGACGCTGGCCGCGGGGCAGGCGGCGTACCACCCGCTGTCCTATCACCGGGGCTCTGTGTGGCCCCACGACAACGCGCTGATCACGTTGGGGCTCGCGCGGTACGGGCTGCACGACGAGGCGCGGGCGGTGGCGCATGCGCTGGTGGACGCGGCGGTGGTGGCGGGGTACCGGCTGCCGGAGGTGCTGGCCGGGTACGGTCGGGACACGCATCCGGAGCCGGTGCCGTATCCGCATGCGTGCGTGCGGGAATCCCGGTCGGCTGCGGCGCCGTTGGCCTTGTTGACGGCGGTGGGCGGGGTTTAGCGCCGTTGGGGTTCTGTCCGGTGGTGACGTTTGCCAGGTGTTTGCCCGGTGCTGATGAACACGGGTTGTGAGGGGGCCGTACCCGTGGGCGTCACGGTGTCGTACGGAAGGACCTTCGGGTGTCTCAGGACACGAGCACGCGCCAGCTGGAAGCCGGAGCGCCGGAAGACGACGCCCCCGCCGCAGATGTCGCGCCCACTCCCCGCCCCTCCCGGCGCCCCTGGACCGCGCTGTCGGCGCGCGTGCGGCGGTGGCGCGAGGCGCATCCCACGGCTGCCCGGGTCATGTCCGTCACCGTGACCGTGCTCGCCGCCGCGCTCGTCGTCGCCGCGCTCGTGATGCCGGACTCGGTGGTGCGGCTGGGGCCCGGGAAGTTCTTCCGGATACCGGCCGAAGCGGTCATCGGCGCGGCGGTGATGCTCGCGCTGCCGCGCCGGCCGCGGGTGGTGCTGGCTGCCGTGTCCGGGGTGGCGCTGGCCGCGATGACCGTGCTGAACGCTCTGGACATGGGTTTCAACCAGTACCTCGGCCGCCCGTTCAACGTCGTCCTCGACTGGAGCCTGTTCGGTGACGCGGAGTCGTATCTGGAGGACTCCCTCGGCCGTACGGAGACCCTCGCGGCCGTGGCCGGTGTGATCGTGGCGGTCCTGCTGCTGTGCGTGCTGCTGGCGCTGGCCATGGTCCGGCTGGGCAATCTGCTCGCCCGGCACCCCGGCACCGCGACCCGGGGCACCCTGGTCGCGGGCGTCGTCTGGATCACCTGCACCTCGCTCGGCCTGCAGGTATCCGGCGTGCCGATCGCCTCCGACACCACCGCCACGGCGCTGAAGACCCAGGCCCAACGCATCTCCGACACCCTCAAGGACGAGGCGGAGTTCCGGAAGGTGGCCAAGGTCGACGCCTTCGGCAACACCCCGGGCAGTCAGCTGGTCCCGGATCTGCGCGGCAAGGACATGATCTTCACCTTCATCGAGAGCTACGGCCGCAGCGCGATCGAGGACCCGATCATGGCGCCCGGCGTGGACAGCACGCTCGACGCCCGCACCAAGGCGCTGGCCAAGGCGGGCTTCCACGCCAAGAGCGGCTGGCTGACCTCGGCGACCTACGGCGGCAGCAGCTGGCTCGGCCACTCCACCACCATGTCCGGCCTGTGGATCAGCAACCAGCAGCGCTACCGCACGGTCATGGCCAGCGACCACCTCAGCCTCACCGAGGCGTTCAAGAAGACCGGCGCCTTCGACACGGTCGGGGTCATGCCGGGCGTGCAGAAGGCCTGGCCGGAGCAGAAGTGGTACGGCCTCGACAAGGTCTACAACGCCTTCGAACTCGGCTACAAGGGACCGAAGTTCAGCTGGTCGACCATGCCCGACCAGTACGCGCTGCAGCAGTACCAGGACCGGGTGCACAGCAAGCAGCCCGCCGACGGCAAGGCGCGGATGTCCCTGCTCATCCTCACCTCCAGCCATCAGCCCTGGGCGCCGATCCCGAAGATGGTCGGCTGGGACCAGCTGGGCGACGGCTCGGTCTTCAAGGGCATCCAGGCGGCGGGCAACAATCCGGCCGACGTCATCGCCGACACCACCAAGTCCCGCCAGGAGTACGGCAAGACGATCCAGTACTCGGTGACCGCGCTGACCCAGTGGCTGGAGCGCTACGGCAGCAAGGACACGGTGCTGGTCTTCCTCGGCGACCACCAGCCGATCGCCCGGGTCAGCGGCAACCACGCCAGCCGTGATGTGCCGGTCTCGATCGTCGCCAAGGACCCGAAGGTGCTGGACCGGATCGCCGGGTGGGGGTGGACGGACGGCCTGCGCCCGGCCCACAACGCCCCGGTCTGGAAGATGAGCGCCTTCCGCGACCGCTTCCTGACGGCGTACGGCTCGACACCGCACCCGAAGAAGGGCTGATCAGCCCCCGGAGGTGTCCAGCTCCGCGTCCTCGCTCACGCCCGCGCAGTCGTACGGGTCCTTCAGCCAGCCGTCCGGCAGCACCACCCGGTTGTTGCCGGACGTACGGCCGCGAGGCCCGTCCGCGCCGGCCGGCCACGGCTGGTCGAGGTCCAGCTCGTCGAGCCCGGCCCGCAGCTCCGTCAGCGAGGAGGTGATCGCGAGCCGCTTGCGCATCTCCGAGCCGACCGCGAAGCCCTTCAGGTACCAGGCGACGTGCTTGCGGAAGTCGACGACGCCCTTGGACTCGTCGCCGATCCACTCGCCGAGGAGGGTGGCGTGCCGGACCATGACGTCGGCCACCTCACGCAGGGTCGGGCGGGCGAAGGACGTACGCCCCTCGAAGGCCGCCACGAGGTCCGCGAACAGCCACGGCCGGCCCAGGCACCCGCGCCCGACGACCACCCCGTCGCAGCCCGTCTCCCGCACCATCCGCAGCGCGTCCTCGGCCGACCAGATGTCACCGTTGCCGAGCACCGGAATCTCCGGCACGTGCTCCTTCAGCCGGGCGATGGCCTCCCAGTCGGCGGTGCCGCCGTAGTGCTGGGCGGCCGTACGACCGTGCAGCGCGATCGCCGTGACGCCCTCCTCGACGGCGATGCGGCCGGCGTCGAGGTAGGTGATGTGGTCGTCGTCGATGCCCTTGCGCATCTTCATGGTGACGGGGAGGTCGCCGGCGCCGCTCACGGCCTCCCGGAGGATCGCCCGGAGCAGGTTCCGCTTGTACGGCAGGGCCGAGCCGCCGCCCTTCCTGGTGACCTTCGGGACCGGGCAGCCGAAGTTCAGGTCGATGTGGTCGGCCAGGCCCTCCTCCGCGATCATGCGGACGGCCTTGCCGACGGTCGCCGGGTCGACGCCGTACAACTGGATCGAGCGCGGCTGCTCGCTCGCGTCGAACCTGATCAGCTGCATGGTCTTGTCGTTGCGCTCGACCAGCGCCCGGGTCGTGATCATCTCGCTCACGAACAGGCCCTTGCCGCCGGCGGCTCCATCCCTTGCTTCGCCTCCGGCGAAGGCTCCGCCTCCGGCGAAGTGCCTGCACAGGGTGCGGAAGGGGGCGTTGGTGATCCCCGCCATGGGTGCGAGCACGACGGGCGGTGCGACGGCGTGCGGGCCGATGGAGAGCGGGTGGGTCATCGTCAGGGCTCCGGGACGGATGTACGGCACAGGGGCGAGCCCCCATTGTCCCTCACCCGTCCGCCAGCTCCGCCAGCCGCTCCAGCCGCTCCTCGGTCTCCTCGTCGGCGGGGATGTACGCGACCACCCGGTGGGCCGGTGACTGCGGGGCCAGCCACATGGTGCGGTGTTCGAGGCGGACCAGGCCGACCACCGGGTGCCGGTACCGCTTGACGTGCGGGGACAACGGCGCGACCTCGTGCCGTTCCCACAGCGCGCGGAACTCCCCGGAGGCCGCCAGCAGCCGGTCGCGGTGCTCCTTCCACACGGGTTCGGCCACATGCTCGGCCATGGCCACCCGGTACTTGGCGACCAGGTCGCGCAGCATCTCGTCCCGGTCGAGGAAGTCCCGCTTCCAGCGCTCGCTGGTGGCCAGCAGCCACAGACAGTTGCGGTCGGCCACGGGCAGCGCGGTGAGGTCGCCGAAGAGCTGGGCGAAGGGGCGGTTGGCGGCGAGGACGTCGTAGCGGGCGTTCTGCAGGGAGGCGGGGTAGGGCGCGAGCCGTTCGACGACCTTCCGCGCGGAGGTGGAGACGACCGGGCACTCGGGGTCGATGCGTGGGTCCGCGGTCCCGGCGAGGGCGAAGAGGTGGGCGCGCTCGGTGGGGTCCATGAGCAGGGCGCGGGCGACGGCGTCCAGTACCTGAGCGGAGACATGGGTGGCGCGGGCCTGCTCGATCCACGTGTACCAGGTGACGCCGACCGCGGAGAGCTGGGCGACCTCCTCGCGGCGCAGGCCGGGGGTGCGCCGGCGCGGGCCGCGCGGCAGGCCCACCTGCTCCGGGGTGACGCGCTCGCGGCGGCTGCGCAGGAAGGCGGCCAGTTCCCGGCGCCGGACGTGCTGCGCCCTGGGCTGCTCGGTGCGGTGTTCCCGCGCTGCGATGGTCATGCCCCAAGGGTGCCGTCCCGTCGTACGCGGATTCCAGTTGGTGCCGGTACCTGGATGACCACCGCCTGGTACCCGGCTGGGAGCTGCCGGAGAGTCGGGGCGTGACCATGACGACCACCTCTCTGCGCCCCACAGCGCCGCCCCGCGGCCTCACGGCCCTCGGCCTGCTCACGCTCCTTCTCGGGACCGCGCTGCCGATGATCGACTTCTTCATCGTCAACGTCGCCCTGCCGACGATCGAGCACGATCTGCACGCTCCGCCCGCCACGCTGGAGATGGTGGTGGCCGGGTACGCGGTGGCGTACGCCGTGCTGCTCGTGCTCGGCGGCCGGCTCGGCGACACCTACGGCCGGCGGCGGTTGTTCCTGTGGGGCGTGGCCGCCTTCGGGCTGACCTCGCTGGCCTGCGGACTCGCGCCGGACGCCTGGTGGCTGGTGGCGGCGCGGGCCGCGCAGGGTGCCGCGTCGGCGGCGCTGCTGCCGCAGGTGCTGGCCACCGTCCACGCGACGACGTCCGGCGAGCGCAGGGCCCGCGCGGTCGCCCTGTACGGCTCGGTCGGCGGGGTGTCCGTCGTGCTCGGGCAGGTGCTGGGCGGGGTGCTGGTCGCCGCCGATCTCGCGGGCACCGGCTGGCGTGCGGTGTTCCTGGTGAACGTGCCGGTGGCCGTCGCCGCCCTGGTCTGTGCGCTGCGGTCGGTGCCGGACAGCCGGGCCGAGCGGCCCGCGCGCGGCGATCTCGCCGGTACGGCGCTGCTGGCGGCGACCCTGATCGCGCTGCTGCTGCCGCTGACCGAGGGCCGGGCGGCGGGCTGGCCGCTGTGGTCGGTGCTGCTGCTGTGCGCGGCGCCGCTGCTCACGGCGGGGTTCTACGGCGTGGAGCGGCACGGGGAGCGGGCCGGCGGAAGCCCGTTGCTGCCGCCGTCCCTGCTCACCGCGCCGGAGGTCCGCCGGGGCCTGCTGCTGGGTCTGCCGGTGTTCGTCGGCTTCGCCGGCTGGATGTTCGTGAGCGCGGTGACCCTGCAGCAGGGTCTCGGGTACGGGGCGCTGCGGGCGGGGCTGACGCTGGTACCGATGGGGGTCGCGCAGTTCGCGGCGTCGATGCTGGCGCCGCGTGCCGCACGGTGGTTCGGCGGGCGGGCGGTGACGCTGGCCGCGGCGGTGCACATCGCGGGGCTGGCGACGGTGACGGCGACCGTGCTGCTGGGCCCCTGGCCGCGGCTGAGCCCGCTCGCCCTCGCCCCCGGTCTGGTGCTGTGCGGGCTGGGCCAGGGCCTGCAGCTGCCCCTGTACTACCGGCTCCTGCTGGCGGCGATCCCGGCCCGGCTGGCGGGCGCGGGCAGCGGGCTCGCGGCCACGCTGCAGCAGTCGTGCCTGGCGGTCGGGGTGGCGACGCTCGGTTCGCTGTTCCTGTCCCTCGTCCCCGGTCTCGGCATGCGCCGGGCGCTGGCGGTGGTGCTGGCGGTGCAGGCGGCGGGATTGCTGGGGCTGGGGTGGCTTGGTCTGCGGCTGCCCCGGGTACTGGGATAGCCGCCGACAAGGGGCCACCGCGATGATCGTGTAGTGCACATCAATTAGGCACACTATTAGTTAGACGCACTATCGAAGTAGGCGTACGATCCCATCCATGCCCGAGTTGACCCACCGCCGCCGTCTGCTCGTCCTCGCGATCTGCTGCATGAGCCTGCTGATCGTGAGCCTGGACAACACCGTGCTGAACGTGGCGCTGCCGTCCCTGCAGCGCGATCTGCACGCCACCACCTCCGGCCTCCAGTGGACGATCGACGCCTACACACTGGTGCTCGCCTCGCTGCTGATGCTCGCGGGCTCGACGGCCGACCGCATCGGCCGCAAGCGGGTCTTCATGGCCGGTCTGGTGGTCTTCTCCATCGGCTCGCTGCTGTGCTCGCTCGCGCCGAACCTGACCCTGCTGGTGGTGTTCCGCATGGTGCAGGCGATCGGCGGCTCGATGCTCAACCCGGTCGCCATGTCGATCATCACCAACACCTTCACCGACCCCCGCGAGCGCGCCCGCGCCATCGGCGCGTGGGGGGCGGTGGTCGGCATCTCGATGGCGGCGGGCCCGCTGGTGGGCGGCCTCCTCGTGCAGTCGGTGAGCTGGCGGGCGATCTTCTGGATCAACCTCCCGGTCGGCCTCGCCGCCCTCCTCCTCACCCTCCGCTTCGTCCCTGAGTCCCGCGCACCGAAGGGCCGCCGGCCCGATCCGGTCGGCCAGCTCCTGGTCATCGCCCTGTTCGGCTCGCTGACGTACGCGATCATCGAGGCCCCGGACTCCGGTCCGACCGCGGTGGCCCCGTTCATGGCGATCGCCTTCGCGGCCCTCGTCGGCCTGCTCCGGTACGAGCCCCGGCGCGCCGAACCCCTCATCGACCTGCGCTTCTTCCAGTCGGCCCCGTTCAGTGGCGCCACGGTGATCGCGATCAGCGCGTTCGCGGCGCTGGGCGGCTTCCTGTTCCTGTCCACGCTCTACCTGCAGAACGTCCGCGGTCTGAACGCCCTGCACGCCGGCCTGTGGATGCTGCCGATGGCCGCCCCGACATTCCTGTGCGCGCCTCTGTCCGGCCGCCTGGTGGGCAGCCGCGGCCCGCGCCTTCCCCTCCTGGTGGCCGGTACGGCGATGACGGCGAGCGGCGTCCTCTTCGCGGCCTTCGAGGCGGAGACGTCCAACGCCACCCTCCTCATCGGCTACGTCCTGTTCGGCATCGGCTTCGGATTCGTGAACGCCCCGATCACCAACACGGCCGTCTCCGGCATGCCGCGCGCCCAGGCCGGGGTCGCGGCCGCGGTCGCCTCCACGAGCCGGCAGCTGGGCCAGACCCTCGGTGTCGCGGTGGTCGGCGCGGTCCTGGCCTCCGGCGTCGGCTCGTCGCCCATGAAGCAGGCCTTCGTCTCGGCGGCCCGCCCCGGCTGGTGGATCCTCACCGCCTGCGGCCTGGCCGTCCTCCTCCTCGGCCTCCTCACCAGCGGCCGCTGGGCTCACGGCACCGCACAACGCACAGCCGAGAAGCTGGAGTCACCGGACATCCGCCAGCCGGTCGGAGCGCCCTGACGCGCCTAGGTGTATTGACCACGAGCGTTGTTGACAGTCACGGTGCTTGATCATGGCGAAGACCTCCGGTGTGGTG
This sequence comes from Streptomyces sp. NPDC007205, assembly GCF_040634095.1. Lineage (NCBI taxonomy): Bacteria > Bacillati > Actinomycetota > Actinomycetes > Kitasatosporales > Streptomycetaceae > Streptomyces > Streptomyces sp. NPDC007205. Next base: position 93,790 of record NZ_JBEYEW010000025.1, read on the forward strand.
GAGCTGTCTAGGACTGCACCGCACGGAGGTCTTCGTGTCCCACCGTAATGCCCGGCTGACCGTTCACGGCAGGCGGCTGCTGGTAGAGCGTGTCCGCTCCGGCCGTCCCATCGCGCATGTCGCGGCCGAGATGGGCATCTTTCGGGCCACGGCCCACAAGTGGCTGCGCCGCTGGCGGGCGGAGGGCGAGGCCGGGCTGCACGACCGGCCCAGCCGACCGCACACCACACCGCACCGGACCCCGGCAGCAGTAGAGGAGCAGGTCTGCCGCCTGCGACAAGAGCGGAAGCTGGGCCCGGCCCGCATCGGGCCGATCCTGGGCCTGCCCGCCTCGACCGTCCACCGGGTCCTGGCCCGGCACGGCCTGAACCGTCTGGCCTTCCTGGACCGGCCCACCGGGCAGGTCATCCGCCGCTACGAACGCAGCCGGCCAGGCGAACTCGTCCACGTCGACGTCAAGAAACTCGGCCGGATTCCTGACGGCGGAGGCTGGCGCGTCCACGGCCGTGCCGCCTGCCCCGACCGCCGCCGCACCACCGGCTTCGACTACATCCACTCCGCAGTCGACGACCACAGCCGCCTCGCCTACAGCGAAGTCCACCCGGACGAGAAGGCCGCCACCTGCGCAGCCTTCCTGAAACGGGCCGCAGCCTTCTTCGCCACCTGCGGCATCCTGCGCATCGAGCGAGTCCTGACCGACAACGCCTGGCCCTACCGCAAAAGCTTCGCCTGGCAGCGGGCACTGGCCGACCTGGACGCGACCGGCAAACTCACCCGCATCTACCGGCCGCAGACCAACGGCAAGGTCGAACGCTTCCACCGCACCCTGCTCGATGAGTGGGCCTACCTGCGGCCCTACACCAGCAACGACGAACGAACCGCCGCCCTGGCAGACTTCCTGCACACCTACAACCACCACCGCTGCCACACCGCACTCGGCGGCCACCCACCGATCAGCCGTGTGAACAACGCTTCAGGTCAATACACCTAGGCCCTGTCCAGACGGAACGGGGCGCCCGGCGTCGTCGGGTGCCAGCCATGGTGCAGTGCCTGGTGGATGGCGCGGGCCGCCTCGGAGGGGAGGACCGGGACGGCGTCGTGGCCGAGCAGGTTGCCGGGGCGGGGGCGGTCGGTGGTGAGGCGCGGGCCGCGGCGCCGAGGGCGAGGTCGTACAGGCGCTCCAGCCGCTCGCGGGTCACCTCGTCGTCTCGCGCGGCCGGCCGCAGCTGGGCGTCGGCTCGCTGCTGCCCGGCTTGGCCGTGGCCGGCGCCGGGCAGGGGCGCCAACTGCCCGACGTGATGCGGCTCGTGATGTCGGAGATACCGCCGTCCCGGGCCGGTGTCGGCAGCGGTGTGATGGTCACCACCCAGCAGTCCGCGCTCGCCCTCGGCGTGGCCACCCTCGGCACCCTGTTCCTCACCCTGTCCGCGAGCACGGGCATGCGGGACGCGCTGGTCACCACGCTGCTGGTGCAGCTGGCCGGGATCGCGCCGACCGGCCTGCTCAGCCTGCGTCTGCCCCGCGAGGTCGGCTGAGCCGAGGCCCACGGCTTGGACAACTGCGCGGGAAGCGCCCCGTTGATGTTCGTCTTGCTGCACACTCCTGTCCCGGTCGGGAGTGCCGGACTTGAGGAGACGTGAGGCGTCATGCCGCAGGGCAACAGCACGAGCAAGGTCAGCAGATGGGACGGGCACGGCCGGGAGCATGTCGTCCGGGTGCAGCGCACAGGGGTGCAGCGCACGATCAGATGCGACACATGCGGCTGGCGCAGGGGCGCCCAGTTCCTGCCATGGCTGAAGGCGGCGGAGCATCTGGCCGAGGCCCATCAGGCGACGGTGGATCCGGCGGCGGCCCGGCAGCCGTGAAGGCGAGCGCCCCGGCCGTGGGACACCCCGTCTGACCTGCGCTCCCACCCGTTCGAGTGGCCGCTTTCGCAGAGCCGGTTCAGCCTGGGAAAGGTTCATCGAGCGACAGGAGACGACCATGACCTGGGTACTCCGCCACCGCTGCGGCCGCGCGCTCGGCGCCGGTCTCCTCTCCGTGGCGCTGCTCTCCGGTGGGACGGCCGGAGCCTTCGCCGCCGGCAGCGCCGCCCCGAGCGCCGGCAGCGCCCCGCCCAGTCCGACCACCGGTATGGCCTCGATCACCATCAACGTCAACAAGTCCGCGGTGAAGGCCGGGCAGATGGTGAAGTTCACCGGACGCACCAAGGGCCTGAAGATCGGCACCCCGCTGGTCCTCCAGCACGAGAAGAACGGCAAGTGGACGAACCTGAAGTCGACCGCGAAGGTCAGGAAGGGCAGCTCGTACGAGCTCCTCGCCAGGCTCAACACCAAGGGCACCGAGCATCTGCGGGTCGCGGCCGGGCACGTCTACTCGCCCGCCGTCACCGTGAAGGTGAGCTGAGTCCCCGTATCAGCAGGTCGACGACGGCCGTGAACTCCTCGTCGACGCCGGGAGCGGTCCACTCCCGGGCGTAACAGGGGTCGTGGAAACGGCCGGTGGCCTGGAAGACGGCCCGCGCCGCGGCGGCCGGGTCGGGTACGAGGAAGGCGCCCGCCCCGGCCCCTGCCGTGATGATCCGGGTCAGCTGCGCGGTCAGGTCGGCGATGTGCTCGCCGACCGCCGTGCCGTTCTCGTCGGTCAGCACCGTGTAGGTGGCGAAGAGCTCGGGGTCGTCGCCCGCCTTGTGCCGCTTGGCCTCGAACAGGGCGCCGAGCCAGGCCCGCAGCCGCTCCTCGGGAGTGCCGTCCCCGGCGACGATGACGGCCAGTTTCTCCGACGTCCGGTCCAGCCAGCGTTTGGTGACCGCCTCGCGCAGGGCCGCCTTGGTGCGGAAGTGCCGGTAGACACTGCCGTGGCTGACGCCCAGCGCGCGGGCCACGTCGACCACGGTGGCCTTGGCCGGGCCGTGCCGGCGCAGCACCTCCTCGGTGGCTTCGAGGATGCGCTCGGCGGTCAGGGTCTCGGTGGGCGGTGCCATGCCTTAGACCGTACCTGGCGCCACGGTCAGCGCTCGCTGTCGAGGTGTGCCATCTGCGCGGCCGGATAGCGGTCACCGGCCGCCGCGTCCGCCGGTACGGCCTCCTCGATCGCCGTCAGGTCGGCCGCGTCCAGGGTGACGTCCAACGCGCCCAGCGACTCGGAGAGCCACTCCCGCGTACGGGCCCCCACGAGCGGAACGATGGTCGTGTCCTGCCGCAGGCCCTGGGAGATCACCCAGGCGACGGCGATCTGCGCGACCGTCACGCCCTTCTGCTCGGCGATCTTGCGGAGGGCCTCGACCAGGTCCAGGTTGTGCTGGAGGTTCTCGCCCTGGAAGCGGGGCGAATGGGCGCGGAAGTCGTTCGCGGCCAGCTGCCGGTCGCGGGTGAAGTGGCCGGAGATCAGGCCGCGGGAGAGCACACCGTACGCGGTGATGCCGATGCCCAGTTCGCGGGTGGTGGGCAGGATGTCCCGCTCGATGCCGCGGGAGATCAGCGAGTACTCGATCTGCAGATCGGAGACGGGCGCGGTGGCGGCGGCCCGCCGGACGGTGTCGGCGCCGACCTCGCTCAGGCCGACGTGCCGGACGTATCCCTTCTCGATCAGTTCGGCGATCGCGCCGACGGTCTCCTCGATCGGCACGTCCGGGTCGAGGCGGGCGATCCGGTAGACGTCGATGTGATCGACGCCGAGGCGCTGCAACGAGTAGGCGGCGAAGTTCTTCACGGCGGCCGGGCGGCCGTCGTACCCGCTCCAGTTGCCCTCCGGGTCGCGCAGGGCGCCGAACTTCACGCTGAGCAGCGCCTGTTCGCGGCGGGCGGCCGGGGCGGTGCGCAGGGCCTCGCCGATCAGCATCTCGTTGTGCCCCATGGCGTAGAAGTCGCCGGTGTCCAGCAGGGTGACGCCCGCCTCCAGGGCGGCGTGGACGGTCGCGACGGACTCCGCGCGGTCGGCGTCGCCGTACAGCGCGGACATACCCATGCAGCCGAGGCCGAGGGCGGAGACCTGGGGTCCGGTGGTTCCGAGGGTTCGGGTTCGCATCGTCATGCCTCCACCTTGCCATGACAGATGACAGATTTCAATATCTGTCATTCCATAGCTGTCACATGCGCGGTGCCCTTCGTCCGTGGACAATGGGAGTTGTCGGCGAGCAGTCACTTCGGCGGCGCCTGCCGCCGGCCCCGCGGTGCCCTCGCGCCGCCCGGAGGAGGGCCGCCATGGTCGTCCGTATCGCCACCTTCAACACCGAGAACCTCTTCCGCCGCCCCTCCGTCTTCCGTCTCTCCGACGCTGCCCAGCGGAAGCAAGTCCTCGACGACTTCGACAAGTTGGTCACCCTCCTGGACAAGCCGGCGTACGCCGAGCCGGACAAGAAGGAGATCGCGGACCTCGTCCTCACCTACCAGGCCTACAGCAACGACCCCGACGACCCGCCGCTCATCTACGTCAACCAGAACCGCCCCGGGAGGGGCAGCGGGCTCTTCGACACGCCTCCGCCGGGGTCCCACCCCACGGAGCTGCAGATCCGCGCCGACGGCCGCGGCGCGTGGGCCGGCTGGGCCGAACTCGGGCAGGACGACCTGGACATGGCAGCGGTGAAGAACACCGGGCGGGTGGTCACCGAGGTCGACGCCGATGTCCTGCTGGTGCCCGAGGTCGAGGACCGGCTCACCCTGGAGCGCTTCAACCGGCACGTCCTGGGCCTGGGCGGACAGCCGTACCCCTTCAGTCTGCTGATCGACGGCAACGACCCGCGGGGCATCGACATCGGGATCCTCAGCCGCCTCCCGGTCACCTCGGTCCGGCCGCACCTCTTCGACCCGAACCCGGCCGACCCGACGAAGCCCCTGTTCAGCCGCGACTGCCCCGAGTACGAGATCCAGCTCGGCAGCGGGGAGAGTCTGGTGCTCCTCGGCAACCACCTCAAGAGCAAGTTCAACGACGACCCGGAGCTGCGCCTGCACCAGGCGGAACGGGTCGCCGGGATCTACCGGGCCGCGCTGCAGCGCACCCCGAACGTCGTGGTCGCCGGCGACCTCAACGACACCCCGGACAGCAAGCCGGTCGGAATGCTGCTGGGCGCCGACCCTCCGCTGCGCGACGTGATGAGCCACCCCTCGTACCAGGGAGACCCGGGCACCCATGGCACCTGCCACTCGAAGCGGGACAAGCTCGACTACCTCCTGCTTCCGCCCGGTCTGTGGTCGAAGGTGCAGCAGGTGGGCCTGGAGACACGGGGCGTCTTCGCGCACCCGAACCACTTCGACAGCGTGACGTCGAAGACCGACGAGGCGTCGGACCACGCCGCGCTGTACGTGGTCCTGGACCTGTAGTCCTGGACCTGTAGTCCCGGACCTGTAGCCCTGGACCTGTGAGCAGAACGCCCGTCCTCCGGCCGGCCGAGTCGGACGGAGGACGGGCGTACGGCACCGGCAGGGGGCGTCAGCAGCCCAGCAGACGGGCGGCCAGGTAGCCCTCGATCTGGTCGAGGGACACCCGCTCCTGCTTCATCGAGTCCCGCTCGCGCACCGTGACGGCGTTGTCCTCGAGCGTGTCGAAGTCGACGGTCACGCAGTACGGCGTACCGATCTCGTCCTGGCGGCGGTAACGGCGACCGATCGCACCGGCGTCGTCGAACTCGATGTTCCAGTGCTGGCGCAGCGCCTGCGCGAGACCCTTGGCCTTCGGGGACAGCTCGGGGTTCCTCGAAAGGGGCAGAACCGCGGCCTTCACCGGGGCGAGGCGGTGGTCGAGGCGCAGCACCGTGCGCTTCTCCATCTTGCCCTTGGCGTTCGGCGCCTCGTCCTCGACGTAGGCGTCGAGCAGGAAGGCCAGCATCGTACGACCGACACCCGCCGCGGGCTCGATGACGTACGGCGTCCAGCGCTCCTGGGCCTCCTGGTCGTAGTACGCGAGGTCCTGGCCGGAGGCCTTGGAGTGGGCGCCGAGGTCGTAGTCGGTGCGGTTGGCGACACCCTCCAGCTCGCCCCACTCGCTGCCGCCGAACTGGAAGCGGTACTCGATGTCGGCGGTGCGCTTGGAGTAGTGGGAGAGCTTCTCCTTCGGGTGCTCGTACCAGCGCATGTTCTCCTCACGGAGACCCAGGCCGGTGTACCAGTTCCAGCGCTGCTCCATCCAGTATTCCTGCCACTTCTCGTCCTCGCCCGGCTTGACGAAGAACTCCATCTCCATCTGCTCGAACTCACGGGTGCGGAAGATGAAGTTGCCCGGCGTGATCTCGTTGCGGAACGACTTGCCCATCTGGGCGATGCCGAACGGCGGCTTGCGGCGCGAGGTGGTCTGCACCTGGGCGAAGTTGGTGAAGATGCCCTGGGCGGTCTCGGGGCGGAGGTACGCGACCGAGCCGGAGTCCTGGGTCGGGCCGAGGTGCGTCGACAGCAGACCGGAGAACTGCTTGGGCTCGGTGAACTGGCCCTTGTTGCCGCAGTTCGGGCAGTTGATGTCCGCCAGGCCGTTCGCCGGGGCGTGGCCCTTCTTCTCCTCGTACGCCTCTTCCAGGTGGTCGGCGCGGAACCGCTTGTGACACGCGGTGCACTCGGTCAACGGGTCCGTGAAGGTGGCGACGTGGCCGGACGCGACCCAGACCTCGGAGGCCAGGATGACGGACGAGTCGATACCGACCACGTCCTCGCGCGACGTCACCATGTAGCGCCACCACTGGCGCTTGATGTTCTCCTTGAGCTCGACACCCAGCGGTCCGTAGTCCCAGGCGGCACGCTGTCCGCCGTAGATCTCACTGCACGGGAAAACGAAGCCACGGCGCTTGCTCAGGCTGACGATGGTGTCGATCTTGTCGGCGGCCACGGTGCTCTCTTCATGACGGTTACGGCGACTGGCGGTGAAGCGAGATGCTTCCAGCTTGCGAATGATTCAGGTTACCGGCGCAGGCTCCCCCACGGCCAAATCGGGGCCCCTCCCAAGCAGCCCGGACAAGGCTTTTTGACAACGGTTTCCATGTCTGTTGAAAATGACTGTCATGAACGTACGACGACGCCTCATACCCGCCGCCGCGATCACCGCCGTGACCGCCCTCGGCCTCGGCACCCTCACCGCCTGCTCCGGGGACACGGCAGCGGCGAACACCGGCAGGTTCGACGTCGTAGCGTCCTTCTATCCCATGGCCTTCCTCGCCGAGCGCATCGGCGGGGACCACGTCCATGTGACCAGTCTGACCTCCCCCGGCCAGGAGCCGCACGACCTGGAGCTCAGCCCGAAGCAGATCGGGGGTCTCGAGGACTCCGACGCGGTCCTGTACCTGAAGAACCTCCAGCCCTCCGTCGACGACGCGGTGGCCCAGTCCCCGGTCACGACGAAGATCGACGCGGCTTCCCTGACCACGCTGGAGGACCACGGCAACGAGGTCGGCGGCCACGCGGCCGCGCACGACACCCACCAGGGCGAGGAGTCGGCGGGCAAGGACCCGCACATCTGGCTCGACCCGGTCCGCTACGCCCAGGTCGCCGAGGGTGTCGGCAAGGCCTTCGAGAAGGCCGACCCCGAGCACGCCGCCGACTACAAGAAGAACACCGCGGCCCTGGTCCGGCAGCTGAACGGCCTGGACCGGCAGTTCAGGGACGGACTGGCGCACCCGAGGACCAAGGTCTTCGTCACCACCCACGCCGCCTTCGGCTATCTCGCCGAGCGCTACGGCCTGACCGAGGAGGCCATCAACGGCCTCGACCCCGAGTCGGAGCCCAGCGCCGCCCGGATCAGGGACCTGGAGACGATGGCCAGGGCCGACGGCGTCTCCACCGTCTTCTACGAGACGCTCGTCAGCGACAAGACCGCGAGGACCGTCGCGAACGACGCCGGCCTGAAGACGGACGTCCTGGACCCGATCGAGGGCATCACGGCCAAGTCCCGCGGCAAGGACTACTTCTCCGTCCAGCGGGCCAACCTCAAGGCGCTCCAGCAGGCGCTGGGCGCCAAGTGACCGACAGGGAGGGCAGGATCATGGGAGAGCCCGTCATAGCTCTGCACGGGGTCACCGCCGAACTCGGCGCACGTCCCGTGCTGCGCGGCATCGACCTCACCGTCGGCCGCGGCGAGGTCGTCGCACTGCTCGGCGCCAACGGCTCCGGCAAGTCCACGGCGGTCCGCACGATCATCGGCCAGGTACCGGTCAGCGGCGGCACGGTCGAGCTGTTCGGCACCCCGCGCCGCTCCTTCCGCGACTGGGCGCGCGTGGGCTACGTACCGCAGCGCACCACGGCCGCCGGCGGCGTCCCCGCGACGGTCACCGAGATCGTCTCCTCGGGCCGGCTCTCGCGCACCCGCTTCGGCGTCTTCCGCAAGGCCGACCGGGCGGCCGTGCACCGGGCCCTGGAACTGGTCGGCATGGCGGACCGCGCCAAGGACTCGGTGAACGCCCTGTCCGGCGGCCAGCACCAGCGGGTGCTGATCGCCCGCGCGCTCGTCGCCGAACCCGAACTGCTGATCATGGACGAGCCGATGGCGGGCGTGGACCTGGCCAGCCAGGAGGTGCTGGCGCACACGCTCCGCGAGCAGGTGGCCGCCGGCACGACGGTCCTGCTGGTCCTGCACGAACTCGGGCCGCTGGAACCCCTGATCGACCGGGCGGTCGTCCTGCGCGACGGCTGCGTGCTGCACGACGGCCCGCCGCCGCGCGCGGTCGGCCAGCACGCCCTGCCCGGCCACGACCACGTACACCCGCACGCGCCCGCGGGCGCCGAACCGATCCGCACGGGACTGCTGAGTTGATGGGGCTTCTGAGCTGATGGACTTCCTGAACTACGCCTTCATGCAACGGGCGCTCCTCGCCGCCGTCCTGGTCGGCATCACCGCGCCCGCGATCGGCATCTACCTCGTCCAGCGCCGCCAGCCCCTGATGGGCGACGGCATCGGGCACGTCGCGATGACCGGCGTCGGCCTCGGCTTCCTGCTGCACGCCTCACCGGTGTGGATGGCCACGGCCGTCTCCGTGCTCGGCTCGGTCCTGATGGAACTGATCCGCTGGTACGGCAGGACACGCGGCGACATCGCCCTCGCGATGCTCTTCTACGGCGGCATGGCCGGCGGCGTGATGTTCGTCAACCTCGCGCCCGGCGGTTCCAATGCCAACCTGACCTCGTACCTGTTCGGTTCGCTGTCCACGGTCTCCCCGTCGGACATCACGGCGATCACCGTGCTCGCCGCGTTCGTCGTCGTGGTCACCCTCGGACTGCGCCGCCAGCTGTTCGCGGTCAGCCAGGACGAGGAGTTCGCCCGGGTCACCGGGCTGCCGGTGCGCGCCCTGAACCTGCTCACCGCCGTCACCGCGGCCGTCACGGTCACCGTCGCCATGCGGGTGGTCGGCCTGATCCTGGTCTCCGCGCTCATGGTGGTGCCGGTCGCCGCCGCCCAGCAGCTCAGCCGCAGCTTCGCGGTGACCTTCGCGATCGCCGTCGCCATCGGCGTCGGCGTGGCGATCAGCGGCACGATCACCTCGTACTACCAGGACGTCCCGCCCGGCGCGACGATCGTCCTGCTGACCATCGCCGCGTTCGTCGCGCTCACGGTCCTGGCCACCCCGCTGGCCCGTCGACGCGCCCGCGCGGCCGCCGCGGCACACCCCGCCGGGGACCCGGCGGAGTGCACCATTCCGGCCACGAGAGGGGCCGCGGACGAGATCGGCGTCTGACCGCTGACAGTCCGGGCTGGCACAATGGCCGCCCGGGCACAAGCGAGACGTGAGGAGACAACGGTGACGACCGCTGGACCGCCCGTGAAGGGCCGCGCGACCCGCCAGCGTGCAGCGGTGGCGGCGGCCCTGAACGAGGTCGAGGAGTTCCGCAGCGCGCAGGAACTGCACGACATGCTCAAGCACAAGGGCGACTCGGTCGGGCTCACCACCGTCTACCGCACGCTGCAGTCCCTCGCCGAGGCCGGCGAGGTCGACGTCCTGCGCACGTCCGACGGCGAGTCCGTCTACCGCCGCTGCAGCACTGGTGAGCACCATCACCACCTCGTGTGCCGTGCCTGCGGCAAGGCGGTGGAGGTGGAGGGCCCGGCGGTGGAGAAGTGGGCCGAGGCCATCGCGGCGGAACACGGTTACGTCAACGTGGCGCACACGGTGGAGATCTTCGGCACATGCTCTGACTGCGCCGGGGGCTGATTCCGGGGCGCTGCCAGAGCTCAGCCGCGCCCGAAGCACCGCTCCAGTTCGTCGAGGTCATAGAAGGTGCTCCCCTTCTCGATCGGGCGGCAGCCCGTCCTGAACGCCGTCTCCTTCTCGTTGTAGAGCATGCGGACCAGGTACCGGTCGCCCCTCCTGAAGACGTCCCACTGGATGTTCGCGCCCAGCGGAGCCACCGACGCCCCCCGCCAGGGATTGCCGGCGTACGTGTACGCCTCCCCCGGCGTCGCCGGCCCCGTGCTGCCCGGCAGCCCCATCAGCGCGGCCAGCGGAATGATCTCCTCGGCGTGGGTGAAGCGCAGCTCGGCCCCGAGCTCGCTGGTACCGGCCCGCTTGGCCTCGGCCTGCTGGAAGAAATCGTCGAGCAGGACGCCCGCCATCCTGTAGGTGATGTCGCTGTCGGAGAAGCCGGGACCCTTCTCGTAGAAGTCCTCGGCGTCGGACAGATACCCGAACCACTCGGCGTCCGGCCGGGAGACGAAGCGCTCCATCCCCCAGCCGTCGCCGTCCGGGCTCTCCTCGCTCATCGCGGGGGCGATGGCGTACAGGCGGTAGACGGCCTGTGCGGCGCCGACCTGGTCGGTGATCCGGTCGACGAAGGCTTCCGTGAAGATCCGGCGCAGGACGCTGTGCGCGGCCTCGTGTGTCCGGGGCTGGTCCTCGATCGCGTTCAGGGTGTCCTTGAGACGCTGGTCGTTCGCGAGGTAGTCGCGGTACGCGGCGCCGCCCGCCGCCTTGTGGAAGTACAGCAGGTCCTTGTCCGTCCGGGTCGCCCCGATCAGTGGCTTCAGCGCCGGGTCGGCCGCCACGAGCGCCCCGGTGAACTCCTCCGCGCTGTCCACGGCCCGCCCCTGCCCGGAGCTGACCACGTCGATCTTCTCGCCCTGGCCGGCGATCTCCGCGAACAGGGTGGGCAGCCGGCGCTCCATGCGCGTCGCCGTGTCCCGCATCTCCTGCCGCCCGCGCCCGCTGAGGTCGCCGTACCCGGCCTTCTCCATGGCGGCCGTCAGCGCCCGCACACACGGCCCGAACTCCTCACCCTTCCCGGTGAGTTCACCCTGCTCCCGCGCCTTGTCCCAGAGGGCGAGGACCAGGTCGCCGTCCTCCCCGTCCGTGGCCGCACGCGAGCCGTGCCGGGAGACGTTCTCGGTGAAGACGGCGGTGTAACCGGCCGGGGGCCGCTGATAGGTGTGCGCGCTCTGCTGAGGCTCGTACGGGGCCTTGGTGCCGTAGCTCGCGCGGTGCGCGGGACCGTCGTCCACGGCGTGCGCGGGCAGCGCGGTGAGCAACAGGGCGCCGAGGGCGAGGACAGGCGTGAGACGTCTCATGAGTCCCGCATCCTCGGCGCCCCGGTTGAACCGCCGGTGGCTACGAGGTGGAATCGCCCTTCATGGCGGCCTCCATGGCGAGGAGTTCCTCGTTCGGGACGGCACCGCCGAACCGCCGGTCGCGGGAGGCGAATTCGAGACAGGCCCGCCACAGGTCACGGCGGTCGAAGTCGGGCCACAGCACGTCCTGGAAAACCATCTCGGCGTAAGCGCTCTGCCACAGCAGGTAGTTGGAGGTGCGCTGCTCGCCGCTCGGCCGCAGGAACAGGTCCACGTCCGGCATGTCCGGGTAGTACAGGTACTTCTGGATGGTCTTCTCGCTGACCTTCGCCGGATCCAGCCGCCCCGCCTTCACGTCCTCGGCCAGTGCCTTCGCCGCGTCGGCGAGCTCGGCCCGGCCGCCGTAGTTCATGCAGAAGTACAGCGTGAGCAGATCGTTGCCCTTGGTCTGCTCCTGGGCGATCTGCAGCTCCTTGGCGACCGACTTCCACAGCTTGGGCATACGCCCCACCCAGCGCACCCGGATCCCGAGTGCGTCGAGCTGATCGCGGGTCTTCCGGATGAAGTCGCGGTTGAAGTTCATCAGGAAGCGGACCTCGTCGGGCGACCGCTTCCAGTTCTCGGTGGAGAAGGCGTACAGGGAGATGTTGCGCACACCGATCTCGATGGATCCCTGGAGGACGTCGAGCACCCGCTCGGCCCCCACCTTGTGCCCCTCGGTGCGCGGCAGCCCCCGCTCCTTCGCCCACCGTCCGTTGCCGTCCATGACGATGGCCACGTGGTTCGGCACCAGCTCGCCGGGGAGCTTGGGCGCACGCGCACCGGACGGGTGCGGCTCCGGCGCCCTGTACTCGCGCCGCTGGCGCCCCAGGATCCCGCGTACGACCATGCGCTTCTCGTCTCCCTCTTATTTCTCGACGTACCTGAGCGAACGCAGCCCGCGTTCCAGATGCCAGTGCAGGTAGGCGGACACCAGCCCGCTGCCCTCCCGGACGTACCGGGCCTCGCACGCGTCCGCCGTCTCCCAGTCTCCCGTAAGCAGCGCCCCGAGGAGTACCAGGGTCTGCGGCGACGGTACGACACTCCCGGGCACCCGGCAGTCGACGCAGACCGAGCCGCCGGAGGCCACGGAGAAGAACCGGTTCGGTCCGGGCATGCCGCACTTCGCGCAGTCGGTGAAACTCGGGGCGTACCCGTTGACGGCGAGGGAGCGCAGCAGGAAGGCGTCGAGCACCAGATGGGGAGCGTGCTCTCCCCGGGCGAGCGTCCGCAGGGCGCCCACCAGCAGCAGGTACTGCTGCACGGCCGGCTCGCCCTCATGATCGGTGAACCGCTCGGCGGTCTCCAGCATGGCCGTCCCGGCGGTGTACCGGGCGTAGTCGGTGACGATGCCGCCGCCGTACGGAGCGATGGTCTCACTCTGCGTACACAGCGGCAGTCCGCGCCCGACCAGCTCACTTCCCCGCGCGAAGAACTGCACGTCGACGTGAGAGAAGGGTTCCAGCCGGGCCCCGAACTTCGACTTGGTCCGCCGCACGCCCCGGGCCACGGCCCGCACCCGCCCATGCCCCCGCGTGAGCAGCGTGATGATCCGGTCGGCCTCACCCAGTTTCTGGGTGCGCAGCACGACGCCGTCATCCCGGAACAGACTCACAGCCGACCCCCGCTTCCCACCGGCCGGGGGTCCGGGGGTCGCCCCCCGGGACAGCACAGCATGATCCGGTCCGCCTCACCCGGCTTCTGGGTGCGCAGCACGATGCCGTCGTCGCGGAACAGAGTCATGGCACCATTCTCGCCCATGCCGGGGAGCGGCTAGATGTATTGACCTGAAGCGTTGTTCACACGGCTGATCGGTGGGTGGCCGCCGAGTGCGGTGTGGCAGCGGTGGTGGTTGTAGGTGTGGAGGAAGTCT